>JBDGSU010000138.1:0-36491 GCA_042217395.1 Halosimplex sp.
TGAAGATCGAGCTGTCCCCGGTTCAAATCCGGGAGGCGGCATTTTCCTGCGAACGTAGTGAGCAGTGAAAATGCTCCCGAACGGATTCTGAACCCTGGAAGTCACGCACAGCGAGCGGGGGGAGCGAGCATGTCTTCCCCCGGTTCACGATCCGGAAGGCGACATATTCCGATGGCCGATACCGCGAACGAGCCCTCGACCGCGATACTTCGTCCCGGGTGGAGTCGAACTCCGCGATCCGGCCGAGGGAGTCGCACGTCTGAACACCGTCTCTTTCGGACGACAAGAATAAAGTGAGCGACTCGATCAGGCTAGCTATGAGCGGCGTCCCCGATGAGATGCCCGACATCCCGACCGGGGACGACCGAGGGAAGTACGACAGTGTGTTCTTTCGTGTGGGTGGCGGAATCTCCGTAGGGGGAGCTGCGATGATAGCGTTCCTGTACTACGACAGGTACCCCTCTTCGCCGTCACTCGCCGAGATAGCGGGCGTGGCCGACCGGCGGGTCGAGTTCGCTGCGATCGGACTTCTCGTGGTCGTGTTCGGCCTGCTCGTCGCCGTCGGCGGCCCGATCCTGTACCGCGAACTCGGGTGATACCGGCGCGCCAGCACCCGGTCTCACGGGCCCAGAAGCGGCCGGTGAGACGGGCCGTCCGTCGGCCAGTCCGACGGCAGAGGACGACGGAGGAGTCCCTCCGACTCCCCTTCCCCGGGCCAACCCGAGAAGGCCCTCCCCTCCTTAGAACGGAGGACGGGGAAGTTCGGGGCGGGGAGCGCGAAACTCGGGAGTCCAACGGACGAGCCCGCGAGTTCACCCGTTGGTGGCTGACACGACTGACGCGCTCGTGCGTGACCCCGGCGTAGAGAGGACCCGGAGCCAGTAGCGTGGGTGCTCTCGACCGATCGCTTCGCCTACCGGACGAGGATCCGATCGTCGCCGGGACGGACCACGACGCGACAGCGCTCGCCTCCGGTACGCCCCTATCGGACGATCAGAGTTCTCGTTCCTCGTCCGGAGCGACCGCGGCCACCACCGCCCTGGAGACGGCTGGTTCGAGTAGCAACAGGAGGTGATACGAGAGCGTCATCGCGATGGCGAGCACCAGAAAGGAGACGACCTGAGAGACCGCCGACCGCACGGTCAGGAGAAGCAACCAGCCGCCCGAGAGCGTCACCGCCGTCGCGACGACGTGAGTCGCCGTCACCCCGAGGAGTTCCTTTCGCCCGCCGAGGCTCGTCGTAGCGACCACACCCCCGAAAGCGATGGCGGTCAGGACGACGAACGTACCGAGCGCCCCGGCGACGTAGGCGAAGACGTCGAGGACACTCGGGATCCCGTAGACGGCGACGAGAAGGTGGCCGCCGCTCCAGACGGTGAGCGAGTAACCGTAGGGCCTCGACTCTGCGACGATGTTCTTCCGGAGTCGATCGCGTGCGTCCATGTCCGGATTTCGGCCCGTGACAGGTGAAAACCCACCGGGAACCGTTCCCCGCCCCGCGCCCCTCGGCGGGTTACTCGAGGTAGGAAGGTTCTTGACCCTGACTGAACATTCAATCCGTAAGGTCGCTATCGTGCCACGACATGGACGTATCGCGACACAACCGCAGACCGCCGACGGGACGGACGGACAGCGGACGGACAGACGGCCGGACGGGCAGACGGCGATCTCGAACGCTGAATCGGTCTCTCTCGGCGGGATTCGATCGACGCCAACTCGATGAGGGACACGACTCGAACCGCGATAATCGCCGTGCTCGCCGTTCTGGCAGTCGCGTTCGCCGCGTCGACGCTCGATTCGACGGTCGTTCCCGAGCGGAGCGGCCCGAGCGGCCCTCCCGGGAGCGGTGAAGGCGGGAACGGCGGATTGGTATCGCCTCGGCCGCCCGGCTCGACTCCGGGAGAGGCGGTACAGATCCCGCATCTCAGAGAGATACTCGCTGTTCTGGCGGGTATCGGGGTACTGGCGTTCGTCGCGTACGTGATCCTCTACTGGCGGGAAACGCTCGGGATCGTCCTCGCCGGCGTCGCTCTGCTCGGGCTACTGTTCGTGCTGTCCCGGTTTCTGCCTCCGCCGGCGACTCCCCCGCGTCCGCCGATGGTGCTGCCCAGGAACGGGAGTCTCTTCGGCGGCGGTGGCGGTGGCGGCGGCGGTGGCGGATCGGACGCGCCCCGGCCCGGTCCGTCATCGCTGGTTCTACTGCTCGTGCTGGGTCTCGCACTCGCTGGGGCTCTCGTCGGTCTCTTCAGAATCGGGACCGACGAGAGCGACGACGGCTCCGGGGAGTCAGACGACGGTGGCGCGAGTGCCGCCGCCGTCGGCAGAGCCGCGGGGCGCGCGGCCGACCGGATCGAAGACGAGGCGGACGAGGAGGACGTCGACAACGAGGTGTATCGCGCCTGGCGAGAGATGACCGACTTGCTCGCCGTCGACGACCCCGGGACGAGCACGCCCGGAGAGTTCGCCGCCGCCGCCGTCGAGGCCGGTCTCGGCCGCGAAGACGTCACCGAGCTCACGCGCCTGTTCGAGGACGTTCGATACGGGGACCGACGACCGTCCGACGAACGGGAACGGCGAGCGGTCGCTATCTTCCGACGGATCGAGGGCCGATACGCGGAGGAGGACTCGTGAACCATCGACGCCTCGCGCTGGCCGTCGGGATCGCCGCTCTGGGGTTGAGCCTGGTCGCGGTCGTCTATCCGGGGTTCGCCGCGTTCAGTCTCGACCGGATCGTCGTCTCGGTCATCGGTGCGCTCGCGCTCGTCCAGGCGCTGCGCGTCGTTCGGAGCCGTCGGCACGGAGCGCTCGACGAAGCCGCGACGCCCGACCCGGAACTCCCGGTCGCGACCCCACCGCCCGGTGACGAGCTCGAAACGGTGCTCGAAGCGTTCCTCGATTCCCGGCGTCCCTACTATCACCGGACCCGTCTCCGGGAAGGGCTCCACTCGGCCGCGGTGGCGGTGCTCACGCAGTACGGGGGATATTCGGAATCGGAGGCCGAGGAAGCGGTCGCGACCGGAACGTGGACCGACGACGGACACGCCGCCGCGTTCCTCGACAGCGAGACCGGACCGACGCGGTCCGTTCGGACTCGGATCCGAGACGTCGTCTCTCGGGAGTCGTCCGTCCAACGAGGGATTCGCCACACCGTCGACGCGATCGCTGCGGCGGCCGGAGTGACTGCGCGGACGACCGGAGAGGGGACGGACACTCCCCGAGGCCCCGCTGGTGACGCTTCGAACTCCGAGACCGACTCCGCTCTGACCCGGTTCTCCACCGCGACGAACCGCGAGACCGACGGGTCCGGCGACGGGACGGGGGGCGTCGTCTCCCGAGACTCTCATTCGACGGGACACTGGCGAGGTGTGAGCGCGGTCGCGCTCCTCGGGATCGGCGTCGGTATTCTCGTCGAGCGGCCCGCGGTGCTGCTCGCCGGCGTCGTCGGCATCGGATTCGCCGCCTACGCCCGCTCGGTGGCGCTCCCGCCGGGTAGCGTGTCCATCGACCGGGCGCTCGACGCCGACCAGCCGGAGCCCGGCGACGATATCGAAGTGACGGTGACCGTCACGAACGAGAGCGACCGCTCTCTCCCCGACCTCAGGCTCGTCGACGGCGTTCCCGAATCCCTCGCGGTCACCGACGGCTCACCGCGGGTCGGGACGGCGCTTCGTCCCGGGGGGAGTGCGACGTTCACGTACACGGTCGCCGCTCGCCGAGGCGTACACGCGTTCGAACCGACTCTCGTCGTGGCGCGCGACCTCGCGGCCTCGATAGAGCAGGAACGGATCCTCCGAGAGGAGACCACGCTGACCTGCGTCCCGTCGCTCCGGCCGCTGGCGGAACCCGTCCCGCTCCGGGAGCGGGCCACGCAGCACGTGGGGCAGGTGAAGACCCGTAGCGGGGGCGACGGTGTCGAGTTCTACGCCAGTCGGGAGTACCGGACGGGGGACACCATGAGTCGGATCGACTGGAACCGTCTCGCCCGGACGGGCGAACTCTCCACGGTCGAGTTCCGCGAGGAACGCGCCGCGACGGTCGTGATCGTGATCGACGCCCGGGAGACGGCGTACGTCTCGCCCGAGCCGCACGCGCCGCACGCGGTGGACCGCGCCGTCGACGCGGCCGGACAGCTCTTCGCGACCCTGTCAGACTCGGGGAATCGGGTCGGCGTCACGGCGCTGAGTCCGGAGCCGTGTTGGCTCGCTCCGGGCACCGGTGTCGACCACAGGGCCGAGGCGCGAGAGCTCCTCGCGACCCACCCCGCGTTGGCGCCGATCCCGACCGCGGGCCGATCGGCGATGACTCGGTGGGGGAAACAGCTCCGCAAGCGACTCGCCCCCGGGACGCAGGTCGTCTTCGTCACGCCGCTCTGTGACGAGGACGGCGGTCGGTTCGCGCGGCGGCTCGACGAATACGGCTATCCGGTCACGGTCGTCAGCCCCGATCCGACCGCCGACCGAACGCCCAGTCATCGGCTCTCGCGAGTCGCGCGGCTGTTCCGTCTCTCGGCGCTTCGGAGCGCCGGCGTCCCGGTCGTCGACTGGCAGCGGGACGAACCGCTAGCCGTCGCGCTCGCCCGTTACGAGCGGTGGTCGCGATGAAACCGATCGATCGATCCCCGACGCGTCTGAGCCGACTGGTCTCGATGAGCGCCGCGCTCGTCGCCCTGGGAGCGAGCGGATTCTATTCGTGGCCCGCGCTCGCCGTCGGAACGCTGGGAGCGATACTGCTCGCCGTCGGGCTCGTCCGCGGGGCGGACGCCGCCGTGAGCCTCGGGGCGTTCGGCCTGTTCGGTGCGGGGCTCGTCGCCGGCGTGCGGGGCGCCCCCGTCGTGCCGGTTCTCGTCAGTGTCGCGTTCGCCGTACTGGCGTGGGATACCGGAGGGAACGCGATCAGCATCGGGAAGCAGCTCGGCCGAGAGGCCGACACGACTCGCGTCGAGGCGGTCCACGTGGCCGCCAGCGGTGTCGTTGGCGCTGTCACTGCGGGCCTCGGATACGGGATCTACCGCGCTGGAACCGGTGAGCAACCCGTCGCGGCCCTCGTCTTCTCGCTCGTCGCGGCCGTCCTGCTGGTCGAGGCGCTCGACTGACCCGCGGTCGGTACCGTCGCTCGTCGAGCCGTGCGTTTTAGGTCGGTCGCTCCCGAACACCGGTCGATGGAAGCCACTTCGGATAGCGCGGGTTCGCTGACGGCGGTCGGAGCGGCGAGCGGCGTTCTGACCGCCGCCGCACTCGGGTTCGCGGCCCACCGGGCCGGGGCCAGCGCGGGGATCGTGGCGCTCGTGGCGGCGGTCTCCGGGGTCGGGGCCGTCCTGTTCGTCCCCTACCTCGTGCGACTCGACCGCTTCGGTCACGCGGATACGGACGAAATCCGGTGGCGCGTCAATCCCGGCGCCGCGGGGGCGGCGCTGGCCGCGACCGGATTCGTGGTCCTCGCGCTCTGGCTCATCTTCGAGGAGCCGCTGTTCGCCGCCGGTATCGGCGTCCCGCTGGCGGCGCTGGAGTTCGCGATCTGGTCGCTGGCGCTGCCGCGGGCGGCCCGGTCGCCGAAGGAGACCCCGCCGATACACCGACAGGGCTGACCGCCGGTTCCCGGGTCGACGGGCGCGTCGCCCCGTCCGTTCGACGATCACGACGTACCCGACGACGTCCCGCCGCGGGCCACCGGCGACGGCGAGCCGCGGATCCGCCACGTTCTGGGGTCGCGTGACGGCCGACGCCGATCCTCGCGGACGCCCTCTCTCGGGCGTGTCCGCTCCGGATACCGTCGGTCCCCCTCTGGGAACCTCGTCCGCCCTCGTACGGGGGATTGCGAGCCGGACCGGGACCCACCGCGCGACCGCACGCGGTCGACCCGGGAAACGCGTGCTCCGGATCCGCCTCCGTTCGGAGACCGAAATCGCACACCTCCCGTGTGATCGTCCAGATACGAGACGGAACCGTGGACCGTCACTCCCGACCGACGGCCGAGTGTTCATCGAGCGCCTGTCGCTTTCGAGGGAGCCGCTCGAGGGGGCGGTCACCCTCTGTCTCCGGGTCCAGGCGACCCCATCGACGCTCGAGACACACCGTAACGTGTCCCTGATACTGAAAATATTCGCGCCTGGTCGCGCGCCGCGTTCGATTCCGGGTCCCGTTAACTATATATCGGTGGTTTCGTAAATGAAAGTATGCCATCGACTGATGACAGTGGATCGACATCTGGACGCGAGTCCGATGTCGCCGAAGACGAGGCGGACGAGTACTCGCGCCGGAGCTTCATGGAAACGGCGGCGGCAGCCGGTGCCGTCGGCGCCACGGCCGGACTCGCCGGTTGTTCGGGCGGTGACGGTGGCGACGGCGGTGACGGTGGCGACGGCGGCGACGGCGGCGACGGCGGTGACGGCGGCGGTGACGGCGGCGGCGACGGCGGTTCGGATGGAACGGGCGAGAAGGACTTCCTCTGGTGGACGATGCGGGGATACATCCCGGCCGAGACCAAGGGGATCAAGAAAGCCGCCAAGGGCTTCGAAGACGCCGCGGACGCCAACGTCAACCTGAGCACCGAGGTCATCACGTGGGACTCGATCTTCCAGGAGTGGGAGTCGGGCATCCAGGGCAAGTCGCTTCCCAACGTCTCGGAGATGGCGGGCGAACACTCCGTGGACTTCGGGTACCGCGGTGCGGCCGAGCCGCTTACGGACGTGTTCAACCAGTACGACGACTGGTACGACGTGATCAAAAAGTGGCAGAACTTCCAGGGCGAGCAGTGGTCGGTGCCGTGGTTCATGGAGGTGCGCACCACGCACATCAACCGGAACCTGATGGACGAGGGCGGCGTCGACGGCACCTTCGAGACCTGGGAGGACATCGTCACGAAGGGCCAGAAGATCATGGAGAACACGGACCTGTCCGGCGCGTGGACGACGCCCGGTGCACAGGACACCACGACCGGGCAGAACGTCTCCGCGTTCAACTACCAGGCGGGCGGACAGTGGTACGGGTACGACGACGGGAAGTGGAGCGTCGAGACCGACTCCGCCGCCTCGCTGTTCACCCACCTGTGGGTGATGAGCATGCGCGAGAAGTGGGGCACCGCGCCTGGCGGGTGGGGGAGCGTCGACAGCACTTCCAACCAGGAGCTCTACCAGTCGGGCGAGGTCGCCGCGGCCCACCTGCCGACGGACCTGGCGCGTAGCCTCATCGACCCCCAGGAGGGCGTCAACGAGGACTACAAGGACCTCGCCGAGGCGACAGAACTGACGGAGATGCCCGCCGGCCCGAGCGGCGAGAGGCACTCGTTCATGGGCGGTAGCGTCCTCGCGTCGTTCAAGGACAAGGTCGCGCAGCACAGCCCGGGTTCGTCGGTCTCGAAGAACTTCGTCGACTACATGACCCAGCCGGAGAACCTCAGCGAGTACTTCCCGGTGTCGGCACCGACGTTCATGCCGGTGCGCAGCGGGCAGGAGGAGATGGAGCTCTACACCAACAACCCGACGGAGCTGCCCGACTCCTGGCTGGAGACCCGGCTGGCCCAGGCCCCGAATGCTGTCCGGTACGGCATCACCGGGTCGGGCCGGTCGACCCCGTTCCTGGGGTCGCTCGAGGGCGCAACCTCGGGGTACTCGGTCGCCATCTCGTCGATGATCGGCAGCGACGCCGACCCGAAGAAGGCGCTCCGGAGCATGGGCAACAACATCCGCTCGACGATCAACGAGGCCGACTACGTCGACCAGACGCTCGAGAAGAAGAAGTCGGGTCCGTCGCTGGACGACGCTCCCGACATGGTCCAGGACTGGATCTCCGGCGACGGTAAGCCCGAGATCTGGAACCCCTACAAGTAGCGACGCGGCGTTCGGAGACCGGCCCCCGACGGGGACCGGACCGGCTTCCCCGCTGTTCGGTCTGTCGCAGTCGATTTTTCGCTCCGGTAACCGACGACATCGTTCCCCCGACCGGACGGTACCGTCTCGGCGTCCCCGCTCGAAGCGCGATAGCGCCGTCGTATACGTCGATTAACCGAACGGTGAGATGCCCGGATCCGATTCAATAAAGTAGCTGCGGACGGTCCCTCTGGTAGAGCATGTCAAACGCTACTCCGACCGTCGGTGGGTCGATAACAGAGGAGTACCGGTACCTGCTCTCGAAAGAGAGCGTGTGGGGCTGGTTGTTCCTGTTACCGACGCTCGTCGCGCTCGCGATCGTGAGCGTCATTCCGATCCTCCGCGGGATTCTGATGAGCTTTTACGAGTACCACGCGCTCAGACCGAACGTCTGGGTCGGTCTCGACAACTACGTCGAGATCTTCGGGCTGCCGGAGTTCTGGAACGTGCTGAAGAACACGTTCGTCTGGTCGTTCGCCGCGGTCGTGATGATGGCCGTGATCGGCCTGGGATTCGCCCTGATCCTCGACCGTGACTTCAAGGGCCAGTCCGTCGCGACGACGCTCCTCTTGCTCCCGTGGACGATCCCGTTCATCGCGGTCGCGCTGAACTGGAATCTGCTCTTCGATTTCAACCTCGGGATGTTCAACGGGATCCTCGATCTCCTCGGATTCGCGCGCATCGACTGGCTCAGCCGGGGTCGGTACGCGCTCTTCTCGATCACGCTGGCGTACGTCTGGCGGAACTTCCCGTTCTTCATGATCACGTTCCTGGCGGCGATGAAGGGGATCCCCCAGGACCTCTACGAGGCGGCCCGGGTCGACGGGTCGACCCGACTGGACCTGTTCCGACACATCACGCTCCCCTTCCTCGCGCCGATCGGTATCGTGACGACGCTGCTCCAGAGCCTGTGGACGCTCAATCACTTCACGCTCATCTACGTGATGACCAGCGGCGGGCCCGGGAACGCGTCGATGGTGCTCCCGGTGTACATCTACCGGCAGGCGTTCCGCCAGAGCGACTTCGGCCTCGCAGCCGCTATCGCCGTGGTCATGCTGATCATCATGATGGGGTACGGCCTCGTCTACCTGCAGCTCTATCAGGAAGAAGTCGGAGGCAAGTAACATGGCGACCAAAACGTCCGATACGACCGAACTGTTCGGCGTCGAACTGTCCTCGAAGACCGTCGACCGGTTGAAAGCCGTCGGCTTCCACGCGTTCGTCTGGGGGTCGATCTTCCTCATCTTGCTGCCGGTCATCTGGATGGCCATCGTCTCGTTGAAACCGGTCTCGTTCCTCACGTTCATCGAGGACCCGATGACGTGGGTCAACGGGGCCAGCCTCGACGCCTACGACAGGGTGATAAACCAGACCGACTTCCTGATCTGGTTCAAGAACTCGACGATCGTGACGCTCTCCGCGACCGCGTTGGCGATCGTGGTCTGTACGTTCGGCGCCTACAGCATCGGTCGCCTGGAGTTCCGCGGCCGGAAGGCTGTGTCGACGTTCCTGTTGCTGACCCAGATGTTCCCGCTCATCCTCGTGGCGGTGCCGCTGTTCCTCATCTTCAGGGACCTCGGCCTCGTGAACACCCTGTACGGCCTGACGATCGCGTACGTCGCGTTCGTCCTGCCCTTCTCCATCTGGATGTTGCGGGGCTTCTACGAGAATCTCCCCGAGTCCCTGGAGGAGGCGGCGATGGTCGACGGGTCGACCCGGGTCGGCGCGGTCATACGCGTCATCGTCCCGCTGTCGGCGCCCGCGATCGCGACGACGGCCATCTTCGCGTGGATCTTCGCCTGGAACGAGTTCGTCATGTCGCTGATCCTCATCAGCGACAGCGCGAAGACGACGCTCCCCCCGGGACTGAGCACGTGGGTCGGCCGCTACTCCCTGCAGTGGGACCTGCTGATGGCCGGCGCGCTGGGCGCGACGCTGCCGCTGTTTATCATCCTCTTCTTCCTGCAGAAGTACATCATCAACGGCCTCGCGGAGGGGGCCGTCAAGACGTGACAAGGAGGTCCGATACATGACACGAAACACCACCCACACGACCGAAAACGTAAACCCGAACGGAGGCGACCGATAACCCATGGCCCGAATACTGTTCGACGAGGTGACCAAAATCTACGGCGGCGACACGCTGGCGGTCGACGACTTCGACCTCGAGATCGAGGACGGCGAGTTCCTGACGCTCGTCGGCCCGTCGGGGTCGGGGAAGTCGACGCTGTTGCGGATGGTCGCCGGCCTCGAGGACATCACCGAAGGCGAGATCCACATCGGCGACACCGTCGTCAACAACCTGCCCCCGCGCAGCAGGGACATCGCCATGGTGTTCCAGAGCTACGCGCTGTACCCGCATCTCACGGTGCGCGACAACATGGCGTTCGGTCTCAGGCGCTCGACCGACCTCCCCGACCAGGAGATCAACGACCGCGTCGAGGAGGCCGCGGAGATGATGGGCATCGAGCCCCACCTCGACCAGAAGCCCAAACACCTCTCCGGCGGGCAGCGCCAGCGCGTCGCGACCGGGCGAGCGATCGTCCGCGACCCCGGGGTGTTCCTGTTCGACGAACCGCTCTCGAACCTGGACGCGAAGCTCCGCAAGCACATGCGGACCGAGCTCCAGCGCATCCAGCAGCAACTGGAGACGACGACCATCTACGTCACGCACGACCAGGAGGAGGCGATGACGATGTCCGACCGCATCGCCATCCTCAACTACGGCGAACTCCAGCAGGTGGGCGCCCCGCGCGAAGTGTACAACGAACCGGACAACGTCTTCGTCGCCCAGTTCATCGGCAGCCCGTCGATGAACATGTTCGTCTCCGAGATCGACGTCGACGGCAGCAGGTTGGTCGGCGACATCGACGTCTCGATCAGCGGCGAGCGCGCTTCGGCGATCGCCCAGAACGCCACGGGCGACCAGCTCCTGCTCGGGCTTCGCCCGGAGCACATCGACGTCCACCTGGAAGCGGTCGAGGAGTCGGTCCCGGCGACCGTCGACATCATCGAACCGCTGGGCAGCAACGACCTGCTGTACTTCGATCTCGAGGACGGGACCGGGGTCGAAGAGGTCATCGCCGACGACGTCTCGATCGGCGAGGACGAAGAGGAAGACGAGGAGGAGTACAAGGTGTTCATCGAGCCGGGGTCGGTCCCCGGCGAGTACGAGGATAACCACGGGACCGTCTACCTGACGTTCGAGACCGAACACATGCACGTGTTCGACCCCCAGACCGGGGAGAACGTCGACATCGAGACGACGGCGACCGTCGAAGCACAGACCGAGACCGCCGGTGCCGACGACTGACTCCCCGAAGTGTTCCTCTCACCCGCCGTCTATCGCCCGGGTGGTCGCGAGTCCCGATACGAGACGATCACATGAGCGCTGACGACGGCTCGCCCGGTTACGACCCGGGCTACGACCCGAACGCCGACCCGCACGGTCCCGACGTGGGCGCCGGGGCGACTGAACTGACCTATCGCCGGCTCCCGCGCGCCTTCCGGTCCGCCGAGAGTTTCGCCGAACTCGTCGCGACGGTCAGGGCCTACGGCTGGGTGCCGCCCGTGGTCGCGCTCCTGGCCTACGGCGTGGTCCGGGGCGTCTTCGAGTTCCTCTCGGAGCCGTACGCGATCGCGAACAGCTACCTCTTTCGGGCCTGGCCCGCCGCCGTGCTGATCAACCTCCTCTACGGGATCTTTCTCGGCGGCTTCTCGTGGTTCATCTACTTCGGGGTCATCGGCGCGTTCGCCGGGTTCTTCGCCGACGAGAAGTCTATCGACACGGGTATCTTCAAGGCCGGCGCCTACCTGATGCTGGTGTTCGTCCCGTTGATGGCGATAAGCGCCGCCCTCGCCCTCACGATCCCCGACTCGGTGGCGACCGTCACGGGCGAGGGACCGACCGCCGTCGCGGACGTCCACAGAGCGCTCGCCGCGACCCCCCAGATGCGCCTCGCCGGCATCCTCATCGCGGCCGGGTGGGTCGCCGTCGGCTTCCTCCTGCTCCCCGTCGTGAGCGAACTCTACGACATCGACAGGAAAGCGAGCGTCATCGCGGTGCTGCCGGTGACGCTGGTCGCCGTCGTCGCGACGGTACTGGTCTGAGACGGAGTAGACGGAGTATTTCGAGCGCGTCTCGGAGCGGCCGCACGCGGTCGTGCGGTCGAGTCCGAACTGTCTCGCAGGAACCGCGTGAAAACGCCGGCCCTGTGGTCCCGTTTTCAGCGCTCGGTTCTCGGTCCCGTCCCGCGGCGGTTCAGCTATCGGGGTCGGGGCCGGCCATCAGGTTTCCGGGCGGTTTGTCGTACTCGGGTTCGCCGAGCACCCGGTCGACCGTGGGGTCGCGCTGGTCGACGAGGAAACCGTCGATCCGGGTGAACTCGTTGACGAACTCCACGGCGCGGACCAGGCCAGTGACGCGGACGCGGAAGGAGTCGAGCCCGTCGTGGGCGAGCACGTCGTCGACGACGTCGCCGTCGACCGAGAGGCCGGCCCGCGCGTGGCCGGCCTCCTGACGGGCCCGCAGGTCGGTCAGCGTCTCGATCGGGTCGCGGCCCGCGTTGCGCGCGAGCGTCTTCGGGATCGTGTCCAGCACGTCCGCGAACGCCTCGACGGCCAGCTGTTCGCGGCCGTCGAACCGCGCGGCGAACGAGCGCACGTCGCTCGCCGCGGCCACGTCGGGCGCGCCGCCGGCCGGGATCGCACGCGGGTCCTGGATGACCGCCCGGAGCGCGTTTTTCCCCTTCCGGATGCGCCGTTCGGCCTCCTCGGCGGCCGACTCGGTGCCGCCGCGGACGACGAGCGTGACCGCCGGCTGGTCGGCGCCGGGGGGCGCCTCGAAGGCGAGCCAGTCGGTCTCCCGGCCCATGTCGCGGAGGCTCAGCCGGACGCGACCGAGCGCGTCGGGGTCGACGGACGCACCGGGGCTGACCGGTCCGACCGGGGTGGCGCCCGTCACCAGCTTGATGTACTCGAAGTTGGTGTCTTTGGTGTCCCTGACGAGCACCGCGCCCTCGCCGGCGAGTTCGTAGGCGACCTGCATGTCCGCCTCGCCGGTGGCGACGACGGCGACGGCGCCGGTCTCGCCGATGGCCTTCGCGATCCCCGCGCTCTCGTCGAAGCCGCCGGCGGTCTTGCCGGGGTCCTCGGGGTCGACGGAGACGCTGACGTCCGCCGTCAGCTCTCGGGACTTCAGATCGCCGTCGACGAGCAGAATCGGTCCCTCCGCGGGGAGGAGGTACTCGGCGTCGACGACCTCTCGGGGGATGACCGTCCCCTCGACCAGTTCCGTGTCGGTGACGGTCCCCCCAGGGACCGCGACGGTGTCGGCGTGGTCGAGCCTGGTCGTCCCGGTCGCCGGGTCGGAGACCCGCAGGACCGCGTCGACGACGGTGTCGACCACCCGGTCGAGCGGCCACGACTCGGTGCGACCGTTGGTCATGCCCGTCATCGCGATGGTCTCGAGGGTGTCGCGGTCGAGTTCGCCGTCCCGGGCCGCCGGGAGAGCCATCTCGGTCCAGTCTTCGATCGTCCGCTGGGCCGCGATGGAGTACCCCTCCACGACGTCGCTGGGGTGGACGCCCCGGTCGACGAGGTCCATCGACGCCGAGAGCAGGTCGCAGGCGAGCAGGAACATCGTCGTGACCCCGTCGCCCACGTCGTCCTCGTGGTCCTCCGCGAGCATGATCAACTCCTGGGCGACGGGGTTGTCCGTCTCGCCCTCGAACTCCTCGATGATGGCGACGCCGTCGTTGCTGGCGAACCCCCGGAGTTCGTCGTCGGGCATCCGCCTGACGATCATCTTGTCGAGCCCCAGCGGCCCGAGCGTCGACCGAACCAGTTCGGCCATGCCCCCCGCCGTCTGTCGAATCGCCGCCCGCGTGTCCCGCGGCGGGACTCGCGACCACCCTGTGTACGTGTCGTCGGTCGTCATAGTCGATGTGTTTCCTCGTCCGAACCAGTCATGCTATCGAACCAGCAACCTGTCGTAGGTGAACAACGCGAGGACGAGGATCAGAAGGGAGTACGCGACCTCCCCGATGAGGTTCCAACCCATGCTGTTGCGGAGAAATCGCGTCCCGACGAAGACGAGAACGGCCGTGGCAACGACGATGGCCAGGAGGACCCCGACGTTGCGCCGTTTGTCGAAATTGACGGACATAGGTATGGCTCCTATATCTCCCCCGGAAATATAAATAAGTCGTGGTCCGGTGGCTCTCCACACCGCTCTCGGACCGGTCGGCGACGTCCGATCGGTCCGGTCCGAGACCGGGCGCCGCCCGCCGACCGACCCGGGACCGCTCGATACCCTACCAGAACTACCGCGGAGCGCACCTATATAAGCGGGGCCGTCCAGTGCCGCGGTATGGACACTGGCGTGTGTTACTTCCCCGAACACTGGCCGCGAGAGCGCTGGGAGACCGACGTCGAGCGCATGGCCGAGGCCGGCATCGAGTACGTCCGCATGGGCGAGTTCGCCTGGAACCGCTTCGAGCCCGAACCGGGCACCTACGACTTCGAGTGGCTGGAGACGGCGGTCGACCTGATCGCCGACCACGGGATGCGAGCGGTCCTCTGTACGCCCACCGCGACGCCCCCGAAGTGGCTCACCGACGAGTACCCCGGCATCCACCAGGAAGCGCCCGACGGCACGCCCCTGGAGTTCGGCAGCCGCCGCCAGTACTGTTACAACTCCCCCGACTACCGGCGCGAGAGCCGCCGTATCATCGGGGAACTGGCCGGGCACTTCGCCGGCCACGACGGCGTCGCGGGCTGGCAGACCGACAACGAGTTCGGCTGTCACGACACCGTCCGCTGTTACTGCGACGACTGTCAGAGCGCCTTCCGCGACTGGCTCCGCGAGAAGTACGACGACGCCGACGACCTCAACGAGTCGTGGGGCAACGCCTTCTGGAGCCAGGAGTACCGCGACTTCTCGGAGGTCGACGTGCCCGGCCCCACTCCCGCCGAGGGACAGCACCACCCGACGCGCCTGCTCGATTTCCATCGCTTCTCCAGCGAGAGCGTCGCGGAGTACAACCGCCTCCACGTCGAGGAACTCCGCGCCGCCGAGGCCGCGGACGACGACTGGTTCATCACCCACAACTTCATGGGCGACTTCGAACCGCTGGACGCCTTCGACGTGAGCGAGGACCTCGATTTCGCCGCGTGGGACTCCTACCCCACCCTGCACGCCCAGCGAGCGCCCGACACGCCCGACCCGGCGAGCGAGGCCGGCGCGGACATCCAGCGCGTCGGCGACCCCGACCTCACGGCGATGAACCACGCCCTCTACCGGGGTGCGAGCGAGGGGCCGTTCTGGGTGATGGAGAACCAGTCGGGAGACATCCGCGCGTACCCCTACTCGGCCGAACCCGCTGACGGGATGATGCGCCTGTGGGCCCACCAGGCGGCCGCGCACGGCTGCGACGTGGTCTCGTACTTCCGGTGGCGGCGCTGCCGATTCGGGCAGGAGCAGTACTGGGGCGCGCTCAACAACTACGACGGGTCGCCCGACCGCGGCGTCGGCGAGGCCGCCGAGGCGGCCGAGGACTTCGCCGAACTGGGCGACCTCGCCGCGCCCGAGGGCGACGTCGCCCTGCTCGTCGACTACGACAGCATGTGGGCGCTCCACTCGGAACGTCACACCCCCGACTACGACTACTGGCCGCACTGCCGGGCCTACTACCGCGCGCTCCGGCGCCGCGGCGTCACCGTCGACCTGGTCCCGACGAGCAGGGACCTCGACGGCTACAGCGCCGTCGTCGCGCCCTCCCTGCACCTGGTCGACGACGACCTCGCCGGGCGACTGGCCGACTACGCCGCCGACGGGGGCGAACTCGTCCTCACCGTCCGCTCGGCGACGAAAGACGAACACCACAAACTCCGCGACGAACTCGCACCCGGCCCGCTCTCGGCGGCCCTGGGCGCCCGCGTCGTCCAGCACGAGAGCCTCGCGCCCGGTGTCGAGACACACGCCGAGTACGACGGCGAGACCTACGAGTTCCGGACGTGGGGCGAGTGGCTCGACGCCGACGACGCCGAGGTGCTCGGCACCCACGCCTCGGGTCCCGCCGAGGGCGAACCCGCGATCGTCCGCAACGACCACGGTGACGGAGGGGTCTCCTACGTCGGCGTCTGGCCCGAGGCCGACCTCGCGGACGCGCTCGCGGCCGACCTGCTGGAGCGCGCGGGCGTCCCCGCGGCCGACCTGCTCCCCGACGACGTCAGGCTCACCGAGCGCGACGGCTACACCTGGGTGACGAACTTCGGGCGCGAACCCGTCGAGATCGACGCCGGCGACGGCGAGATCGTCCTCGGCGACGCCACGGTACCGGGTCGCGACCTGACGGTCGTCGAGGGCCCCGCCCACGACGTCACGGTCGAGAGCGGCGACTGATACGGCTTCGTCGCTGCCGGTTCCCTCACCGTTCTGCCGGTGGGCGTAGGCCTTTGTGTCCCGTCGCATTCTGGTCGGTATGGACACGCTTCTGGTCGGCGGCACCGGCATCATCAGCACCGGGATCACCGAGCGACTCCTCGCGGCCGGACACGACGTGACGCTGTACAACCGCGGGCAGACGGACGTCGGCGTTCCCGACGCCGTCGACCGCGTACGGGGCGACCGAGAGGACCTGGAGCGGTTCGAAGCCGACGTGGCCGACCTCGATCCGGAGGCGGTGATCGACATGCGCTGTTTCACGCCCGACGAAGCCGAGAGCGCGATACGCGCCTGCGCGGACGTCGAGCGCTACGTCTTCTGCAGTTCGGTCGCGGCCTACGACCACCCCGTCGACGACTACCCGATCACCGAGGACGCCGCGCGAAAGCCGGCCGGGGAGAACTACGGCGAGGCCAAAGCCGAGTGCGAGCGCCGCTTCGAGCGCGCCCACGCGGAGTCGGGGTTTCCCGTCGTGACGCTCCGGCCGGGCCACACCTACGGCGAGGGCGGTACGCGTGGCGGGCTCTGTTACAGCCTCGGGTGGGAGCGGACCGCCTTCGTCGACCGTCTGCGGCGGGGGCTGCCGCTGGTCGTCCACGACTCGGGCACCTCGCTGTGGGCGTCCTGTCACCGCGACGACGTCGCGGCGGCGTTCGTCGCCGCCCTCGAACGCGGCGAGACCGGCGAGGCCTACCAGGTCGCGACCGAGGAGGAGTACGCCTGGGACGAGTACCTGCGGACCGCCGCCGCGGCCATCGACGCGCCCGAACCCGACCTCGTTCACGTCCCGACCGAGTGCATCGCTGCGGCGCTGCCCGACCGCTCGGAGCTACTGACCCGAGACCTGCAGTACAGCCTGATCTACGACGCCTCGAAGGCGCGCGACGCGCTCGGGTTCGACCCCGAGGTCGACTGGGCCGAGGGGTTCGCCCGGACGGTCGCGTGGCTCGACGAACGCGACGAGATCGATCCCGCCGAGTCGGCCGACGACGGAGCGATCATCGAGGCCTGGCGGACGGCCCGGGACGCGTTCGACGGGGCGGTCTGATACGGTCGGCCGTCCGACCCCGGGACCACCGGTACCGATTCCCGCGACCGACCCCGGAACCGCCGATACCGATTTCCGCGACCGGTCCTAACCGCGGCCATGCGCTGGCGAGTCGTCGCAGCGGCGTTCGCGGTCGTCCTCGCGGGGTGCGGCGCGCTGGGCGGTGCCCCGGAGCAATCCGGGGGCCGGAGCGCGGACACGCCGACGCTGACGCCGGTCCCGGTCCCCGAGGCGACGACCGCGCCCCCGAGACTCCCGCCCGGTCTGACGGGCGCGAACGTGACGGACGCGAACGCGCTGGTCGACGCACATCTGGCGGCTATCCGGGGGCGGTCGTACACGCTCGCGGTCCGCGTTCGCATCGACGGCGAGCGCTCCGAGCGACTCCTCCGGGTCGAGACGCCGACGCGGTACTACCGGGTCGACAGGCTCGCCGATCGGGGCGACACCGTCCAGTTCGCGGACGGAGACGACCTCTATACGCGCACCGAGTACCGCGGTGACGTCCGGTACGGCCGGTTCGACGACCCCTCGCTCCCGCGCTCGCAGACCGTCGCGCTGAGCCGCGCGTTCCTGCGGGTCGACGACGTCCGCGTCGCCGAGACGCGCGTCGACGGCGACGTCGCCTACGAACTCACCGGGCGGTACCCCGTCCATCCGTCCGTGGACACGCTGGCGAACTTCAGCCTCCGTGCAATCGTCGAACCGGACGGGTTCATTCGCTCGCTGAACGTCTCCTACGTCAGGACCGGAACCGGCGACGGAACGACCGTCTCGCGGTCGTTCGTCTACAGCGACGTCGACGCGACGACCGTCGAGGAACCCGCGTGGGTCGACCGGGAGTTCGATCGCGGCGCCGAGACGGGTCGTCCCGTCGCGACGGACAGCTAGCGCCCGGAGGGCGCGGCGGCCTGGGCGAACACCCGCTCGTTCCGGAAATACGAGTCCACGAGCCCGGACTTGTACACCTGCTCGTAGGAGAGGCAGGTGTCGGCCAGGTCCTCGACGTAGCCGTTTCGCTGTCGCCAGCGCTCCCTGACCTCGTCGCTGACGGCGAAGTCGTTGTCCTCGTAGAAACTGGACTCGGCGCCCATGTGCCGCATGACGAAGTAGAGGCTCGACGTCGGAAAGGCGAGCATCCCGCGCTGGTTGCCCTCCTCGGTGACGAGTTCGGAGTCGAACAGTTCGAACCCGTTCGCGTCGAAGTACTCGATGTAGTCGCGGACGCGGTCGCTTATCGGTATCGACTGCATCTCGCGCCAGAACTCGGTGTCGCCGTCGGCGAAGCGGTAGTGGATGCTGATGAAGTCGTAGACCGAGTTCCAGCTGCCCCGGACGTACCGGTTGTACGACTCCCGGAACCCGGCGTCGTTGATCCGACCGCGGGCGGCGAGGCGCCGCGAGAGGCGCAGGGCGGTGTTGAGGTGCGTGGTCAGCGACGTCGCCTGGAGCGGTTCGATGAACCCCTGGGCGTTGCCCGTCGCGACGCAGTTGCCGATCCAGCTCTCCTCGTAGAACCCCGAGTCGAACCGGTAGTAGTCGACCTCGCCCAGGTCTTCCTCGCGGTGTGCGCGAAACTCCGCCAGCGCGTCCTCCTCGGAGACGTGGTCGGAGCTGAACACGTATCCCAGGCTCCGGGCGTCGTAGGTGTCGATCTGCCAGTACCAGCCGTGTTCGCCCGTCTCGAGGACGGTCGCGGGCACGATGTCCTCGACGGGGCGGTCCGCCGCGGCCCGCACCGCCGTGTCGAGCGGGATGTCGAAGCTCCGGTAGGAGGCGTCGAGTTCGCTCATCAGGAGCCGCGAGAAGCCGGTCGAGTCGACGTAGAGGTCGGACTCGTAGGTCGCGCCGGACGCGCCGTGGACGGCCGCTATCCGCGTCCCGTCGGCGTTCGCCTCGACGTCCGTGATCCGGTCGTCGACGAGCGGGACGCCTCGCTCCTCGCAGAGCGTCCGGAGGAACTCGTTGAAGCGACCGACGCTCAGGTGGTAGGCCACGTTGGGGTACATGACGTAGGAGTCCTGGCCGGGGGCGTAGACCAGCGGCGTCTTCCCGTGCTCGACGATCCCCTCGGCCGGCGTCGACATGTCCCCCGTCTCGTAGTAGTGATAGAGCGACTCGACGGATCTGGGGTCATCGGGCTCCGGTTTGACCGACCGGATGTCGAACGAGTAGTGGAACGGCTCGTAGCCGCACCAGTCCCGGAAGTACGACGATCCCTTCCAGACCGGTTTGACCTCGCGGAGGAACCGCCCTTCGTCGATCCCGAGGACGTCGTGGAGGAGCGGGACGATCGACTGGAAGGTCCCCTGGCCGACCTCCGTCGGCGGCTCGCGGAAGTCGTCGACGACGGCGATGTCGAGGTCCGGATTCACCCTCCGGAGCGCGAGGGCGGCGAGGAGGCCCGCGTCTCCGCCACCGACGACGGTGATTGTCGAAATTTCGTCCCCCATGTTCTCTGATCTTGGGGGGTTTCGGATACATATCTGTTTCTGTGCGGAACAGCCAGGGGGTCTCTGCGCCCGTACCGGTCGCGATCCGCCTCGAGACGCCCGTTCCGACCGCTCGACCCGCGTTCGAACCGCTCTCACACCCGATTTCGTTCGGAGTCTCGCGGGCGGTTCCCGGGTCGACCGCGCGCACTCCCGGGGTCGATCCCGGCTCGCAGTACTCCGTATCAGGCCGGCGCTTCGAGACAGGCCTCGTGGGCGGTCTCTCCGTTCTCGTCGGGCCTGCGGCGCTCGCCGGCGACGATCGGCTCGCCGCAGACGGGGCAGCGCAGCCGGTCGCTGTCGGCGCCAGCCTCCGCGTGGGCATCCGCGTCCCCGTGGGCGCCCGCGTCGTCGGTGCCCGACTCGACGGTGTCCGAGTCGAACACGTCGGCGTCGATGGGGCCGGTCTCGAGCGCGTCGGTCACGTCGCCGGTCCCGCTCGTCGCGCTGTACCCGAGGGCGACCGCGCCCAGCCCGGCCAGCGCGCCCCGCAGGCGCTTCCCCGTCCGGAACGAGCGCAGCGAGAGCAGCGCCAGCCCGGCGGCCGAGAGCGTTCGTACGAGTCGACTCCGGTCGCGGAGTATCGCTGTCGGTTTCACGGGAGAGACTTGGTGCTCGGGGCCCTTGTACCCGTCCGTTCGCTGGCGGGACGCCGGACCCTCGCCCTTCCCGGTCTCCGGGATCGGACGGACCCCCCGTGCGCGGCGGTCAGACGGATTCGGAGCACGCGGTCCCCGGGTCGGGCGCACGACCGCGTGCGGTCGATCCCGATCTGCCCCGCGATGCTCCGTATCAGTCCCCTGTAGCGTAGAAGTCGAACGCGTTTGCAGGGTCGATCGCACGCGGTCGCGATCGTCCGAGCCGTGTCTTTCACGTTCTACGATCGGCGCCGGAGCGGCGCCTTTACGTGCCGCGCTCCAACCGGACGTATGCGCCACGTCCAGGTCACGGTGAACGAAGAGAAGCGTGACCAGGTGCTCGAGGTCCTCGACGAGGAGGGGATCGACTACGTGCTGACGGAGACGACCGACGACCCCGATTACGCGGTGACGGTCTTCTTCCCGCTGCCGACGGAGGCGGTCGAGCCCGTGTTGCAGTCCTTCGAGGAGCTCGGCGTCGGCGACGCGGGGCACTCGGTGACGGTCCCCGCCGAGAGCGTCGTCTCGAGCGACTTCGAGGAGCTGCAGCGACAGTTCGAGGCGGCCGAGGACACCGACGACCAGATGGCCTTCGAGGAGCTGCGGACGCAGGCGCGCGAGCTCCTGCCGACGGCTCGAACGTACGCCCTGCTCTCGGTCGTCAGCGCCGTCGTCGCGACCGCTGGGTTGCTGCTCGACTCCCCGGCGATCGTCGTCGGGTCGATGGTGATCGCGCCGCTCGTCGGGCCCGCGATGGCCACCGGCGTCGGGTCCGTGCTCTACGAGGAGCGCCTGTTCCGCGAGGGGGTGAAATACCAGATCGCCGGCTTCGCGCTCGCCGTCGCCAGTTCGATCGCGTTCGCGGTGCTCGCCAGGGAGGTGTTCCTCGTCCCGCCGACGCTGGAGGTCACGGACATCGGACAGGTCGCCGGCCGGCTCACGCCGGACCTGCTCTCGCTCGCCGTGGCGTTCGGGTCCGGGATCGCGGGCGCCCGGAGCCTCTCCTCGGACATCTCGACGGCCCTCGTCGGGGTCATGATCGCCGCCGCGCTGGTCCCGCCGGCCGCCGCGGTGGGGATCGGCGTCGCCTGGTGGGACCCGGGCGTGGTGTTCAACGCCGGCCTGCTGGTGCTCGTCAACGCCCTGTCCATCAACCTCGCCGCGCTCGCGACGCTCTGGGCGACGGGCTACCGGCCGATCGACAGGGCGTTCGAGGACCGGGCGCGGGTCGCGACCTACAAGCGACTGCTCGCGCTCGCGGTCGTCGTCCTCGCGCTGTCGGCGGTCCTGATCGCGTTCACCGCCACCGCGTACCGGACGGCGGTCACCACGCGGGACGTCCGCGCCGACGTCGACGCGGTCGTCGGCGGCGACGCGTACGCCGACCTCTCGGCCCTCGACACGGAGGTCGTCTACACCGGCGGCGTCGTCGGGATGAACCGGCGTCCCGCGCGGGTCGTCGTCACGGTGAGCCGACCCACCGACGCCGCCTACCCCGACCTCGCCGCGCGGCTCCGGGACCGGATCGAACGCGACCTCGAGGAGGACGTGGCCGTTCAGGTGCGGTATGTGGACGTCGACTCGGCCCGGGCGCTCGCGCGCGAGGGTTCCGCTGTCCCGTCGCGGACGGGGCGGGCGAGCGCGCCGAACGACCGAACGGGGAGAGCGAGCGGAGCGAGCCGGCCGGGCGAGCGGGGACCGCGTCGACTGGACCTTGCGTAAACAGCGCTCGCTCTCAATCCCGTCCCCGGCGAACGTCCCGCCGGGCCATCGGCCCGTGATCGAACGTGCATCACGACGACACCACCCGAACCGACAGCGAGCGCACCGAACCGCGGAGCGAACTGGAACGCCGAACCGACCGCGCGCCCCCCGGTCAGGGCGTGCCGGGGACGACCGTCGGTGGAGGCGGTGCCGGACAGCACCCCGACCAGCGACGGGGCGAGCGGCGTCGGACCGACCGCCGCGGGCCGAACCAGGCCCGTCAGCAGCGACCGGCCACCGACCGGGGCGAACCCGACCGACGGCAGCGAACCTCGCCCCCACAGGGGCCCCAGGGGTCGAACGCGGGCGGCCAGCAGCGAGGCGGACCGCCCGACAGCCGGCGACGACCGCAGACCGATGCCGCACAGCCCCCGCAGTCGCGGGATCCGGGAGCACAGGACCGTCGCCCGCAGACCCAGCAGTCCGCGCCCCGGCGCCCCCCGCAGGGCGAACAGCGACAGCCACACCGGCCCGCGCCGCCCCTCCGACAGCAGTCGAACCAGCCTCCGGGGACACCGGACCGCCGGTCGGAGTTCCGACGCCAGGACGAGGTGCTCCGGCGACAGCAGGCGCAGATTCCGAACCAGGGGCCGGCGTCGAGCGGGGACCGACGAACCCAGCGTCAGCAACGCACCGGGCGGGGCGGAGGGGGACAGTCCGAGCGTCCGGCCGGGCAGTCCGGTCGGGGCGACGGACAGCACGTCGAGCTCGGGGCCTCGGAAGAGGGCCTCCGATACGGCGGCGAGGCACGTCACGGGCACACGACGTCGCACGTGGGGAGCCAGCGGACGTACGGACCGGCGGCCCCCGAATCTCGAAACCGCCGGTGACGCCGGCCGCGCGGGCCGCCTGCGACCACCGGTGGAGGGCGACGACCCGGCCGGAGGCGAGGCGACGCGCGAGCCTCACAGCCGGCCGACGACCGCGTCGCCGCTCCGCGTCCGGTCGGCGTCTCGCAGCCGGTCGAACAGGTCGCGGTACAGGTCGGCGCAGGCGTTGCGGCCGTCGCCGCCGTCCCGGAGCGTGTCCCAGTCGCCGACGAGCCCGCAGAACCGCTCGGCCCGCGTCAGCGCGACGTTCAGCCGACGGGGGCCGTCTTCGGCGCGCCCGAGGAAGCCGACGTCGCCGCGGTCGTTGCTCCGGGCGAACGTGACGACGACCGCCTCGCGCTCGCCGCCCTGGAACGAGTCGACCGTGTCGACGGTGACCTCGTCGGCGCCGGCCGCCGACAGCTCGCCCAGCTCCGACGCGACCGCTCCCGTCTGGGCTCGATAGGGCGCGACGACGCCCACCTCGTGGCCGGCGACCCCGGCGTCGAGCAGGCGGTCGACGAGCGCCCGGACCGCCCGCGCCTCCGCGGGGTTGGCGTACGAGCCAGCTTCGTCCTCGCGTTCCTCGCCGTCCACGTCGACGCCGAGGACCGGCGGGAACCCCTCGACGGGCGAGACGGCGGCGCCGTTCCGGAGCCGCCCGTCGTAGAACGCCTCGTTCGGGAACGCGGCGATCTCGGGGTGCATCCGGTACTGGGTCCGCAGGGCGACGCCGACGGCCGGCCCGTACACCCCGTCGTCGGCGTAGCAGTGCTCGAACAGCGACCGGTCGCGCTCGTCGTCGGCCGGCGCCTCGGTCGCGCTGTACGGCGGCAGCTGTCTGTGGTCGCCGGCGAGGACGATCCGGTCGGCCTTCGTGAGCGGGACGAACGTCGACGGAGTCGTCGCCTGCGTCGCCTCGTCGACGACCGCGAGGTCGAACGCGCCGTCGGGGTAGTCGGCCGCGCTGCTGTTCGTCGTCGCGACGACGTCCGGCCGCCGGGGGTCGTCCCGGTAGGCGTCGCGGACGAGCTCGCGGTCGGAGTGGCGCTCGTGGTGGCGGTCGAGCGTGAACTCCTCGGCGTGGCGCCCGAAGTAGTGCAGCGAGGACTCGTCGACGTCGCCCTCGGCGCTCTCGCCGACGAGGAGGTTGTCGACGCCCTGGTTCGAGTCGGCGCAGACGAGGACGCGCTCGCCCGCGGCGGCCGCGCGGCGGACCGCCTCCACGAGGACCCGCGTCTTCCCCGTTCCGGGCGGCCCGTGGACGCAGCAGAGGTCCTCGGCGTAACACGCCGCGACCGCGGCGAGCGACTGCGAACCGTCGAGGTCGCGGTCGCGTCGCCTCGTCTCGACGGCCGTCTCGTGCTCGAAGCCCACCCGGCGACCGCCCGCGACGAGCGCGCGCGCATCGGGGTCCTCGCGGACTCGCTCGACCGCCGCCGCCTCCCGGTCGTACGTCGTCGGGTTGAGCAGCCCGGAGAGGCCCGTGCCGCCGCCCTCGTTCAGCGCGGCGGCGACGGCCTCGGCGTCGCCCAGGTCGGGCCGGGGCGCGAGGTCGAGCGTCCGCTCGGTGACCCGCGCTACCGTCGCCGCGAACGGGAACTCGACGGGCGAGTCGGCGCGCTCGGGCACGGGGCCGTCCGCGTCGCGCTGTCCGCCCCCCGGCGTGTGGACGAGCACCTCGTCGCCCTCGTAGACGCCGTAGCGTCGACGGACGTCCGTCCCGCCGTCCGCGTCGGCGTGACACTGGAGCCGCCCGTCGGCCAGCGCGGCGAACCCGCGGACGGCGGGGACGGCCGTCTCACCGCGCTCGAACAGTTCGCGCGGCGTGTGCCGCTCCGCGCGCTCGCGGTTCTCCTCGCGCTCGGCCTCGCGTTCGTCGGCGACGAACCCGGCGAGCCGATCGAAGTACCCCTCGCGGTCGCCCTCCGGAACCGGATCGCGCGGCGACACGCGGTCGGACGGGCCGTCCCCGGCGTACGGCGCCGGCTCGTCGGGTTCGGTCCCGGGCGTCCAGAACCGGAGGCGGCGCGCGAGCTCGGTCCCGTCCGTCGCATCGACCGCGACCGCGGTCGGCTCGTCCGACCCTTCCGCGTCGCGGTAGACGAACACCTCGCCGCGGACCGGGTGGTCCTCGAACCCCACGTACTCCCCGGAGAGCGCCGCGCTCTCGGGGCCGTGGAGCGGGACGCACAGCCAGTCGACGTCCGGTCGCGAGAGCGCGCCCCGGCGGTTCGACGCGAGCCGGACGACGCGGTCGAGGTCCGGCGTCGGCGAGCGATCGTCGTCCGCCGCGGGTTCCCCGTCGAAGGCGACGAGCGCCGCACCGCTCGCGTCGAACTCCCGGAGCGCGCGGTCGAATCGGAGAGACACGGGGTCGATAGGGCATCGCGGGGGAAAACGGCCCGGCCGGCACCCGCCGCGTTCGTCAGCGCCCGCGGAACGCCGCGAGGCGCCCCGAGCGGCACCGGTAACGGGGTCTTACCGGTCGTTCTCTCGAACCGGGACCGATTCGGCGACCGGAGGCGCCCCCTCGGAACCGGGTAAGCCGCGTGTACTGAGCGGGGTGTTCGGCCGGTCGAAAACGCGGGGAACGAACGAAAGTAGGCGGTCAATTGCTTTCGGTATCGCGCCCCAAGCCCGGGCGACAATGGCTGGACAGCCGAACGTCGTCGTCGTCGTCGCGGACACGACCCGAGTCGACGACGCATACGACCCGGAGGTCGCGCCGACGCTGGCAGAGCTCGCAACGGCGGGGGCGCGGGCCACGCGGGCCGTCTCCGCGGCGCCGTGGACGCTCCCCTCGCACGCGTCGCTGCTGACGGGCGCCGCGCCGTCGGCCCACGGCGCCCACGCGGACCACGAACGGCTCGACGACCGCCTGCCCGTGCTCCCCGAGCTGTTCCGGACGGCGGGCTACGAGACGGTCTGCGTCTCCAACAACACCTGGCTGAGCGCGGAGTCGGGCTTCGACCGCGGGTTCGACGAGTTCCGCCAGATGTGGCAGCTCGTCCAGTCCGAGACCGCGCTGAGCGAGCTCGTCGACGAGACAGAGGGGAGTCGCGCCCGCCTCGTCGCCCGGAAGCTGTTCGAGGGCAACCCGCTCGTCAACGCGGCCAACGCGCTCTACCGAACGGCCGTCCGCGACCGCTCGGGCGACGACGGCGCCCGGCGCTCGACGGCCTGGATCGCCGACTGGCTCGCCGACCGGTCCGACGGCGACCCGTTCTTCCTGCTGGTCAACTACCTCGAACCACACCTCGACTACGACCCGCCGCGCGAGACCACAGAACGGCACCTGCCGGACGGCGCCACCTACGAGGAGGCGATGGACGTGCCCCAGGAGCCCTGGGCGTTCCTCGCCGGCGACCGCGAGCTCTCCGAGCGGGACCTCGACCTCCTGCGCGCGCTCTACCGCGGCGAGATCACCTACTTCGACGAACAGCTCGCGGCGCTGAAGCGGGCGCTGGTCGCCGCCGGCGAGTGGGAGGACACGATACTGGTGGTCACCGCCGACCACGGCGAGAACGTCGGCGATCACGGCCTGATGGACCACCAGTACTGCCTCTACGACACGCTCGTGAAGGTGCCGCTCGTGGTCCACGGCGGCGCGTTCACCGGCCGGAGCGACGTCGAGGGACTCGTCAGTCTCGTCGACGTGGCGCCGACGCTGCTGGACGCCGCCGGGATCGACGCGCCCGACGCCCGCGAGGGGTTCCACGGCCAGTCGTTCCACCCGACCTCCGACGAGCCGAGCCGCGAGTTCGTCGTCAGCGAGTACGCGGCGCCCCAGCCCTCGATGGCCGCGCTCGAGCGCAACCTCGGGTACGTCCCCGAGGAGGCCAAGCGGTACGACCGGTCGCTGCGGGCGATCCGAACGAAGGAACGCAAGCTCGTCCGCGGTTCGGACGGCTCCGAACGACTTTACGACCTCGATTCCGACCCCGGAGAGACGACGGACGTCTCGGCGTCCCGGCCCGAGGCGGTCGCCGAACTCGGCGAGGCGCTCGACGAGTGGCTCGACTCGGTGGACGTCGCCGGCGACCGCGGCGCGGTGTCGATCGGCGAGGACCGCAAGGCCCGCCTCGAACAGCTGGGCTACCTGCAGTGAGCGGACGGCGGGGCGATCCGGGTCGCGGACGGCCGCGCCCCCCTCGGACGGGCGACGCATCTTTCCGTCGGCGGAGCGAACGGTCCGAACCGCATGACTGTCCTCTCGACGGAAGACGAAGGGAAGTTCCTCATGGACGTCGAAGGCGAACAGCTCGGGATCGTCACGGAGGTCGACCCCGACGCCCAGGTGGCCTACGTCGAGCCCGACCCCGACGTCGGCGAGTCGTGGATCCAGGGCCTGGGTCTGGGCGACAGGAACGACGACGACATCGAGGTGCCCGCCGAGACCGTCGCGACGGTCACCGACTCCGAACTGCGCGTCGATCGCGACCTCTGAGCGGGGACCCGCGAGGCGGCCGCGAACCGAACCCGCGGCGATCCTCCGCACTCCCTACCGCCCGGTCTCCGGACGGGGACGGCACGTGACGCTCCACGGAAGCCCTCGCGGTCGGCGTGCCCGGGTTCGCCTCCCGGTCCGCGGGACGTTCGTCCTCGGTGGTCGACCCCGATCACCGGCGGCGCAGCGCGGCTGTTCGACCGCCGAACCGTCCCCGGCGCCCGGGCGCCGCTACAGCGTCCCGTAGCGGTCCCAGACCTCGAAGACGCTGTCGCCGTCGCGGATGTCCGACCGGACGTCGTTCTCGTTTTCCAGTTCCTCCTCGCCGCGCTCGAGCACCTCGTCGAGGATGTCGGGATCGATGACGGCGATCGACTGGTAGTCGGCGAAGATCACGTCGCCCGGCGCGATGGTGACGCCGTGGATCTCGACCGGCACGTCCCACTCGCGGAAGCTCACGCGACCGAACGACTCGATGGCGCTGTGGCCGTCCGACCAGACGGGGAACTCGTGGTCCTCGATCATCGTCGAGTCCCGGGTCGGACCGTCGATGAGCGCGCCGCTCGCGCCGTTCTCCTGGACGATCGTGCTCAACAGCTCGCCCCACAGCCCGACCTCCGTGTCCGTGGGCGCCGCCATCACGACGAAGTCGTTCTCCTCGGTCGCCTCGAGGTACTGGAAGAAGTCGATGTCGTGGGGGTCGGTCTCCTCGTCGTCGTCGTCCCCGCCCTCCTCGTAGCCGATCTCGACGCGCTGGGACGTGTGGGCGGTGCCGACCGCCGGCTCTTTCGACCAGACCGGGCGGATCCGCGTGCCCGGGATGACGTTGTCGTCGATCCCCATCTCGTCGGTGATGTCGTTGATGAGCGCGCTGTGCAGTTCCTCCAGTCGGTCGCGTTTCTCTGGCGTCAGCGTCATCGCGAGTCTCGTCCGAGCGAGGAGAGGCGCCGGAAAAAGCGTGTGCGTACCGGAAGGGTCGGCCGATTCCGCGCGAGCGGAGCCGGTTCCGGCCGGGCGACGACCGGGTCCCCGCTCTCAGAGCCGCTCGAGCACCTCGTCGGCGAACTGGTCGAGCACCGCCCGTTCGTCGCGCTCGGGGTCGGTCTTGCGGACGTTGATCATGACGTGGTCCACTCCGGCGTCGCGCAGGTCGCGGACGTGCTCGCGCAGCCAGTCGGTCCCCGCCGCGTACCCCTGGTGGATCCGCTCCGGTCCGGCGGTCGGGTCCTCGGCGAGCGCGACGTGTAGCACCTGCACGTAGGGCTTCTCGCCCGCGAGGTCGCGCCACTCGTCTATCTGTTCGGCGACGTCCGCGGCGGTCCGCTGGTAGTAGACCCAGCCGTCGCCGCGCTCGCCGATCCACGAGAGCGGCTGGTTCGCGTGCCCGGTCACCAACAGCGGGAGCGTCTCGGTCGTCGGCTTCGGGAGCAGGTCCAGTGAGCCGTCGAGATCGCCGTAGACGGAGTCGAGTTCGGGGTACTCCTCGCGCCACACAGTCCGGAGCACGCGGACCGACTCGCGGAACAGCTCGCCCGCCTCCCCCTCGTCGACGCCGAAGGCGGGGTACTCGGGCGGCGGGGCGGGGCTCCTGTACGGCGGCGAGGCTCGCCACGACCACGACCCGAGCCACGTCGGCAGCGAGCGGAGCCTCGGTCGCTAGACGGTCACCGGACCGCCGAACCGCTCAGGCCTCCGGCGCCGCGTCGAAGCCCTCGACCTCTTCGATGTCAGTGCCGTGGCAGGCCGGACACGTCTGGCGGGCCGTGTCGAACCGCTCGCCGCAGCGGGCGCACTCGTACGCGACGCCGGGGTCGTCACCGGAGACGAACATGTCCTTCAGCGTGTCAGTGATCCCCATACTCGGGGTTCGGCGTCCGGTCCCCAGAGACCGTCGCTTGCGCTAGCAAGCCCAGTCTCGGAAGGGGGTATCGAACGCCGAAACCAGCGTCCGTGAGCGCATAACGGTACGGCAACTGAGGCCGATACCGGTCTACCGACCGAGCGAGTCGAGACGGTCGGCGAGCGGGGCCACGCGCTCGTCGTCGGCGAGGTGGTCGCGGACGGTGTCGCCGTCGACGGCGAGCCGATACGTCGGTCGGCCTTTGCCCGTGGCGGTCGTCTCGTCGCGGGTCCCCTCGACCAGTCCCGCGGCCTCGAGTTCGTTGAGCGTTCGCGAGACCTCGGCCCCGGTCACCGTCCCGAGCGCGTCGCTCTCGACGGACTCCATCGCGTCGTTACACGCGCGGCGGACCTCCCCGGCGTGCGCCGGCGTGTCACCGCGGTACGACAGCTCGAGCACGCCGGCCAGTACGACCTGCTCCGACAGCGAGACGCCCTCGAAGTCGACAGATTCGCTCATACCCGCCGTTCGGACCGACATGTCATAACGATTGCGTGGGTCCGGCGCGCAGACCGAGCCCGCTCAGGTCGTCTGCGTCGTGTTTCGCGAGGGAATCTTCGGGATCAGCCACGAGAGGAACGCGTCCGGGCTTCGGGTCTGCGTCCAGACGCGGCCCTCGCCCTCGAACTCGCAGACGAGCCCCTCGCCGCTGAACAGCGTCGACTTCAGCCCGCCGACCTTCCGCACGTCGAACGACAGGGACTCCTCGAAGGCGACGACGTGGCCCGTGTCGACGACGAACTTCTCCGTGCCGTCGAGTTCGTGCTCGTCGATGGCGCCGTAGCTCGACAGGAAGACCGGACCCGTCCCCGTCATCCGCAGGAGAAAGAGCCCTTCGCCGCCGAAGAATGTCTTCGCGCCCCCGAACTCCGTGTCGACGTCGACCGCCGGGTCCGACGCGAGGAAGGAGGTCGACTGGACGTAGAGCGTCTCGTCGTCGAGCGCGTGGTGTTGCACGTCGCCGGACAGCGCCGGCGCGAGCTGGATCGCCCCCGGCTCCGTCGCGGTGAACGTGTTCATGAAGAAGGACTCGCCGCCGAACAGCGACCGCGACAGGGACTTGAAGACTCCGCCCTCCGCGCTGGTCGCCACGTCGACGTGGGGGGACATGCTGACCATCGCACCCGCCTCGGCCCGGACCGACTCCCCGGCATCGAGGTCGAGCGTCAACTGTGCGTACGAGGGCCTGTGACCGATCTCGAAATCCATACGTCAGATACGTTACGCTCGTGTCAAATCAGTTCTTGCGAACTTGTTGCCGCCGGCGGCGCCGGTCCGGTCGGTTCCGACGCCGCCGCCGGTCGAGATCGTCCCGCCGCTATCCGGCGATCCGTGCGGCGAGTAATCCGCCCCTACTCCCAGCGCGGTGGAGGTCGCTCGCCGAGCCGGGAAGACGCGGCGAGCGGACGCCGAGTTAGCCCGTCATAACAATGTCCCCTCCGTTCGGGCTTGGGGTATGACGGACCGAGTTCGGTCGAGCGACGCAACGGCGGTCGACAGACGGAGCTTACTGGCTGCGCTCGCCGCGGCGGGAACCCTCGGCGCCGCTGGCGCGGGCGCGGCCGGAGCGACCGACGACGGGAGCGACGCCGCGGGCGACAGCGAGGACCAGCGAGAGCGTCGATTCGTCGTCGAGCAGGGCGACGAGCGCTACGCGGTGACGCCGCTGTCGGGGGACGAATCGGTCGAGGCGTTCTACGACCTGCGGATCCCCGAGAAGTACACCGGCGACAACGGCGCGACCGACCCCGGCGAGGGGCCGTACTGGGCCTCCGTCGGGACGCGCGACCTCCAGCGGCCGTCGACGTCGCTGCTGTTCTTCTACGAGGGGCCCGACGGCGTCAGCCTCGTGGTCGTCCACGACGAGATCGACGACGACGGCGGCGGCGCGGTCACCTGGACCGTCTCCGGCGTCCCCGAGGGGGCCGAGTGGCTCGTCAAAGACGACTACTACCTGTTCGAGTCGGGCGAACGTCCGGAGAGCAACTACGACAACTGGGACGTCGACGGGTCGACCCACGAGATCGACTGGACGTGGGCCCCGAGCAGAGGGGACGGCGGCGCCCTCGGGTATCTCGACCCGGGAGCGGAACTCCGGATCGACCCGGCGTTCAACGAGGCGGCCGAGCTCTACGGCGAGCACTTCGACGGCGACATCGACGACTGGCAGCTCCTCTCGGCCGACGGCGACGGCGTCGGACGGTTCGAACTGGACCTCGACGAGCCGCTCACGGTGTCCGTCGAGGGGTCGTCGGGGTCGGACTCGTCGGGGTCGGTGTTGCCCTTCGACCTCTCGGTCGCACCGCCGGACGGGAAAGTCAACGTGAACGGCAACGGGCTCGTGCACGTCGAGGTCGACTGTCCCGACCCGTCGAGCATCGACGTCGACTCCGTCGAGTTCGGCGCGCCGGACGCCGTCGACGACGGCGACGCCGCCGCGGCCCGACACGAGCAGGGGCACGGCCGCGACGACGGGAAGTGCGAGCTCCACTTCGACGTCGACGAGACCCGGCTCGACCCGTCGAACGAACTCGCCAAACTCATCGGGACGACGAACGGCGACGGCGAGAGCGACGGCGACGACTTCTCCCTCACCGACGCCGTCGACGTCTTCGACTCCACCGACGACAACGACCGGAACGACGACGGGGAAGACGAGGAAGACGACGGCGACGAGGAGGACGACGAGAGGGGAGAGAGCGGAGAGAACAACGGGCGCGGCCGCGGCACCGAGAAAGACGACGGGAACAGCGAGACAGCGGAGGAGGACGAGGGCGAGAAGAAAGAGAAGAAGACGAGCGGAAAGGGCAACGGAAAGACGAAAGAGAAGAAGAAGAAGGGCGGGAAGGGCAGAGGCGAGAAAAAGGGCGGAAAGGGCAACGGCAAGAAGAAGGGCGGAAAGGGCAACGGCAAGAAGAAGGGCGGGAAGGGCAGAGGCGAGAAAAAGGGCGGAAAGAAGGGCGGGAAGGGCGCGAAGGGGAGGTAGCGACGAGCGGTCAGTTCGGCGCCTCGACCACGTCGATGAGGTCGGCGGGGTCGTCGACCGCCTCGCTCACTCGGTCACGAGCGGCGAGTCGGCGCGGTAGGCGATGCCCATGGGGAGCCCCTCGTCGTCGGTCGGCGGGTCGGCGGGGAGCGTCCGCAAGTCCCCGCTGCCGGGCGCGGCGGTGTAGGCGAGCGCGACCGCGGCGAGTACGTCCGCGACGGCGATCTCGCGGCCCTCGGTGGCCGCGGCGGCGGCCTGGACGACGGGCGGCGCGTCGCGGTCGTGACGGGCCAGCGTCCGCATCCGCTCGGCGTACCCCGCGGCGAAGGCGGGGTCGTGTTCGAGCGGGGCGCCGGCGAACGCCCGGTAACAGACCTCGGGATGGGACTCCGCGAAGGCGGTGCGGGCCTCGGGGACGTTCCGGAGGAGTTCGTCGACCGCGGCGATGGCGTCGCTCATCGCGAAGGCCCGCTCGGAGAGGCCGCGGCCGGTCTTGCGCTCGTTGGTCCGCTGGGCCGCGGGGTAGCGACGCTTGCGCGTCGCCTCCCGGACCGGCGGCGAGACGACGGCATCGGCCATCTCGCCGAGGGCGCTCCGGGCGAGTTCGTCGCAGCGCCGCCCGGACTCGCCCGCCTCGAGGAGGCCGATCGGGACGTCGACGAGGACGCGCTCGGCCCGTTCCTCGTAGCGAACCCAGAGGTCGCCGATCTCGTCGAACGCGGCCGCGTGGTCGAACCCCGACCGGTCGAACGCGACCGCGAACCACGACCCGCCCGACCGGTCGGCCCCGACGTACAGCGGCTCCCCTGCCTCGCTCATACCTCGAAACTCCGCACCGCCGGACAAAAACCCCTCGCCCGCGCCGCTCCGGACCGGTATCGCCCGATGCCGCCGAATATCGGCTCGAGACGCCCCGACGCGCCGTGGTAACGCTTCTCTCGGAACTCTTATACATCCCCCGCGTCTGTCTTTAGAAGCAATGGCATCCGGTAAGGTTGATTTCTTCAACGACACTGGCGGTTACGGTTTCATCGACACTGAGGACGCTGACGACGACGTTTTCTTCCACATGGAGGACGTGGGCGGTCCGGACCTCGAAGAGGGACAGGAAGTGGAGTTCGACATCGAGCAGGCCGACAAGGGCCCGCGCGCGACGAACCTGGAGCGCCTCTGATGGCGTCCGGTAAGGTCGACTTCTTCAACGACACTGGCGGCTACGGCTTCATCGACACCGAGGACGCGGACGACGACGTGTTCTTCCACATGGAAGACGTCGGCGGCCCGGACCTCGAAGAGGGGCAGAACGTCGAGTTCGACATCGAGCAGGCCGACAAGGGCCCGCGCGCGTCGAACCTCCAGCGACAGTAAGTCTCACACTCTGACTACGGCGTCAGCGTTTCGCTGGCTCCGAATTCTCACATTATCGCACCGACGAGCGACGGCACCGACGCGCGACGAGCGCGGGAAAAACTGGTACCGACCGGAAGCGAGGAACGCGAAGAAAACGACCCCGACGAGCGACCGCTTACTGCGGGTCGACGTCGTTCAGTTTCGCCAGGTCCTCGTCGGTCAGTCCGATCTGCGAGGCGGCGACGTTCGACTCGAGGTGGTCGACGCTCGAGGTGCCGGGGATGGGCAGCGTCACGTCAGAGTGGTGGAGCAGCCACGCGAGCGCGACCTGCCGGCGGGATGCGTCGTGCGCCTCGCCGACCTCGTCGAGAACGCCCGCGACGCCCTCGTCGTCGACCGTGTACAGCGGCCCCCACGGGATGAACCCGACGTCGTACTCCTCGCAGGCCTGCAAGACGTCCTCGTCGCCGCGGTAGGCGACGTTGTACTGGTTCTGAACGGTCGCGATGTCGACGATGTCGCGAGCGGTCTCCAGTTGCTCGACGGTGACGTTCGAGAGGCCGACGTGGTCGACCTGCCCGGCGTCTTTCATCTCGGCGAACGCGTGGACGGAGTCCTCGAAGTCAGTGTCGGGGTCGGGGCGGTGGTACTGGTAGAGGTCGATGCTGTCGACCCCGAGGCGGTCCTTGCTCACCATCACCTGGTTGTGGAGGTAGTCGGGGTCGCCGTGGCGGAGCCACTCGCCGTCGCGGTGGCGCAGCAGGCCCGCCTTCGACGCGACGACCGGGTCGGCGTCCACCTCGGCGAGCGCCTCGCGCAGGATGCGCTCGCTGACGCCGGGACCGTAGGAGTCGGCCGTGTCGATGAAGTCCACGCCCAGTTCCACCGCGCGCTGGACGACGTCGCGAGCGTTCGCCTCGTCGTCCGGTCGCCCGATGATGTCCTCCCCGGTGAGCCGCATCGCGCCGAACCCGAGTCGGTGGACGGTCAGATCCCCGCCGATGTCGAACGTGTCGCTCTCGTTGGATACGTCGGCAGCCATAGCACCATCCCCTCGGGATTGCACCCACTAAGCCGTGGGGAATCCGGAAGGACGCGCGGGGTTCGAGCGACGGGCCCGCGCGGACCGGCGGCGTCGTCGCCCCGGAGCGACGGGAACGGTCTCGCCGGTCGCGTCCCAGCGCTCGCGCACGCACGTCGGAGCAGGGGGTCAGGCTCGACCGGTCGCCGCGGCTCCTCGCGGGGGGACGAACGTCGAAAAGCGGGGAATCCCGAGCGCCGGTCAGACCGGGGCCGGAACCGACCTCACTCGAGGTCGAACCGGTCGGCGCTCATCACGTCGTGCCAGGCGTCGACGAAGTCGTGGACGAACTCCTCCTCGCCGTCCTCGGCGGCGTAGACCTCCGCGAGGGCCCGGAGCCGGGAGTGCGAGCCGAAGATGAGGTCGGCGCGGGTGGCCTCCCACTTGACGTCGCCGGTCTCGCGGTCGCGCACCTCGAAGACCTCGCCGTCGTCCTCGTCGGCGTCCGAGACGGGGACCCACTCGTTGCCCATGTCGAGCAGGTTCACGAAGAAGTCGTTGGTCAGCGTCCCCTCCCGGTCGGTGAAGACGCCGTACTCCGAGTCCTGATAGTTCGCGCCCAGGACCCGCAGGCCGCCCACGAGGGCCGTCATCTCGGGCGGCGAGAGGTCGAGCAGGTCGGCCCTGTCGACCAGCATCTCCTCGGTCGGCTGTTCGAGGCCGTCCGAGCGGTAGTTGCGGAACCCGTCGGCCTTGGGCTTGAGCGCCTCGAACGAGTCGACGTCGGTCTGTTCCGGCGTGGCGTCCGTCCGCCCGGGCTCGAACGGCACCTCGACGTCGTACCCGGCGTCGGCGGCGGCGGCCTCGACGGCCGCGTTGCCGCCCAGCACGATGAGGTCGGCCAGCGAGACGCGCACGTCGTCGTCGCGCGAGTCGTTGAACTCCGCCTGCACGTCCTCGAGCGTCGAGAGCACCGCCTCGAGCCGGTCGGGCTCATTGACCTCCCAGCTGCGCTGCGGTTCGAGGCGGATGCGGGCGCCGTTGGCGCCGCCGCGCTTGTCGCTGTACCGGAACGTCGATGCCGAGGCCCACGCCGTCTTGACCAGTTGCGACCGGGAGAGGTCGGTCCCGAGGACCGCCTCTTTGAGCTCGGCGATCTCCTCGTCGCCGACGAGTTCGTGGTCGACGTCGGGGACGGGATCCTGCCAGACCATCACCTCGTCGGGGACCTCCGGACCGAGGAAGCGCTCGGGCGGGCCCATGTCGCGGTGGATCAGCTTGTACCAGGCCCGCGCGAACGTCTCCTGGAAGTACTGGGGGTCCTCGCGGAACTCCTCGAGGATCTCGCGGAACTCCGGATCGCGCTTCAGGGCGACGTCGGTCGTCAGCATCATCGGCGTGACCGAGTCGGGGGCGCCCTCGACGTCCGGGACGGTGTTCTGCAGTTCGTCGTCGGCCGGCTCCCACTGCCACGCGCCGCCGGGGCCCTTGTGCGGTTCCCACTCGTCGTCGAGGAGGTTGGCGAGATAGCCCATGTCCCACGAGGTCGGCGACTGGGTCCAGGGGCCCTCGATGCCGCTGGTGATCGTGTCCGGGCCCTTCCCGGAGCCGTAGTCGTTCTCCCAGCCGAGCCCCTGGTCCTCGATGGGGGCGGCCTCGGGCTCGGGCCCGAGGTGGTCGCCGGAGTCGGCGCCGTGGACCTTCCCGAAGGTGTGGCCGCCGG
>JBDGSU010000206.1:0-36124 GCA_042217395.1 Halosimplex sp.
ACCGGTGTATCAGTTGTCTGGTGGTTTGTAGAATTGTAGATCCCGAAAACGTGGCGTGCAACACTCCGTAATTCGTATCGCGACCTACGATTTATCGAGGGTATCAGTCCGCAGCGCCCGTCGGAGACGTCTCGCCGTCGAAATCGCGCTCCTCGGCGGTGAGATAGCACTGCGGGTCCGGGCCGAACGGGTCGTCGCCGGCCGAGAGCGCTCGCAGGCGCGAAGCGCCGCGGCAGACGCCCCGATAGCCGCACTCGGCACAGCGGCCGGTCAGGTGTTCCTCGCGCTCGCGCAGCGCGCTCAGGAGGGGATTGGACTCGTCGGTCCAGATCTCGCCGAAGGGCCGATCGCGGACGTTGCCCAGGGAGTAGTCCTGCCAGAACTGGGTGAGGTGGACGTTGCCCTGGTAGTCGACGTCGGCGATCCGTTCGCCCGTGGGATCGCCGCCGTTGGTCCGGAGGTACCGATAGACCCGCTCGGCCTGTTCCGGGCCGAGTTCGCGCCGGGCGTACTCGACGAGGTAGGCCGCGTCGGCGTAGTTGCCGACGAGGAGCGTCTCTATCTCGTGGCCGTCGGCGTGGTACTCGCGGGTCAGATCACAGACCCGCCCGACGGCCGCGCGGCGTTCCTCGGGCGTCAGATCCACGTCCCGGATCTCGGCGCCGCGGCCCCCGTAGTCGAGGTGGTAGAAACAGAAGCGGTCGACGCCGCGGTCGGTCAACAGGTCGACGACGTCCGCCAGATCATCGGCGTTGTGGCGGGTGATCGTGTACCTGAGCCCGGTCTTCAGGCCCGCGGACTGCGAGGCGGCGATGCCCGCCAGCGCGCGGTCGAAGGCCCCCTCCTGTCCGCGGAACGCGTCGTTGCGCTCGGGCATCCCGTCGACGGAGACACCGACGTATCGCAGGCCCGCGTCGCGGAGTTTGGCGGCCCGTTCCTCGGTCAGCAGCGTCCCGTTCGTCGAGAGCACCGGCCGGAGGCCGGCGTCGCTGGCGTGGGCGACGAGTTCGGTCAGGTCGTCGCGAACCAGGGGTTCGCCCCCGGAGAAGAGGACGACCGGCGCCCCGAACTTGGCGAGTTCGTCGAGGAACCGCTCGCCCTCCGCGGTCGTCAGCTCGCCGGGCGCCGGTTCCGTCTCGGCGGCGGCGTAGCAGTGGTCGCAGAAGAGGTTGCACTGCTTCGTGCAGTTCCAGACGACGACGGGGCGTCGCTGCTTGCGTTCGCGGATCTGTTCCTTCGATGACTCGTCGGCCGCGTCGTACCGGAGTCCGTCGCCCTCCGCGTCGAGGTCGCAGAGGAGTTTACTGACGGATATCACGCCCGCTCACCTCCGGCGTCGCCGCCCGCCGGTTCGGTCTCGCACTCCGACTCGGCCGTCCGTCCGGCGAGCGAGGCGCCGTCGGCGGCGAACCGTCGCGTCTCGTCGGCCGGGCAGAGCCACAGCGTCTCGGCGGTCCAGCCGAACAGCTTCGCGGCCCGTTCGCGGGCCGTCTCGGCGGTCGGCGCGCTGACGCTCCCGGCGTGTCGAAGCGGGTCTGCGGCGCTCTCGCGGACGAACAGCTCCCACTCCCGGGTCGCGTCGCCGCGCGGCGCGTCGACCGGCGAGTCGAGCGTGGACCCGCCGGCGTCGCCGTCGTCGGGGTCGGACATATCGGTCGAGAGGCGGTGTCCCTACAAACGTCCACCCGGGATTTTCAGTCACTGGGAACGCGACCGACCGCTTAGGGCCTCCGGGCCGAACTCCGTGGCGATGACCGATACTGTCGGGGAATCGCCGACGCGCGACGAGCGACTGGACCGGTGCGGCACAGCGACGGACCGTTCGACGAGCGAGCGTCGCGACCACCGACGCCCGCGGAGGTGGCGCTGATGCGGCCCGAGGTCGACACGGCCGAGCGACCGCTCGTGCTCATCTGGGAGGTCACCCAGGCCTGCGAACTCTCCTGTGACCACTGCCGGGCCGACGCCCGACCCGCCCGTCACCCCGACGAGCTGACGACCGCGGAGGGAAAACAGCTCCTCGACCGGGCGGCCGCGTTCGGCGACGGCCAGCTCGTCGTCCTCTCGGGCGGCGACCCGATGAAGCGTCCGGACCTCGTCGAACTCGTCGAGTACGGCACCGACCGGGGGCTGCTGGTGTCGCTGACGCCGAGCGGGACCGAAGCGCTCGACGGCGAGGCCGTCGCGGACCTGGCCGACGCGGGCCTCAGGCGGATGGCGCTCAGCCTCGACGGCGCGGACGCGGCGAGTCACGACGCCTTCCGCGGCGAATCGGGGAGCTTCGAGTCGACGATGCGGGCCGCCCGGCAGGCCCGCGAGGCGGGTGTCCCGCTGCAGATCAACACGACGGTCTGTGCGAGCACCGTCGACGAGCTCCCGGCGATCCGCGACCGCGTCGCGGAGGTCGGGGCCGTGCTCTGGAGCGTCTTCTTCCTCGTCCCGATCGGACGCGGCCGGGTGTTAGACCCCGTCTCGCCCGACCGCGCCGAGCGCGTCACGGAGTGGCTGGCCGAGGTGGCCGACGAGGCGCCGTTCGGTCTCAAGACCACCGAGGCGCCTCATTACCGGCGCGTCCGCCGGCAGACGGCTGCCGAACGCTCGGCCGACGACCGCGGGGACGGGGCGTCCGCCGGCCGGAGCGGACGGAGCGCCGGGGAGAACCGCCGTGCGAGCGTCGTCGCCGGCGACGGCTTCGCGTTCGTGAGCCACACGGGCGAGATCTTCCCGTCGGGGTTCCTGCCGAACGCGGCCGGGCGAGTGCCCGAGGACGACCTCGTCGACGTCTACCGGAACTCGGAGCTGTTCACCGCGCTCCGGGACCGCGACCGATTGCGCGGGAAGTGCGGCGCCTGCCCGTTCCGGTCGGACTGCGGCGGGAGCCGCTCGCGGGCCTACGCCCACACCGGGGACCCGCTGGCCAGCGACCCGCTGTGCGGGTACGTCCCGCCGGGGTACGACGGAGAGTTGCCCTGGGACGACCCGAGCGACGCGGTCCGGGCCGACGGTCGGCCCTGACACCGGGACCGACATCCGGTCGCCGAACGTGTTCGCCACGTGTCACCCGGTGGTCGCGTCCAGACGGCGCCTCGTCGGGGGTTCGGGCGCCCCGCTGCGGACGTGTGTCGGTGCGATTATAACGCTGCTCGGGAAACTGTGGGGCAGCATGGTCCGTGACCCGTTCGCGGACGACGAGGCGCCGGAGCTCCAGGACGTCCTGGACGCGCTGGACGATCCGGACTGTCGGGCGATCGTCACGGCGCTCGAGGAACCCATGACCGCCAGCGAGATCTCGGAGGCGAGCGACGTCCCGCTGTCGACGACCTACCGGAAGCTCGACCGGCTCGAGGAGGCCCAGCTCCTCTTCGAGGGGACGGAGATCCGACCCGACGGCCAGCACGCGAGCATCTACGAGGTCGACTTCGAGGAAGTGGTCATCGCGCTGACCGACGACCGCGAGTTCGAGACCGAGATCGCCCGTCGGCCCCGGACGCCGGACCAGCGCCTCGAGTCCCTGTGGTCGGAGGTACGCAAAGAAACATGAGTCCACACGTCACCACCACCCTCGTCGCACTGAAGACGATAACCCTCCTGCTGGGAGGCCTCATCACCTACTTCGCCTACAAGGCCTACAGGCGCAGCGGCGCCCCGGCGCTGTGGTATCTGGCCGTGGGGTTCGCCATCGTCACCGCCGGGACGTTACTGGCGGGACTGATCGACCAGCTCCTCCGGTTCTCCGTGCTCTCGGGCGGGGCGCTCCCGTTCGTCTCCGGAATGGGCGACCAGGCCGTCGCCGACGTCGCGCTCGTCCTCGAGAGCGCGCTGACCGCCACGGGCTTCGCCGTCATCGTCTACTCGCTGTACTCCGAGTGACGCCGGGGACTCGAACGCTCCCGTCGCTCGCCGCCGCCGCCGTTTTCAGACCGTGGGAACGCCTGTCGGGATATATCCGGACCGGTGCGGTACCCTCGCACATGGAGTGATACCCGTGTTCGAGACCGCCATCCTCCTCGCAGCGTCCAAGACCGCCACGCTGTCGTTCGGTGCGCTCCTCGCCGGACTGTCGTGGCGCGCGTATCGCCGAACGGCCGACCCAGCGCTCCGCGCGCTCGCCGTCGGGATCGGCCTCGTGACCGTCGGCGCCATCCTCGGCGGCGTCTTGCACAAGGTCCTCGACATCGAACTCGCCGCCGCCGTGAGCGTCCAGAGCGTCTTCACCGCCGCCGGGTTCGCCGTCCTCACCTACTCGCTGTACGCCGGGAACGGCACCGAACGCGAATCCAGCCAGACCCGCCGTCCGATCCCCTGAACCGCCGTCCGAACACCGTCAGTACGGCGGCGGCGGACCCGCATCCGATCGCGACCGGCCCGCGGCCATATATCCCATGTCGCGATATCCAATGATCCCGTCGCGGGGATCCGGAGGTGGGACGGGGCCGACGCCTCGTCCGTCGGCGGACGGTCGCGAGCGGCGCCCGGTGACGTCCGCGAACTGGCCCGGCCGAACGGTACAGCCGCGCGACTCGGATGCGACGCTATCGGGAGCCCACGGGCGCGTGTTCTCGCTCGTTCTCGGGGGCGGTCCCCCAGTAGAAGAGGGCGACGCCGACCACGGTGACGACCCCCAGCGCGGCGAGCGGGACGGCGTAGCCGCCGGTGAGCCCGCGGAGAGCGCTCACGGCGAGCGGCGAGAGGAAGGCGGACCCGGCGATAGCGGTGTTGAGGAGGCCGACGGTCGCGGTCGCGTTCTCGGTTCCGAACCGGTCGAGGACGATCGGCGACCAGAGCGCGGCGAGCGTCCCGTTACCGACGCCGAAACCGGCGAGAACGGCGTACAGCGGCAATCGCGACTCGACCGCGGGGAGCGCGACGACGCACGCGGCGGCGAGCGCGACGGACGCCGCGAAGACGTTGCGTCGGCCGAGGCGGTCGCCGACGAACCCGCCGCCGACGCGGGCGAAGACGCTGACGCCGCCGACGATGCCGAACGCGGTCGCGGCGACGCCGGCGTCGATACCGTTCCCGGTGAGGACGTCGACGATCTGCGACGAGAGGACGTAGTACCACCCCCAGAGGAGCGCGTATCCGACAGCCGCACTCGAGAACCGGGCGTCCCCGAGCCGCTCGCGGAGCCAGGCGGCGTCGACGGTCGGCGCCGCCTCCGAGTGGCCCGGCGGGCGCCGGTAGACGAGACTGGACGCGAGGACGACCAGGGCGGCCCCGCCGGCGACGGCGGCGAAGGCGGTGCGGAAGTCCGCGCGGTCGAACAGCCAGAGCCACACGAACGGAACGGTCAGGACGCCGAGCCCGTTGCCCGTCATCGTGACGCCCATCGCGCGGCCCTGGTGTGCGTCGAACCACTGCGGGACGAGCGAGACGACGACGATGAACGCGGTGCCGGCGGCCATCCCGAGGAGCGCGAACGCGGCGACGACGCCGACGTAGGAGTCGACCACCTGGAGGGCGGCGGCCACCGCGACCAGTCCGACGCCGGCCGCGGCGACGACCGGTCGCAGCGGGAACCGCGCCGCGACCACGCCGAAGACCCCGCCCGAGATCAGAAACACCGCGGTCGTGATCGAGAACACCGACGAGGCCTGCAGTCCCGAGAGGCCGAAGGCGGCCGCGAGCCGGTTCGCGTACACCGTGAACGTGAAGAGCGTCCCCCAGATGGCGGTGAGCATGCAGACGCCCAGCGCGACGAGCAGCCAGCTCCGCGTCGAATCGACGGCCCTCGCTCGCTCGTCCGAACCGTCGGTCGTCATCGCGTGCCCTCCGTCGCCAGCCCCGTCCGTCGTCGCCGCGGACGTCGAGCGCCCTTCCAACGAGCTACCTGCATCATTCGGACGGTCACGACTTGCGGCCGGGCCCGTATGGATTCGACGCTTTTCGAAAAGGGTGCTTAAATACCCGGCCTATCGAAGGCGAGCGATCCCGGGGAGCGTCGTCGGGCGCCGACGAACTCCCCTGCGGAGCACGGGGAACCCGAGACGTATCTCCGACGGATTCATGCACGTGTTCCGGGTCGACCGCACGACGTCGTACGGTCGATCCCGGACCGGCTCCCACTACACCCCGTCTCACTCGCTGCCGGCGTACTGCTCGTCGGTGACCGGCTCCAGCCAGGTGACGGCCTCGCCGTCGAGTTGCTCCTGGATGGCGACGTGCGACATCGCCTTCTCGGGGTTCGCGCCGTGCCAGTGTTTCTCGCCCGGCGGGAACCAGACGACGTCGCCCGCCCGGATCTCCTCTACGGGGCCGCCTTCGCGCTGGACGAGCCCGCAGCCGCTCGTGACGACCAGTCGCTGTCCCAGCGGGTGGGTGTGCCAGTCGGTGCGCGCGCCGGGTTCGAACGTCACGCTCGACGCCGCCGCGCGAGCGTCGCCCTCCGGTTCGAACAGCGGGTCGATGCGAACGTCGCCGGTGAACCAGTCGTCGGGCCCTTCGACGGACGGCCGGGATGGGTCGGTCGTGATCTCCATGGTGACACCTGATCATGAGTGCGACGCGGTCCCACTTGGGGCTAGCCCTATCCAGTAAGCCCGTTTAAGTGCAGGTCCTCGCGGCGACAGTTCCGGAGTCACCGGATCGGGGATTGTGGTCGATAGAACCGAGCGACGACGACCACGGCCAGCGACGACGGACTCTCGCCGACATTCCCGTTCGCATCCGAGCTCCACCGCCGCCTCCGAATCACCGGGGCGAGCACGGAGATCGTCGTCTGTCGCTCGGCCCGCCTTGGACAGCTGCTTGCATACGTACCGCTCGTCACTGGGGCCCGGGAGCCCCGAACGTGACCCTATCCGGAAAGCGTGTTTAACTCGGGCCCCGCGTCGAGCGCCGTCGTGAGGAGTTGCCGTTCGGCGCGGCGGAGGAGGCTCGACATCGAGGGCTGAGAGATGTCCATCTCCTCGGCCAGCTCTTCGGTCGTGGCCTGTCGGGGACTCTCGTAGTACCCGCGCGCGATGGCGAGCGTCAGCGCCTCGTGTTGCCGGTCGGTCAGTCCGTACTGGGACGACTCCTCCGCCTCCGGTGGGTTCTGCGAGATGGAGACGAGTTCGATCGAGATGCCGTACTCCTCGCACCGGGTTCGCATCCCGTTGAACGCGGCGAAGTTCTGGAAGAGCTTCTTCTCGTACCAGCCCTCGGGCGTGACGACCGTCGGTTCCATCTGGGTCGCGGTGAACCGTTCCGGCGCGAACGCGTCCGAGACGACGTCCGCCAGTTCGACGGTGACCTGATACACCGCGCTGCCGCTCGCGCGCCCGAGCGACGTGGCCTCGACGACGTCCTCGAACGCCAGGAGGTCGTCTTCGGTGACGTCCTCGGTCGGTTCCAGATACACGACGAACACGCGAGAGTCGTGTTCGAGACAGAGCCCGTGGACGCACTCGAACTGTCTCGATTCGAGCGACTCCGCGAGCGAGACGAGCGGGAGAGACGGCGAACTGATGAGGAACTCGGTCGTGACGGTCATGGAGCCAGCGTTCGCTCCGCGTCCAGTTAATATTCTGGTTCCCGGCGGCCCCGGAACGACCGCGACGACCCGATTCACCGTGATCCCGCAGCGGTTCGAAGCCGAGGGTCGCCGCCGACCCGTCGTCGACCGAACGAACCGTCCGAACGTCGTAGCGACGATCGCGGGCCGGTCCAGCCGATTATTTAGCATTATTAGTGTGTTTAGTTATTAGAACTTAGCTATAATCGCGTCAAAAATAGCAGCTAAATTAATAACGTGGGGGAGACAACACCGAGACATGAGCGAGCACGGTTCGGCGGGCGGGAACGGTGGGGGTCACGACCCCGGGCGGGGACACGGCGGAGAGTCGACGAGCAGTCGGAAGCTCGCGGCGGTCTCGGCCGTCAACCTGCTGGGATTCGTCGCGGAGCTGGCGGGCGGGCTGGCGTTCGGCTCGGTCGCGCTGGTGAGCGACGCCGTCCACATGCTGTTCGACGCGCTCGCGTACGTGATGGCGTTCGCCGCCGCGTACGTCGCAGAGCGCTACGGCGATGGCGAGAACTGGTCGTACGGGTTACACAGGCTGGAGCCGTTCGCGGCCTTTCTCAACGGGGCGCTCCTCCTGCCGATGGTGGGGTTCATCCTCTGGGAGTCCTACCAGCGGTTCCTCGACCCCGTGAGCATCGGCACGGGTCCCACGCTGGTCGTCGCGACGGGGGGCCTGCTCGTCAACGTCGGCTCCGTCTACCTGCTGCAGGGCGGGGAGATGAGTCTGAACGAGCGGGGAGCGTTCTACCACCTCCTCTGGGACGCCGGAGGGTCGCTCGCGGTCATCGTCTCGACGGCGGTCATCGAAGTCACGGGGATCCGGGTCGTCGACCCGATCACCGCCGGGCTGATCGCGATGGTCGTCGTCTGGTCGGCGCTGAAGGTGCTCCGGGGCAGCGGCGCCATCTTCTTCCTCCGGACGCCGTTCGACGCCGCCGAGGCCCGGAGCGCGCTGGCGGCGCTGGACGGCGTGACCGGCGTCGACGACCTCCACGCCTGGCAGATCTGCAGTCAGATCACGGTCGCGACCGCCCGATTAGGGACCGACGCCGAGACGATGGCGGAGGCCGCGTCGGTCACCGAGGACGCCCACCGCGCGTTCGAGGAGCGCGGCGTCGACCACGCGACCGTCGAACTGCGCGCCGAGTCGGCCGGCGATGCCCACCTCGACACGCACGGACACTGACCGGGAAGCCGACCGGCGGTCGCCGGGTCGGCGCCGACACCGGGTCAGTACGCGTAGACGACCGCCTCGAACGGGCGGAGGGTCGCGGTCGTCGGGTCGGTCGGGGCGTCGTCGTAGTTGGCGACGAGGACCTCGAAGTCGGTCGCGTCGACTGGCTCCTGGCCGACGGTCGCCGGTTCGTCGGACCAGTTCAACACGACCAGTCGGCGTTCGCCGTCGAGCGTCCGGGTGTACGCGTAGATCTGGTCGTCGTCTTCGAGGAGCAGGTCGTAGTCGCCGTAGACGAACGCGAGGTCGGCGTCCCGCAGTTCGATCAGTCGGCGGTAGTGGTCGAAGACCGACTCGGGGTCGTCGACGGCGTCGGCGGCGTTGATCTCGTCGTAGTTGTCGTTGAGTGCGAGCCACGGGTCGCCGTCGGTGAACCCCGCGCCCTCGCCGTCGGTCCACTGCATCGGCGTGCGGGCGTGGTCTCGGCTGCGGAAGTTGACGGCCGCCTCGACGGCCTCGAAGGAGTCGACGGTGCCATCGGCGAGCAGGTCCTCGACGATCCCGACGGTCATCGCGTCGTCGACTTCCGCGAGCGATTCGAACTCGGTGTTGGTCATCCCGAGTTCCTGGCCCTGGTATACGTAGGGCGTCCCGCGCATCGTCATGAGGAAGGTCCCCACGAGTTTCGCGGACTCGCGGCGGTACTCCTCGCTCCCGAATCGCGAGACGACCCGCGGGTGGTCGTGGTTGCCGAGGAACAATGCGTCCCAGGCCTCGCGGGCGACCTCGCGCTGGTTGCGCGTCATCAGCGCCTTGAACTCCGGGAGGCTCCACTCGCCCCAGTTGCCGTCGGTCCACTCGTCGGCCCGGTCGACGTCGAGGTGGTCGAAGTGAAAGACCATGTCGAGACAGTCGCCGCGCTCGACGTACTCGCGGGCGTCGGTGGCGTCGGCGCCGCCCATCTCGCCGGCAGTCATCGCCGCTTCGGGGATCACTTCGCCGAGCTCGTCGAGGTACCCGCCGAGGCACGGCCCCAGCGTGTAGCGTTCACTCCCGGTCGGACCCTCGGCGTCGGGGTCGCCGTCGGGGTAGCCCTCGACCTTCGAGAGGTGGCTGATGGCGTCCATTCGGAAGCCGTCGATGCCGCGGTCGAGCCACCACTCGACGACCTCCCGGACCGCGTCGCGAACGTCGGGGTTGGTCCAGTTCAGGTCCGGCTGGGCCTCGTCGAAGACGTGGAGGTACCACGCTTCGCGCTCGTGGTCGTAGGACCACGCCGACCCGCCGAACAGCGACTCCCAGTTGTTCGGCGGTTCGTCGGGCGAGCCCTCGACCCAGTGGTAGTAGTCGGCGTACTCGCCGTCCTCGCGTCGGGACTTCTGGAACCACTCGTGCTCGTTCGAGGTGTGGTTCACCACCAGGTCCATGATGATCTTCATGTCCCGCTCGTGGAGCACGTCGCGCAGGCGCTCCCAGTCGGCCATCTCGCCGAACTCCTCGTTGATGGCGCGGTAGTCGCGGATGTCGTAGCCGTTGTCGTGGTTCGGCGAGTCGTAGACGGGGGAGAGCCAGACGACGTCGACCCCGAGGTCCTCGAGGTAGGGGACCCGGTCGGTGATCCCCGGGATGTCCCCGACGCCGTCGCCGTCGCTGTCGGCGAAACTGCGCGGGTAGATCTGGTAGACGACTGCCTCTTTCCACCAGTCGCGGTCGGTGCGTGTCTCTGTCGTCGCCGTCGTGCTCGGTCGGGTCATGGTTGGTGCTCGTCGGTGTGGTCGGTCGCGGTCCGGGCCGGTTCGCTCGCGGACCGCTCGTCGTTTGTGCGCGAGGGATCGGGCGTCAGATAGACCCGCGCCTCCCACGGGCCCAGATCGAGCGAGCGACCCGGGACCGCGGGCGCGTCGTCGTTGGCGAGCGCGAGTTCGAGCCCGTCGACGGTCACGCGGTCGGGGACCGCGAACGTGGTCGGGTCGTCGTCGAAGTTCAGGGCGACGAGCGCCCGTTCGTTCGAGGTCTCCCCGTCTCGCTCGAGCGTGCGCGTGTACGCGAACAGTGACGGATGGTCGGGCGCGAGCAGGTCGAAGTCGCCCTCCACGAGCAGGTCCCGCTCGCGGAGGGCGATCAGCTCGCGGTAGTAGTGGTAGACCGACTCGGGGTCCTCGCGGGCGCGTTCGACGTTGACCTCGTCGTAGTTGGGGTTGACGCGGATCCACGGCTCGCCGTCGGTGAACCCGGCGTGTTCGTCGTCGGTCCACTGCATCGGGGTGCGCGCGTTGTCGCGGGACATCGCCTCGACGGCCTCGCGGACCTCCTCGTAGCTCTCGGCGTCCCCGTCCGGGGCGTCGACGGCGCTCGCGACGTAGTTCTCGGCTTCGACGTCGCGGATCTGCTCGCGGGACTCGAAGGGCGCGTTCGTCATCCCGATCGCTTCGCCCTGGTAGACGAACGGCGTCCCGCCGAGGGTGTGAGTGAGCGTCCCCAGGAGTTTCGCCGACTTGCGGCGGTACTCGTCGTCGTTCCCGAACCGCGAGACCATCCGGGGCTGGTCGTGGTTGTTGAGATAGAGGGAGTTCCAGCCGTCGCCGGTCAGCCCGTGCTGCCACTTCGCGAGGATCTGCTTGAACTCGACGAGGTCGGGCTCACCGGCGTCGAACTTGTGCTCGCCGTGGTCGAAGGTGACGTGCTCGAACTGGAAGACCATCGAGAGGCCGTCGCCGTCGGCGCCGACGTACCGCCGGGCGTCTTCGACCGACGCGCCGGGGGTCTCGCCTACCGCGAGCAGCGACTCCTCGTCGAGGACGCGGTCGCACAGCTCACCGACGTACTCGTGGACGCGCGGCCCGTTCATGAAGTGTTCCGCGCCGCCGTCGGGGTAGCCCTCGGCCTTGGATATCAGGTTGATGACGTCCATGCGGAAGCCGTCGATGCCGCGGTCGAGCCACCACTCCATCATCCCGTAGACCGCCTCGCGGACGTCGGGATTCGTCCAGTTCAGGTCCGGCTGGGTCTCGTCGAAGAGGTGGAGGTACCACGCCTCGCGCTCGTCGTCCCAGGACCACGCCGGTCCGCCGAAGATGGACTCCCAGTCGTTGGGCGGTTCGTCGGGCGAGCCCTCGACCCAGTGGTAGTAGTCGGCGTACTCGCCGTCCCCGCGTCGGGACTTCTGGAACCACTCGTGCTCGTCGGAGGTGTGGTTGACGACGAGGTCCATGATCAGTCGGATGCCCCGGTCGTGGAGGTCGTCGCGGAGGGCGGCCCAGTCCTCGAAGTCGCCGTAGGCGTCGTCGATCGCGCGGTAGTCGCTGATGTCGTAGCCGTTGTCGACCTGCGGGGACTCGTAGACGGGGGTGAGCCAGACGGCGTCGACGCCCAGGTCGTCGAGGTAGCCGACGCGCTCCCGGATCCCCTGCAGGTCGCCGACGCCGTCGCCGTCGCTGTCCTCGAAGCTCTTCGGGTAGACCTGATAGACGACCGCGTCTTTCCACCAGACGCGCTCGCCGCCGTCGTCGGTCACGGTCGATCCCCCTCTGTCGGTGTGGCGGGCGCACCCGACCGAACGCGGGGAGACATCGTCTCCCCTCGTCCGACGGGCCGCTCGCGCACTCGAATCCGTCGTTCGTTCATCGTTGGCGCTCTCCGAAGTCCGACGCGGACTCCGCTCGTCAGTACCGAGTGGAACGACTTACTTAATTCCTGCGAGGATTTTGAAGAAGGCGTTCAACCAAAGTTTTATTGTTCGGTCTTTCATGATCCCTATTCGAGCGATGTCTGATAACCAGCAACACGACGCGGACGGGACGGCACTGTCGCGCCGACGGATAGTACAGGCGCTGGGCGCGACGGGCGTCGCGGCCGGTCTGGCAGGCTGTGGCGGACAGTCGGCGGTGGAAACTGACACACAGGCCCCGGGCGACGGCGGGGACGGCGGGGACGGCGGAGACGGCGGAGACGGCGGAGACGGCGGCGGGTCGACCGACGAGGGGACCCCCGAGCCGACCGCGACGCCGGTGCAGGTCGACAGCGAGGCGCTGGCGACGATCCAGGAACTGGCGTACGTGACCAACCAGGCGCTGCCGGTGTTGCCGCTGCAGGAGAAGCTGGCCCAGTCGTTCCAGACGACCGACGACTGGAAGGTGCCGCCGAAGGACAGCGACAAGATCCAGCTCTACTGGCCGACCGAGTGGCTGCCCCGCTCGGGCGACTGGACGAAAAAGTCCGGGTCGAGCGACGACCGGCTGACCTTCGCCCAGTGGGCGGTCCCGAAAGACTCCCAGTACAATCCCTGGAACGGCAAGAACTTCGCCGAAGCGCGTCGGATGCTGTTCGACCGGTTCATGAAGTACAACCTCGCGACCCAGGAGTACTCGGGCTACGTGATTCAGGACTGGACCGTCGACGGTACCGACGTGACTCTCAACGTCCGCGAGGGGCAGACCTGGCACAACGGCGACCCGGTCACCGCGACGGACGTGGCGAACCAGATCAAACTCGACATCTACAACGGCGGAAGCCTCGGCACGTTCGTCGTGCCCGAAGACGAGGGCAAGCTCTCCGACCGGGTCGTCGCGGCCGACGAGACGACCGTCGAGATGACCCTCCAGAAGGCCGTCAACCCGGAAATCCTGCTGGCGTACCTCCAGCCGAAGTACCTCGCCGCCCACGACGGGACCTACGGCGACCTCGTGAAACAGCTGGACGAGGCGGGATCGGAGGACGCCCGGTCGAAGGTGCTCTCGAAGCTGACGAGCAAGACCGTCTCGGAACCGGTGGGCTGTGGCCCCTTTCAGTTCGAGGACGCCGACACGCAGCGCACCCTCGTGACCAAGTACTCGAAACACCCGGACGCGGACGCGATGAACTACGACGAGGTGGAGTACCTCTACAAGCCCGCCAACCAGGGCCGCTGGAACTCCCTCATCAACGAGGAGACCGACGGCTCGGCGACGCTGTTCATGCCGTCGAACAAGCTGCGCCAGCTCCCCGACTCCGTGCAGGTCAGCCTCATCCCGCGCCACTGGGGGCTCGGCCTCGTCTTCAACTTCGAGAAAGAACCGGTCGACGACCCGCGGGTCCGGAAGGCGCTCGCGCACGTCATCAACCGAGAGGCGGTCGCGAAGAACTCCGGCGCCGGGACGAACTCGAAGATCGCTTGCACCTACCCGAGCGGGCTGACCGGCGAGTTCAACGGCCAGATCGAGGGCGCGTGGCTCGAGGGCGTCACCGACGAGTTCGAGACGTACGGCCGGGGCAAATCCCAGGGCGAGAAAGCCGCGAAGCTCCTGAAAGACGCCGGCTACCGGAAGCAGAACGGTACCTGGAAGAAAGACGGCGAGCCCCTGACGATCCCGGTCAAGGGGCCGTCGGGCTTCTCCGACTGGGTCGCGGGCGCGAACACGGTCGTCTCCCAGCTCAAGGACTTCGGCATCAAGGCCCAGTCGAAGATGCTGGACACCTCGACGTACTGGGGCCAGGACTACTCGAACGGCGACTTCGTCGTCGGCCTCCAGGGGTGGGCGTCGTACAACCAGTCTCACCCGTACTTCCACTTCCAGTGGATCTACGACAGCGGCGACTCGAAGAACTACTGGAACCTGCCTTCGGAGTTCGATGTGCCGGTGCTCCACGAGCAGGTCCGGGACGGCGAGACGGCTTCGCCCGACGAACTCGTCCAGAGCCTGACGACCGCGAGCGAGTGACCACCTGACCAATGAGCTACGTACTGAAGCGGATCGGACAATCACTCCTCACCGTCTTCGTGGTGGTGTCGGCCAGCTTCGGCCTCATCCGACTCCTTCCGGGCGGCCCGCTGGACTACCTGCGGGCGCAGATGATCCAGCAGGGCGGGAGTTCCATGACGACGGCCGAGATCAACCGGCGCATCGCCGCACAGACCAACATCGCGGTCAACCAGCCCATCCACGTCCAGTACGTCGACTACATGACGTCGATCCTCACGGGCGATTTCGGCCAGTCGATCTGGTACGAGGAGCCGGTCTCGAGCATCATCGGCCCGGCCATCCCGTGGACGGTCTTCCTGACCGCCTCCGCGTTGTTCCTCGCCTTCACGGTCGGCGTCTCGCTGGGCGCGGTCATGGCCTACAAGGAGGGCTCGAAGTTCGACGTCGGGAGCACCGGCGTCGGCCTCGTGCTCAACTCGACGCCGGGCTACGTCGTCGCGCTGCTGTTCGTCGCGTACCTCGGCTACCGCTACCAGTTCTTCCCGACCGGCGGGCGCTACAACTCCGCGATCGACCCGGGGTTCTCCGTCCCGTTCCTGATAAGCGTGCTCTACCACGGCGCCCTGCCGATCGCCTCGATGGCGGTCGTCGGCTTCGGCGGCTGGGCGCTCTCGATGCGGGGCAACTCCATCCGCGTCCTCGGGGAGGACTACCTCCGGGTCGCCCGCCTGCGCGGCCTCTCGACGCGCCGCATCGCGCTTCGGTACGTCGCGCGCAACGCCATCCTGCCGATGTACACGGGCCTGATGATCGCCATCGGGACCGTCTTCGGCGGAGCGGTCATCATCGAGAACATCTTCGCGTACCCGGGCGTGGGATTTTACCTCATCCAGGCGATCAACGCCCGCGACTACCCGCTGATGATGGGCGGGTTCATCCTCATCACCGTCGCCATGGTCATCGGCATCACCATCGCCGACCTGACCTACGGCTGGCTCGACCCGCGCGCCAAGGGAGGTGCCTCGCGTGAGTCCTACTGATAGTGAGCCGCGAAGCGGCTCGGATACGCGAGCGGAGAGTGCGAGGGGCGAAGCCCCTCGTGATGAGGAGCGGGGAGCGAAGCGACCCGCGAGCGAAGCGAGCCGCGAGCGAGACGACCGGGGCCCGGACGAGGACCGCTCCGGCCCCGAGAACGACCCGACGTTCGACGCCGTCGCCGGCAACGACGAGAACATCGACGTCTACGACGTCACCGGGACCGACGACGACCCCGGTCCGTCACGCCCGGCCATCTCCGGCCACGGGCGGAAGGGACGCGTCGCCGCGGACGGCGGCGAACGCGGCGCTGCCGAGACGCGGGCCGACGGCGGTGAGCGCTCCGACGGAGCGCGAGCCTCGTCGGAGCTTCGCTCCGACGGTGCGGGCGGGTCGGTCTCGGACTTCGAGCAGATGGCCGACGTCCAGCTGACCGACAGCGAGCGCCGCCGGCAGTGGTTCGACGAGAAGGTGCTCGCCCCGGCCCGCATCGTCTGGGGCGACTGGCGAGCGCGCTTCGGCGTGCTCGTCGTCACGTTCTACGTGCTGATGGGGACCGTCGGGCTGGCGCTCGTGCCCAAGCCCTCGCCCAACCAGGGACCGCTACTGGTCGGCGCGTTCCGGACGCTGAAGTACCCGCTGGGGACGACGTCGTCGGGGACGGACATCCTCTCGCAGATCGTCTACGCGACCCCCTCGATGCTGATCATGATCACCTCGGGCGCGGTGTTCACCGTCGCCCTGGGGACGGCCGTCGGCACCCTCGCCGGGTACAAGGGCGGGCGCACGGACAGCGCCCTGATGACGGTCTCCGACATCATGATGACCATCCCGGGCCTGCCGTTGACGATCGTGTTGGCCGCGGCGCTGGGCATCTCCGGCAACCCGGTGGTCATCGGCGTCCTGATCACGATAAACGCCTGGGCGGGGCTCGCACGCGCGATCCGCTCGCAGGTGCTGACGCTGCGCGACGCCGAGTACGTCGAGGCCTCCCGGATCATGGGCATCCCGACGCCGAAGATCATCGGGAGCGACATCGTCCCCAACCTGATGCCGTACATCACGATGAACTTCGTCCGACAGGCCCGGGCGGTCATCTTCGGCGTCGTCGGGCTGTACTTCCTCGGCGTCCTGCCGTACAACAGCGACAACTGGGGCGTCATGATGAACGCGGCCGTCAACCGCGCGGGAGCGACCTCCTCCGCGGCGGCGTTCCACTGGCTGCTCATGCCGATGCTGGCGGTCATCCTGCTCGGACTCGGCCTGACTCTGCTCGCGCAGGGTGCAGACCGCGTGTTCAACCCGCGGGTGCGGGCCCGCCACGCGGAGACGATAGAGAGCGACGAAGACGACGAGGACGCCGGCGGCAGCGGCGGCGCCACCACCGCGACACCGGGAGGACTCTGATATGGCGAGCACGCGCGACGACACCACGAGCACCGGCCCCGGGGCGCAGCCCCGCGACCGAACGGCCGAGGAGACCGACGACCCGATCGTCGAGGTCCGCAACGTCAGCGTCACCTACGACCTGCAGGCGCGCGACGCGATGGTCCTGGACGACGTGAGCCTCGACCTGCGCCGGGAGGAGATCCTCGGCTGCGTCGGCGAGTCGGGCTCGGGCAAGTCCATGCTCGCCAACGCGATGATGGACGCCGTCGAGGAACCCGGGATCACCACCGGGAGCGTGAAGTACTACCCCGAGAAAGGCGCCGCGCCCGTCGAGGTCCTCGATCTGGAGGGCGACGAGCTCAAGCAGTTCCGCTGGGAGGAGATCTCGATGGTCTTCCAGGGCGCCCTCTCCTCGTTCAACCCCACGATGACGATCCGGGGGCACTTCGAGGAGACGCTCGAGGCCCACGACTACGACGTCGACGAGGGAATGGAGCGGGCCGAACAGCTCCTCTCGGACCTGTACCTCGACCCCGACCGCGTCCTCGACTCCTACGCCCACGAGCTGTCGGGCGGGATGAGCCAGCGGGCGCTGATCGCGCTCAGTCTGATCCTCGAACCGGACGTCCTCCTGATGGACGAGCCGACGGCCGCGCTCGACCTGTTGATGCAGCGGTCGATCCTCTCGCTGCTCGACGACATCAAGGAGAAGTACGAGCTGTCGATCCTCTTCATCACGCACGACCTGCCGCTGGTCGCGGGGCTGGCCGACCGGCTGGCCATCCTCTACGCGTTCGAACTGGCGGAGGTCGGGCCGAGCGAGCGGCTCGTCCGCGACTCCGAGCACCCCTACACGAGGGCGTTGCTGAAGGCGGTCCCGAACCTCGACGCGCCGCTGGACACGATGCAGCCCATCGAGGGGACGGCGCCGAACCCGGCGCACGTCCCGAACGGCTGTCACTACGCCCCGCGGTGTCCGCTGGCCGACGACCGCTGCCACGAGGAGAAACCGGGCTGGTACGACGCCGGTTCGGACCAGCGGTCGGCCTGTTTCCACCACGAGCGGGCCGAGGAGGCGGTCCCGTTCGACGTCGACCAGGTCGCCGCCTCCGTCGAGGAGACGCGTCGCGTCGCCGAGTCGGAGGGGGACGGTTTCGACTTCGGCGGCGAGGCCGCGGCGTCCGCCGGGCGCGCGCCCGACGACGACGTCGTCGTCTCGCTCGACGACGTGGCGATCCACTTCGAGGAGGAACAGGGGCTCGTCGAGGGGCTGTTCGACGAACCCGATTCCGTGCGCGCTGTCGACGGCGTGTCGATCGACGTCCCCGAGAACGACGTGCTCGCCTTGGTCGGCGAGTCGGGCTGCGGGAAGACGACGCTCGGAAAGGCGATCATCGGCGTCCAGCGACCCACGGAGGGGACCGTCTCCTACCGCGGACAGGACGTCTGGGACGCCAAAGACGGGGTCGGCGACCCCGACATCGAGTACGGCGACATCCGGCGGGCGCTCCAGATCATCCACCAGGACCCCGGCGCGTCGCTGAACCCCAACCAGAAGGTCGTCACCTCCCTGGAGGCGCCGCTCAAACGCTGGAACCCCGAGCTCTCGACGGAGGACCGCCGGGCGCGCATCTACGCGCTGCTCAAGCGCGTCGGGATGCAGCCCCCCGAGGACTACGCCAACCGCTTCCCCCACCAGCTGTCGGGCGGCGAGCAACAGCGCGTGGCCCTCGTGCGGGCGCTGCTGATGAACCCGGACGTCATCCTCGCCGACGAGGCCGTGAGCGCGCTGGACGTGAGCCTGCGCGTGGAGACGATGGACCTGCTGCTCGAACTGCAGGAGCAGTTCGGTACCTCCTTCGTCTTCATCTCGCACACGCTGTCGAACGCCCGCTACCTCGCGGAGAAGGCCGACGGGCGCATCGGGATCATGTACCTCGGCGAACTCGTCGAGATAGGGCCACCCGACCAGGTGCTCAACGACCCCCAGCACCCCTACACGAAGGTGTTGCGCTGGGCGACGGCGAATCTCGACCCGAGTTCCCAGGAGATGACCGACCCGCCGGTGCGCTCGATCGACATCCCGGACCCGGTGAACCCGCCCGACGGCTGTCGCTTCCACACGCGGTGTCCGGAGGCCCGGGAGGTCTGCACCCGGGAGACGCCGACGCTTGGCGAGGCCGAATCGACGCCCGGTGCGCGCGCAGTCGCGTGTTTCCGGTCGGACCCGAACCACGAGTACTGGCAGAGTCCCACGCTCGAGGGCGTCGACGAGACGGAGACGTCGATGTCGGGTGACTGACCACCGATTTCCATGTCGTGGTCCCGCTCCGACCCCGACGCGGTCTCTTCGCTTGCCATGACTCGCCCCGAGACCGCCGCGGGGTCGCGGACGGGACCATGAAGTGTACACCGACCCATGACCACGCACGGAGGACGAACACGTGACCGACGTCTGGCGCGCGTTCTTCACCGCGAGCGCCGTGTTACTGGGGTTTCTCGTGCTCGCGGTGCCGTTTATCGAACCGGGGACCGGGACGTTCGTCGTCTCGGTCGCGAGCTTCGCCATGCTGGCCGTGATATTCGTCGCCTCGGGCGCGTTCATCTACTACGACTGGGACCCCTTCGAGGGGCTGTGGTGAGTCCGCGAACGCGCCGTTACCGCGGCCGTTCGGGCCACCCGGCGGCCGACCCGCGAGTCGCGAAGTTGCGAGAGAAACTACAATACGTGATACCGGATAACAGGCTGATACAATGAGTGAACAGCACGTCGACGACCAGACGCTCAGAGACGAACTGAACGTGTTCGGCTTCTCCGACACGGAGATCGACACGTACCTGGCGGTACTGGCCCAGGGGGAGACGACGGTCCGGACGGTCTCGGAGGCGGCCGACGTGACACAGCGAGCGGTGTACAACATCGCCGAGCGGCTGGCCGACCGCGGGCTCGTGCAGGTCAACGACCACGCGTCGCCGACGACGATCCGCGCCCACCCGCCCGAGGAGGCCATCGGGTCGCTGTCTGACCGCCTGGAGTCGATCACGCCGACGCTGGAGTCGCGCTACAACGAGACCGAGCCCCAGACACCCGAGATCCAGATCGTCAAAGCGCGGGAGACGGCGGTCAAGCGGCTCCGCGAGGGTATCTCGGCGGCCGAACACGAGGTGCTCGTGGCCGTCCCCGAGCACGCCTACGAGGACATCGAGCCGGAACTGCAGGCGGCCGTCGACCGCGGCGTGCTCGTCTTCCTGCTCGTCGGGGACCTGGAGGAACTGGACGGGGACACTCCGCGGCTCGGCGAGGCCGCGGCGGTCGTCCGCGCGTGGTCCGAGAGCCTCCCGTTCATGTACGCCGCCGACGACGAGGCGGCGATGATCGGCCACTCGGGCATCCTCTCGGGTACGCACGTCGACGAGGAGGCCGTCGCCGTCACCCAGCACAACCTCGCGGGGTCGATCGTCGGCCTGTACTTCGGCGCCTACTGGCCGGCGGCGACGGAGGTGTTCGTCCGCGAACCGGCGTCGCTCCCGCGGACCTTCGAGTGGTTCCGTCACGCCGCGCTCGAGGCCGAACTCCACCAGCGCGAGGGGACCGACCTCGAGGCGGTCGTGACGACCGACGACGGCGAGGAGATCGCCGGTCGGGTGAGCCAGGTCCGCCAGGCGTTCGTCGAGCCGGCGACCAACGAGTATACCCTCGAGAACAGCCTCTACCTCGAGTCCCCCGACGGCGAGGTCAGCGTCGGCGGCCCCGGCTCGTTCATCGAGGAGTACGAGGGCGAGACGGTGACGCTGCGTGCCGTCGAGCGCTGACCCGTCCGGCTGCTCTCCCGGCTCGCTGCACGGCGCGACGGCCGAACATCTTCGCCGGAACGCTCGGGAGCGTCCGCGCCTTACCGCCGCGTATGTCCACCGGACTCGACCTCGACGCGGTCCTCGCCGAGACCGACACGCCGAGCGACGCGCCGCGCGAGACGCTCGACGTGCGGCGGCTCGGCCCGCCCGAGCCCCTGGCGAACACGCTCGAGCGTCTCGCGGAACTCGACGACGGGACGGTCCTCGTCCAGTTGAACGACCGCGCGCCCCAGCACCTCTACCCGAAACTCGACGACCGCGGCTACGAGTACGCCACCGTCGAGCGCGACGGCGTCACCGTCACGGTCGTCTGGTCCGCATGACCGGGGGCGCGACGGGGGAACGACGGGTCCGCGACCGGGTCGACGAGGTCCGCGAGCGCGAACTCGAGACGGCGCTGGCGAAACTCGACGCTCGCGGCGACGTCTCGGCGGCCGACCGCGAGGCCGTCGAGGCGCTCGCCGAGCGACTGGTGGAGCGGCTGGCCGCTCCGGGTGGGCGCGGGCGCAACGACGATGCGGCCGCGGTCGGCTCCCGGGCGTCGAGTTCGGAATCGATCGAGGAGGACTCGGAGCGGGCGGTCGCGACGGCGGTCTCGCTGTTCGGCTGACGGGTCACGGCGAGAAGGCTCGAACGCGAGACGGGCGCGACCGCGTCACGCCTCCGCGAGGACGAGCAGCGCGACGCTGTCCTCGCGGGCGGCCGGCGAGATGTCCTGGTCGCCGGCGAACCGGGCGACGTCGCCCGCGCGGAGCTCGACGGTGTCGTCGCCGAGCGTCAGTTCGAGTTCGCCCTCGACCACGTAACAGACGATCTCCTCGTCGGGGTGGCGGTGAGGCGGGACGCGCTCGCCGGCTTCGAGCGCGAGTCTGACTGTCTTCGGGGCGTCGAAGAGAACGCCGCGGCCCTCGCCGTCCAGCTCGGACAGGCGGACGACGTCGCTCATCGCTTGGGGAGGTCGGCGACGAACTCGTCGACGCCCCGGCGCTCGACCGCGTAGTTGTCGGCGTCGAACGCCTCGACCTCGGCCTGAAACTCGTAGAACAGCGGCCGCGGCTCGTGGTCGTTGACGATCCGCAGCGTCTCGCCGCTCTCGAGCTCCTCGAAGGCCTCGTGGATCATCGGGTGGCGCTCCGGCGGCGGCACGTCTCTGATATCGAGCGTCGTGTCCGGCATGCGTTCGAGGGTAGCCCGCCCGCTCCCCTCTCGGTTCCGCCGAACGTGTTCGGGTGGGGCGGGCAGCGGGCATCGGCCGGTCGGTTCTGCCGGCGCGTAGCCGCCGTTCGCCGTCAGATTGAGGGGGCGGGCGGTCCCAGTGGCGAGGGATGTCCGCGACGCTCTCGCGGTGGTCGCGCGCGCTGGTGGCCGGTGGCGTCTGCTGGCTGGTCGGCTGGCAGGCCGCCGCCGTCGCCGGACTGGGCCGCCGCACGACGGTCACGCTCGGCCTGTTCGGGTTCGTCCTGCACGTCGTCTTCGGGAAGGCCTACTCGCTGGTCCCCTCCTACTTCGACCGGGAGCTGGCGTGGCCGCGCGCGCCCGCCGTCCACCTGCCCCTGGCCGCCGTCGGGACCGCCGGACTCGCGCTCGCCCCGCTCTCCGGGACCCCCGCGACGGTCGGGACGGTCGGCGCGGCGGCGTGGGCGGCCGGCGTCGCCGTCTTCCTGGCGACGCTGGCGTGGACGCTCCGGGACAACCCGACGGGCGCCGAGACGGGGACCGGCGACCACAACGCCGACCGGCGCCCGGTGGACCGGGCGGCGAACCTGTTCGTCCCCGTCGTCCTCGCCTACCTCGCCGCCGGATCGTGGGAGACGCTCGCCGCGCACAGCGCCGCGCTGCCGACGCTGCTCGACGGCTACCCGCCGCGGGCGACGCACCTGCTCGCCGTCGGGGGCGCGGCGCTTTTGATATTCGCCGTCGGATTCCGCCTCCTGTCCCGCTTTCTCGTCGCGCACCTCCCTCCGTGGGTGCCGTGGGTCGTGCTCCCGACGGGCGCTATCGGGCCGGCGCTGCTGGCCGCGGGGCTGCCCGCCGGCCCGCTCTTTCGCGCGGGCGCCGTCGTCGAGGCCGTCGCGGTGGTCGGGTTCGCCGCGTCCTACGCGCACCTCTACCGGTCGACCGACCGCGACCGCGTCGGCTTCGACGGTCCGCTCCTGGGCGTCGGGTTCGGAACGGTCGCCGTCGCGCTCGGGCTCTCCTTCGCGTTCGGGTCGATCCGCCCGGCGCTGGTGGCCGCTCACTACCGGCTGAACCTGCTGGGCTTTCTCGGGCTGAGTATCGTCGGGGTCACCTTCCAGTTCTACCCGCCGACGGTCGGCCGGTTCCCCGGTGCGGGCGACCGGCTCGCGCGCGTCGCGCTCGGGTCGCTCGCCGGCGGGTTGGTGGTCGAAGTCGTCGGCGCCGTCGCGACCACCCCGGTCGCGGTCGAGGCCGGACGCGCGCTCGCCCTGCTCGGCTCGATCGCCTACGCCTACCTCGTGCTCGGCGTCTTCGTCCAGCGAGCGCGGGGGTGACCTGTCAGACGTCGTGATAGGGATAAAGGGTCCGAACACGTTCCCGCCAAGACTCAGGGGAGGTGCGACCCAACCCCCCGGCACATGGCTGACACCGCGACGCTCGCGCTGACCGCGCTGACCGCCGCACTGCTTCTCGGCGTGGTCACGTGGGTCCTGCGACTCGAAGACTGGCAGTCGTACACACCGCAAGTCGGCGACGGCGGCGGCGGGGTCGGTGGGACCGGCACCCCCACCGGCCACCGTCACAAACCGGGCGGCGTCGTCCGTTGGCTGACGACGGTCGACCACAAGGACATCGGGATCATGTACGGCGTCTTCGCCGTGCTGTCGTTCGCGTGGGGCGGCGTCGCCGTCCTCCTGATGCGCCTCGAACTGGTCAACCCGGCGACGGACTTCCTCAGCAACTCCCTCTACAACGGCCTGCTGACGAGTCACGGGATCACGATGCTGTTCCTGTTCGGGACGCCGATCCTCGCGGCGTTCTCGAACTACTTCGTCCCGCTTCTGATCGGCGCGGACGACATGGCGTTCCCCCGGATCAACGCCATCGCGTTCTGGCTGCTCCCGCCGGGGGCGCTGCTCATCTGGAGCGGCTTCTTCCTCCCCAGTCTCGCCCCCGCACAGACCTCGTGGACGATGTACACGCCGCTGTCGCTCGAACAGCCCAACCACGCGGTCGACCTGATGCTGCTCGGCCTGCATCTCACCGGCGTCTCCGCGACGATGGGCGCGATCAACTTCGTCGCGACCATCGTCACCGAGCGCGCCGAGGAGGTCACGTGGGCGAACCTCGACATCTTCTCGTGGACGGTCCTCACCCAGTCGGGCCAGATCATCTTCGCGTTCCCGCTGCTGGGCAGCGCCATCGTCATGCTCCTGCTCGACCGCAACCTCGGGACGACCTTCTACGCGGTCGGGGAGGGCGGGGGCCCGCTGCTGTGGCAGCACCTGTTCTGGTTCTTCGGCCACCCCGAGGTGTACATCCTCGTGCTCCCGCCGATGGGCCTGGTCAGCTACATCCTCCCGAAGTTCACCGGTCGGAAGCTCTTCGGGTTCAAGTTCGTCGTCTACTCGACGCTGGCGCTGGGCGTGCTCTCCTTCGGCGTCTGGGCCCACCACATGTTCGCGACGGGTATCGACCCGCGCCTGCGGTCGGGCTTCATGGCGGTGACTATCTCGATCGCCATCCCGAGCGCCGTCAAGACGTTCAACTGGATCGCGACGATGTGGAACGGCGAACTCCGGTTGACCGCGCCGTTCCTGTTCTGTGCCGGCTTCGTGTTCAACTTCATCATCGGCGGCGTCACGGGCGTCTTCGAGGCGTCGATCCCGATCGACCTCGCCCTCCACGACACCTATCACGTGGTCGCACACTTCCACTACGTCATCATGGGCGGCATCGCGTTCGCCATCTTCGCCGGTGTCTACTACTGGTATCCGATCTACACCGGGCGGATGTACCAGCGCACGCTGGCGAAGTGGCACTTCTGGCTGACGATGATCGGCACGAACCTCACCTTCTTCCCGATGATCCTGCTCGGGTACGCCGGGATGCCCCGTCGGTACGCGACCTACGACGTCGGCGTCGGTCCGGTCCACCTGTTCACCCTGCTCCACCAGCTGGCCACCGCCGGTGCGTTCGTCCTCGCTATCGGCCAACTGATCTTCGTCTGGAACGTCGTCCAGTCCTGGAAGGAGGGCGCGCGGATCGAGGACCGTGACCCCTGGAGCCTGGCCGACCGGAACCAGTGGGGCCGCGAGTGGTCCTGGTTCGCGTCCGAACGCGTCCCGACGCTCACCGACGGCGGCGATCCCGAGGACGACTGATACTGTCGGTGGGAATCGTCGCAAGCCACGGTCTCATCGGATTCGTCGCTCCACGGAATCGGCCTTCACGGTCAGTCGAGCGTCACGCGCTTCTGTCCGCCAGTCTGAGAACGGCAGTCACCCCAGCAGGTACGTTACTGGGGGAGTCCCTCGATGATTTCGCGGAACTGGTCCTCGGGGAAGGCCTTGAGCGTTTCACTACGGGACGCTCCCATCCTGCTCGCTGTGAGAAGGAATCGTGCGGCGGCTTCGTCGTCGGGGAATTCGGTGATCGCAACGGCATCGCACTGACCCATCGTGAGGTAAATGTCTTTGAGTTCTCCGCCCATCTCCTGGGCCAACTCTCTGACGTTCTCCATTCGGTCGGGTCCTTCCTCGATGTTCTGTATGCCTTCTTCGGTGTAGTCGATCAGGTGAACGTACGTTGACATAGCTCGAAGTCTCCGCTCGTGTTCGCCTCCACGACGAAAATCGACGGCACCCCTACCCTCCGGAGAGGAGGCTATCAATAATAATCTATCATGATATTTATATCTTCTTTCGGAATCCAATCGCGTTTGTCAGAGATACGCATCCTCTATTCGGCATCGACTGAACGAACTATCGTGGGTTTTTCGTGACGTGTCTGCAGGCTACGTAGGAGAGGTACAGCACGGCTCACTCCGCCGTCCGCGTCGTCCGTCACTCCCCGTCCGGCCCGGCCAGTAGCGGTTCGAGAAGTTTCGTCTGTGCGCGCGCGAGATGTTCGACCAGCGTCGCCACGGAGATGTCGAGCGCCGCCGCGACCTCCGAGGCGTTGGCACCCTTCGGCCGCTGGAAGTATCCCATCTCGAACGCCGTCTGTAACACCTCGTACTGCCGTTCGGTGAGTCGGCCGCGGTCGACCCGAACCGGGTCGCCGCCCGCCGTCTCCCCCGACCGGCGGATGTGCGTCAGGCGCACCTCGCCGAACCGCTCGCGCAGGTCCTCGACGAGGTCACGGACCCGGGACACGTCCGCGACGTAGAACGTGACGTAGAGCGACCCGTCGCGCGCCCGCACGTCCGTCACCGGCACGTCGAGCGCTTCGATGGCCTCACACGGGCAGGTCGCCGGATCGGACTTCCGCTCGAACCGATATCTGGTTCGCGTCCCCGTCTCGAAGACCGGTTCCGCCTCCGCGTCGGGGTCGTCGAGGTCGCCGTCGACAGAGAACTCCTCGACGACGCGGCCTCCCTCGCGGTGACTCCAGGACACCGATTCGGCCACGCCCTGCTCCGCCGAGGCCGCCGCCACCGGACACGCCTCCCGGGCATCGACCGCGAGTTCCACCTGTGTCGTCTCGGACATACGGGAGGCTACGCGGCCCGACCACAAACGCGGTCGGGGGAACGTGTTCGGTTCGGGTCCCGTCTGCCCGGGCCGCAACTCCGCGACTGCCCCTCGCGAGTCGGTCAGTCGTCGGCCCGTGCCGTCTCCGATTCCACCGCCGTCGCGGTGTCCTCGTAGAGGTCCGTCGAGAGGTACCGCTCGCCGCCGTCGGGGAGGACGACCACGATCAGGTCGTCGGCGTGGGCCGTTCGGCCGGCGACCTCGATCGCGGCGTGGAGCGCCGCCCCCGACGAGATGCCGGTCACGAGACCCTCGTTCGCGGCGAGTTCGCGCGCCCGACGCTTCGCGTCGTCCTCGGTGACGGTCACCACCTCGTCCAGCAGTTCCGCCCGCAACACGTCGGGGACGAACCCCGCGCCGATGCCCTGGATGCCGTGCGAACCGGGGTCACCGCCCGTGAGGACCGGCGAGGACGCTGGCTCGACGCCGACCGCGTGCAGCGCGTCGTGGCCGCGGTCTTCCTTCAGGTAGGCGGTGACGCCAGTGATCGTCCCCCCGGTGCCGATGCCGGCGACGAACGCCCCGATATCGCCGTCCGTCGCCGCCCAGATTTCCGGCCCGGTCGTCTCGCGGTGGGCGGCCGGGTTCGCCTCGTTCTCGAACTGCTGGGGGACGTAGGCATCGTCGAACTCGTCGGCGAGCCGGTCTGCGGCCGCGATGGCACCGTCCATCCCCCGGTCGGCGGGCGTGAGTCGAACGTCGGCCCCGAGCGCGGCGAGGAGTTTCCGGCGCTCGGCGCTCATGGACTCGGGCATCGTCAACACCAGATCGTACCCCTTCGCGGCGCAGGCGAGCGCCAGCCCGATTCCCGTGTTCCCGCTCGTCGGTTCGATCACGGTCGTCTCCGCGTCGAGTCGCCCCTCGCGTTCGGCCCGCTCGATCATCGCTCGCGCGATGCGGTCCTTGACGGAGAAGGGATTGGCGGCCTCGACCTTCGCCACGAGGTTGTCGGCGAAGGCGTCCAGTCGGACCAGCGGCGTCGAACCGATCAACTCCGTCGCGTCGTCGGCGATGTCCATACGCCACCGTTCTCGTCTGCCCCGGAAAGCCGGACACCCACAGAACTGTGGGGCGGGTCCCTCCCGAGACCCGTCTTCTCACCGCCAACCGTCCTCTCACCGCCAACCGTCCTCTCACCGCCAACCGTCCTCTCACCGCCAACCGTCCCCCATCTGCCTCGCCACCATCAGGGAGCCAGCCGGTTCTTCCGATTCTTCATGTGTTCGTTGTAGTGGGCGAAGGTGATGGGACACCACTCCTCGGCGAGGGCCAGAATCTCCTCGGTCATCTCGCGAATCTCCCACTGGGCGTCCGCGGCGGCACGCATATCTGCCACGTGCATCAGCATCCGGACGTTCATCGACATGACCATGTTGACCTTCGTGCCGATGGGGAGGACGAAGCGGGCGTCCTCGGGGGGCATCCCGAGGTCGAGGAGTTCCTGATAGGACTCGACGGCGTGCTGGATAGCGTCGGTGAACACCTCCGCGCGGCGCTCGGCGGTCTCCTCGCCGACGGCCCCGCTCTGCTGGTTGCGGCCGACCCAGTCGGGGTCGGTCGCGGACGGCGGCGTGACGACGAGTTCGCCCTCGCGTACGTCCGCGGGGTCCACGTCGTCGAAGGAGACGTAGCGCATGCTCTGCACGTCGAACGACACGTGACGGTGGCGGGTGATCTGGGCCATACAGGAGCGACTGATCCCTTTCACGGCGAAGGTGGCCTGCGGGTGTTCGAAGGGACCGAAGTGGCCGTGATCGAGCAGGTGGCCGATGAGGGTCTCCTGTTTCTCTTCGATGGTGTCGCCGTCGGTCGTCTCCATGATCTCCTCGAACGAGCAGTCCCCGACGAACTCCCCCATGTAGTCGTTGCGCGCGCCCGTACAGATGACGCGCTCGGGGTCCTCGGTGGCTTCGAGCAACTGGACTTTCATACACTCCCCCCCGCATCGGAGACGCAAAAGCGCTGTCGTCCCTGCAAACGTCCGTCGGCCGACGACCGACTGACCAACACGTTCGGCACAACCTAGTTCACGTCTCCGCCGAAAGAGTGGACCAGAGCGGGAGTCGGTCACCGATCTCCCCGCTCTGTTCTCCTGCCATCGAAATCGCCAGTCCGTCGGCTCTGCCAGTCTGCGTTGCAGGGACACCTTTGAAGCCCGACGCGATGCAACGGTGGGGTATGGGCTACCAGACAGCCTCGACGGCGGACGTGGAGTCGGTCGTTCCCGAGGAGTTCGGCGGCATGTGGTTCCTCAAAGACGCACTCGACACTACCGAAGTGGGCGTAACGATCCTCGAACTGGAACCGGGCGGGAAGGGGAAAGAACACGACCACGGCAGTGAGGGACAAGAGGAGGTGTACGTCTGCGTCTCTGGCACGGTCGACGTCGAGTTCGCCGACGAGACGGTGACGCTCGGGGAGAACGAGGCGGTGCGGATCGACCCGGGGGAGACGCGCCAGATACACAACCGGGGGGAGGAACGGGCGCGGCTGGTGCTGGTCGGTGGACCGCTGTAGCGCGGTCCTGCCGAACGGAACGGACTGCTAGAGGGCGGCCCAGGCGGTCGGGCCGTCGGTGAGACCGAGGACGCGAGCCTCGCGGCCGCCGTCGCCGTCGCGGACCTCGATGAGGCCGTCGAACGCCTGTTTGATGACCTGGAGGGTCTGTTCGTCGTGTGCGCCGGTGTCGATAGTGAACACGCCCAGATAGCCGGCGGCGTCGAGCCGCGACGACAGGACGTGGCAGAACTTGAACACGGTCTCGCGGTCGGTGTAGGTGAGCATGGTGGACAGCGAGACGAGCGCCATCCGACCACGCTCTGCACCAGCGCCGTGGAGCGATTCGAGTGCTTTCGTGATGCCGATACCGATGCCGGTGAGGTCGCCGGGCGAGGAGACGTGGTGGATGTAGAGTCCCTGGCGGTTGCCGGGGTCGTCGCCGCGGCCGCTCGACCCCTCGGCGCGACAATCGACGATGCCGAGTTTGAGGTCTTCGACGCCGGCCACCCGTTCCTGGTAGTCGGCGACGATGTTCTCGGCCCCGTCGCTGGTCGAGACGATGAGCGCGCCCTCGCCTCTGCGGGACCCGTCGGCCAGAATCTGCTTTGCGAGGTTTTCCTTCCCGGTCATGGCCGGACCGGCGATCAGTACGCTCGTGCCGGGCCGTACCGACGAAACTGCATCCGTATCGAGAACGTTCGATAGATCGTACATAGCTACGTGTCCTCTCCGCCGCCGATCTGTTGGATGGCGGTGATGAAATCCGCGTCGTCTTCGACGCCGCCCAGCGTCCGCGAGAGGTCGTCCTGCAACTCGCCGATCCGAGCTTTCAGGTCCTCGTACTCGTCGCTTTCCGCGAGTTCGGCGCCGCTCTTTGCAGTTTCCAGCGTGGCCTGCTTCTCGACCAGTGCGTAGTACTCCTGCAGCAGTGCGTCGTACTCCGACCGTTCGAGGAGTTTCTCGACGGTGGTGTGGAGTTCGTCGCTCCGGATCGGTTTGCTGAGGTACGCGTCGAACCCCATCTCGAGGATGTCGAAGTCGGGTTCGACGGCGGTCACCATCGCGACCCGACAGCCGAGCCCCCGGTCGCGTATCCGCTCCAACACCTCGTCACCGGACAGCCCCGGCATCATCCGGTCGAGAAGCACCACATCGACCTCGTCGTCGAGAAGCCCGAGACCCTCGTCGCCGTTCTCGGCGATACGGACATCGTAGTCCTCAGCGAGCCAGAGATTGTAGGTCTCGGCGACGTCGGGTTCGTCCTCGACGATGAGTACGACAGGCGCTGTCGAGTCAGTCATTCTGCTCTCTGTAGCCGTTTACCATTCCACATACATAGCCCTGTGGGTCGTTTCTGCCCCAATACCCGTCCCGGGCGACGGGTCTCACTCCAGCGTCGGGTTCTTCTGTCACACATCCGTCGTCGCTCGTCGACCCATCCGCGTCCCGACCCGGGCCGGCGGAAACGACACGCCCAAGGAGCGGGTCGGCCTACGAGCGAGCATGATTACCAACCTCGCCCGCGGACAACGCGTCTTCACGAGCAACGCCTTCCTCGTCGAGGGCGACCGCACCGTCGTCGTCGACGTGGGTAACGAGTTCGACGTGGTCAGCGCCATCCGCGAGCGCGTCGACGACATCGACGCCGTCGTCCTCACTCACACCCACCCCGACCACGTCGGGAACCTCGGAGCCGTCACCGACGCCTTCGGCGTCGACGTGTGGGGCTTCGATCCCGACTTCGACGGCGTCGATCACGCTATCGACGACGGGGAGACCGTTCAGTGCGGTGACGACGACTACCTCGCCCTGCACACCCCCGGTCACAAGGACGACCACCTCTGTTTCTACGCGGCCGACCCCGGCGTGCTGTTCGCCGGCGACCTCGTGTTCGAAAACGGCGGTTTCGGCCGGACCGACCTCGCAGAGGGCGACCGGGCGACCCTGATCGAGAGTGTCGAGTCCCTCCTCGACACCGTCTCCGAGGACCTCGCCGAGATGCACACCGGCCACGGTCCCTCCATCACCACCAATCCCTACCAGGACATCGAACTCGCCCTCCAGGCCGCCCGGATGGGCGTCTGAGCGCTCAGGCTCCGTCCCCGGAGCGGCCGGGCGCAGTCACCGGAGCGGCCTCACACGGCGTCGTCGGGGTCGTGGCGCTCGCGCATTCGTGCCGCCTCCGTCGCGTAGCGCTCCCGGCGCTCGGGGTCGTCGACTGCGGTCAGATCGTCGGGATCGACCTCGATGGCGGCGGTCACCTCCGGAGCACGGCCGCCGAAGCGGTTGAAGGCCCGCTCTTTCTGCAGGTAGCGGCTCCCGTCCGGCGTCGCGTAGACGATGACGAGGATGTGCGGCGAGTCCGCCGAGAACGTCCGCTCGACCATCCAGACTCGCTCGCCCGCTCCCGCCGACCGCTGTGGCTGTGCCGTCATATCCGATCATACGCATCGGCGGAATACAACGCCGTCGCGCGTTCCCGAAACCCGAGAATCGAGGTCGCTGGTCGTGCGTCGGCGTAGCCAGTCGTCACTCGCTCCGAGCGACCGAACACAGCGCCTCGTAGGCCTCGCCGTACGCCTCGGCGACCGCCGGCGGGTCGTCGCGCTCGTCGTCGGTGAGTGCGGGGAGTGCAACCGCGCCCTCGGCGTCGATGAGATCGACGACGTTCGGAACGCGCTCTTCGAGTTGCCCCTCCTCGGGACTGCCGGTCGCCACCTCGCAGGCCTTCGCGTACCGGGTACCGTCGTAGACGCGCGCCCGGCCCGGTTCGACCACCGCGACGGCGTCCGGTTCGAAGTCGCTGAGCGGCCGCGCCACGTCGCCGTAGGACTCGACGACTGCACGCTCTCGCTCTCCGATCCGCCGGGCGATACCTTCGAGGGCAACGACGTGGAGCTGTGCCATCACGTCGTTGAACGCCGACAGCGAATCGACGCGGACGGCGTCGTCGAGCGGGAGGTTTTCGCGGGCGGCCTCGGGGACCGAGACGGTTTCGTTGACGACGAAGTTCTCGGCCACGCGGTCCACGACGAACTGGCGGTCTTCCTGTCCGAGCATCCCCGTCCCCGATCCGGGCGAGGGTCGCCAGAGGCGGTGGATCGGGTTGATCTCCTCGGGGTCGAGGTCGAGGGGACTTGCGGCGGCGAGTCGCTTCGCGTCCTTGCCGAACAGGCGGCCCTGCTCGACGGCGTGGCGGTAGTCGTCCTGGTGGAACCAGTAGTCGTTGCCCGCGCGGGGCTTGTACCCGACCGCGTCGAGGCGGTCGAGCAGGCCGACGGTGAAGGTGGTCTTCCCGGCATCGACGCGGTCCGCGCCGGATACGAGCAGTTTCATGGTTGCAGGCCGTACAGGCCGGGTTCGTCGTCGTCGGCCGGTTCGGCGAAGACGAACGACTCGGCGTGGTAGACCATCCACGGGATGGTCCAGTCGAGCAGGATGTCCTCGGTCGCGGGGTCGAGGTCCTGCCCGGGGTCCAGCCCCTGGAACAGCCTCGCTATCTCGTAGACGGTGTACATCTCGTCGGGGTCGAGGACCTCGTCGGGTTCGCGGAACGCAAGCGGCCGCAGGTCGTCGAACTCGGACTTTGGAACCGGCATCGGCGCTCGCTTGGCCGTCGCGCGGCTAAAGCGTGCGGATTCGCGGCGAGGAGAGCGGCGACCGGCGGCGGGTGCGGACGGACCGCGACCGCTCAGGCCAGCGCGTCGCGCAGTTTCTCGACGGGGTGGGCCGGGCGCTCGCCCTGGAAGTCGTCGTCGGAGAGCTGCGACCGGCAGGACGCGCCGGGCGCGACGACGATGTTCCCGTCGCTCTCCTCGACCTGTTCGTTGAGGATGGTGCCGATGGCCTTCGAGAGGTCGTAGTGTTCGGCCTCGTAGCCGAACGACCCGGCCATGCCACAGCAGGAGGAGTCGAGGTGGTCGACCTCGTAGCCCGTCGCCCGGAGCGCGGCCGCGGCGTGGAAGTCGCGGTTCAGCGCCTTCTGGTTGCAGTGGCCGTGGTAGACGAGCGACTCCGCGGGCGCGTCGAAGTCGATGTCGTCGTAGACGGCGTGCGTGTTGACGTACTCGGAGACGCCGTAGGCCGACACCGCGAGGTCTTCGACGCGGTCGTCGTCGAGCAGGTCCGTGTACTCGTCCTGGAACATCACGGCGTCGGAGGGTTCGACGAACAGGATCGACCAGTCGTTCTCGACGTATGGGGCCAGCGCGTCGAGGTTCCGCCGGGCGCGCTCTTTCGCGTCGTCGAGCAGCCCCATCGAGAAGGCCGCGCGGCCGCTCGGTTCCACCTCGTCGCTGTCGAGAACGTCCACGTGAATCCCCGCGGATTCGAGGACTTCGACCGCCGCCTTCCCCGGTTCGGGGTAACTGTAGTTGGTGTAGGTGTCGGGGAAGAGCAGCACCTTCGACTCGGCCTCCGACAGCGGCACCTGCGGGCCGCGGGTGGCGAACCAGTCTTCCAGGGATTCTCTCGTGAACTTCGGCAGGTCCCGTTCCGGTGCGATGCCGAGCAGGCGCTCGGCCACGAGGTCGGAGCCGGGGAGTTTCTGTGCGACGTTCGACAGCGGCGCGAGCGCGCTCCCCAGCGCCGACACGCGGTCGATGTTGCCGAACAGCCGCGAGCGCAGTCCGGTCCCCTCGCGCTCGTGGTACTCGTGTTTGACCTCCGCCTTGAGTTTCGCCAGGTCGACGCCGGTCGGACAGTCGGACTTACAGCCCTTACAGCCGACACAGAGGTCGAGTACCTCCGACTGGAATCGCTCGGAGTAGAGTTCGTCCTCGGGGAGTTCACCGCTGATGGCCGCCCGGAGCATGTTCGCACGGCCGCGCGTGGCCTGAATCTCCTCTTTGGAGGCGCGGTAGGTGGGACACATCGTGTTCGAGTCGGTCTGTCGGCAGGTCCCACAGCCGTTACAGAGTTCGACGAGGTGGGAGAAGCCGCCTTCGTCGGCGAAGTCGAGTTCGGTCTGGGGTTCGAGCGACTGGTAGTCGGCCCCGTAGCGCAGGTTCTCGCGCATGTCCGCGCCGACGCCCCGGTCGGCGTCCGGTCCCACGTCGTCGGGACCGTCCCGATAGACCACGTTGCCGGGGTGCATGAACCACTCCGGATCGACGGCCGTCTTGATCTCTTTGAACGCCTGCCAGAGGTCCGGCCCGTACATCTTGGGGTTGAACTCGGTCCGGGCCATCCCGTCGCCGTGTTCCCCGGAGAACGCGCCGTGGTGTTTCAGGACGAGGTCGGTCACGTCCTCCGTGATGGAGTGCATCTTCTCGATGTCGTCTTCGGTCTTCAGGTTGAGGATGGGCCGGATGTGCAACGTCCCGCTCCCGGCGTGGGCGAAGTACGCCGCGGAGGTGTCGTGGTCTTCTAGCACCTCCTCGAACTCCGTGACGTACTCGGCCAGTTCCTCCGGGGGCACCGTCGCGTCCTCGATGAACGGATACGGCTTGGGGTCGCCCTGGAGGCTCATCAGGAGCGGAATCGCGGCCTTCCGCAGCGCCCAGATGTCGTCCTGTTCGGACTGGTCGTAGGCCTCCAGTACGTCGAAGGCGTCGCCGTTCTCCACGAAGTGGTCGTTGGTCTCAGCGATGGCGGCCTCGAAGTCGTCGTGGAGTTCCGAATCGAATTCGAGGAGGAGCGAGGCCTTCGTCCCCTCGGGGATCGGTTCGACGTACTGGTTGTAGCCGTCGGACTCGGCTGCCAGCCTGAACACCTCGTCGTCCATCAACTCGACGGCGCTCACGTCGAACTCCAGTGCCTCGGGCACCGCCTTCATGGCGTCCACGAGGTCCTCGAAGTGATACAGCGCCAGCGCCGTCTCCTCGGGGACGGTCACCAGCCCAACGGTCGCCTCGACGATGACGCCGAGTGTCCCCTCCGATCCGACGTAGAGTTTGGCGAGGTTGATGACCTCTTCGCCGTCCTCGTTCTCGTAGATGACGCGGTCGAGGTTGTAGCCGCTCACCCGGCGCTTGAGTTCGGGATAGCGCTCCTCGATTTCGTCCTGATTTGCTTCGACGAGACCGCGGACCGTCTCGTAGATCTCGGCCTCGCGGTCGTCTTTCGAGACGATGTCCTCGTACTCCTCGCCGTCGAGGACGACCGGCCGCGCGTGCAGGAGCGACCCGTCCGGGAGGACTGCCTTCACCTCCTCGGTGTACGCGTCGGTGATGCCGTACCGCACCGAGTGCGCACCGGTGGAGTTGTTGCCGATACCGCCACCGACGGTCGATCGGTTCGAGGAGGCCGGATCGGGTGCGAACTTCAGTCCGTACTCCGAGAGGTGGTCGTCCAGATGGTCCTGCACGACGCCGGGCTGAATGGTCGCGGTCTGTCCCGTGGAATCGACCGAGAGGATGCCGTCCATGTGTCGGGACATGTCCAGTACGACACAGCCCGGGCCGACCGCCTGGCCGGCCAGCGAGGACCCGGTCCCGCGGGGTAGAATCGGTACCTCGTGGTCCACCGCCGTCGTGACCGCGGCCCGCACGTCGTCGATGTCGGTGGGATAGACGACGCCGGCTGGCCGTGCCTGGTAGATGCTCCCGTCGGTCGCGTACAGAATCTGTGCGTATTCGTCGAACCGAACGTCACCGTCAACTGCCGTCTCGAGGTCCGATGCGAGGTCCGCGTACGCCGTTTCCGTGTCGCCAGCGACGCGAGCGTGCGGTTCCGTGTCGCCCGGCGGGTTCGCGGGTCGCGTGATCGGAGTCTGATCCTCAACGCCCATACCCCCATCTCGGGAACGCCCCGGGTTAAAACCGGTGGCAAGCTATCACGCGGACGGACGGTCTGAGACGGGTCGAATGGCGAGTAATGTCTCTCGCGGGGTGGCGCACCAAAAGAAAGGCAGTGTTTTCGCGTCGGGTCAGCGAGCGGGCTCGGCGACTTAGCCTTCGTGCTTCGAGACCGTCTTCTCGTACTGCGAGGCGACGTGCTCCCAGTCGATGACATCGAAGAACGCGTCGATGAAGCTTCCGCGGTCCGGGCCGTAGTCGTAGTAGTAGGAGTGTTCCCACACGTCGAGTGCGAGAATCGGGTGTGCGCCCCACAGCGCGCCCTGGTCGTGCTTGTCCACGACGATGTTGCGCAGCTGCTTTGCGACCGGGTCGTAGACGAGCAGCGCCCAGCCACCGGCAGCGCCGGCAGCGGCCTCGAATTCGCCCTTCCAGCCCTCGTAGGAACCGAAGTCTTCCTCGATACGGTCGGCGAGTTCGCCGCTGGGTTCGCCGCCGCCGTTGGGATCCATGTTCTCCCAGAACAGCGTGTGGAGATA
>JBDGSU010000181.1:0-35195 GCA_042217395.1 Halosimplex sp.
CGGCATTTTGAAGTCGTCTCATCAAACCATGTGAACCATTCTGTGGGAGCCTCATTTATACGGAGCGGGGCCGCTCCGCTCGGTTCCGGGCGCGAGCGGAGGTCGAACCGCGGGTGAACCTGGCCGGGCCGCGGGCGGCTCTCGTACGCCGTGTCACTCGAGGTCGGCGGCGTCGAGTTTCGCGAAGAAGTCGTCGAAGATCCGGTCCCGGTCGGCGTCCGTCGCGACGCGCACGAGGTGTCGGTTCGGGTCGCGGCCGTACTGCAACTCCCGGTTCAGCGTCGGCGCGTGGGCCAGCGCCGTCGGGACCGTCTCGTGGTCGACCAGGTAGGCGATCGGCGCCACGTCCCAGATCTCCTTCGACCAGACGCGCAGGTCGCGCTCGTCGCTCCGGTAGCCGCTGAACCGCTCGAAGAGGAACTCGCCGAGTTCCCCCTGGTCCGGCAGGTGTTCGCGCAGCTCCGGCACCGTCGTCCGGACGTGCTCGGCGACGTTCTTGCAGGGCACCTGGACGAGGGGGACGCCGCTGTCGAAGAGGGTCCGCGACGCTTCGTAGTCCTGCATGAGGTTGAACTCGCGTGCGGTGTGCCAGGAGTGGGGCTGCCCGCCGAGCCAGACGACGACGATGTCCTCGGCGATGTCCGGCGCCGTTCGGAGCGCCGACGCGACGTTGGTCGGCGCACCGATCGCGACGACGTAGAGTCTCCCCTCGCGCTCCCGCCGGGCGGCCTCGACGATCGCCTCCACCGCGGGGCTCTCGACGGGGCCGCCGGCGTCGTCCACGAACTCGGTGGCGCCGCGGTGAACGAACCCCTCGGCGTCGCGGTCGAGCCGGTCCAGCAACCGGAGGATCTCCCGGTAACTCCGTTCCATCCCGTCCCCGGGCGAGTCGGACTCGGGTTTGGACGGGCGGTAGAACGGCGCCGCGCAGACCGCCTCGACCGCGATCGACTCCGAGAGCAGCGCGTACGCGACCGCGAACTGGTCGTCGATCTCGTTGTAGGTGTCCGTGTCCAGCACGACGGGGACCTCGCCCTCCGGCGGTTCCAGCGCCTCGACTCGCTCGCTCTCCGTCAGCGTCCCTGCGGTCATGTCTCGAGACACCGCGCACCGCTGGATAAACCCTCTGGTGAGCGCACGGCCCCCGCGGGGCGCGGTCGCCACGGACCCGCAAGCGCCTCGACCGGTCCGCGCCGGCCGAGCCGCGCGCCTTCCAAACGCATTTACTTCCCCCGGGCCTCCCGACGGGCAATGGTCGACTACTTCGAGCAGATCTGCGCCTGGATGCGGCTCTGGCACGCCCTGTTCGTCATGTGCTCGGTGGTGACCGTCCTGGTGGTCATCTCTGCGGTCATCACGCCCCGCGGGACGGCCGCCTACTTCGTCAACCTCCTCAACGTCGTCATCATCGTTCCGATGACCGGCGGGTTGCTGTACGTGATCGTGAAGTGCAACGGGCGGAACCGCTGATCAGGCGAACTCGGGCATGACCTCGTCGCTGAACAGCTCCATCCCGGTCGTGTCCGGGAAGTCGAGGAACATGAGCTGCAGCTTGTCGAAACCGAGGTCGCGGACGTACTCGATGCGCTCGGCGACCTCCGCGGGCGTCCCGATCATCAGCTGCCCCTTCTCCCAGGCGTTCTCGCGGGTGAGCCGGTCGTCCATGTCCTCCTCCTCGCCCCACGGAAGCGGGAATATCTCGTCGCAGACCGCCTGTAGCTCCTCCTCGCTCTCCCGGACGAGGACGTGCGCGAGCCACGACCGCGTGATGTCGTCCGGGTCGCGTCCCTCCTCTTCCACGTACTCGTCGAGCTTGTCGCGCTTGAACTCGATGGGCGGGCCGCGGTTGCGTCCGCTGATCTCGACGTTCCACTCGTCTGCGTACTTCGCGGTGAGCCGCAGCATCTGCGGGCCGGCGCCGCCGATCAGGATCGGGGGATGTGGCTCCTGAACCGGTTTCGGCTCGTTGAACGCGCCGTCGATCTCGAAGTGCTCGCCCGAGAACGTCGGTTCCTCCTCGGTGAACATCGACGTGACGACGTCGAGTCCCTCGTCGAGCATCTCGATTCGCTGTTCGATCTCGGGGAAATCGAAGCCGTACCGCTCGTGTTCCTCCCGGTGCCAGCCACAACCGAGGCCGAGGATCAGCCGCCCCTCCGAGAGCTGGTCGACCGTCGTCGCCATCTTCGCCAACAGTGCGGGGTTGCGATACGTGATCGCGCCGACGAGCGGGCCGATGTCGACGTCGTCCGTGCGCTCGGCGATCGCCGACAGGAGCGTCCACACCTCGTACTCCTCGTGGTGTGGGCCGAGGACGAAGTGGTCCGGCGCCCACATGCCGCCCAGCCCCGCGTCGACGGCCGCGTCGACGCCGTGCATCACTGTCTCGCGGTCGAGTCGCTCCATCATCGGGTAGTCGCGGTGGACGCCGTCTCCGGGGTAACAGGCCACCATCCAGTCGAACTGCATACTCGTCTGCTGGGCTCGGGCCCCCTTGAATGCGGGGGATCACCCCGACTGCGGACCGCTACCGACAGGACAGCGTCGGATTGAACGGCGCGAACATCCCCCCGGGGTTCGCGCGGAACAGCCACGCGTGGAGCCCGACGTGCTCGGGCTGGTCGACCTTCGGGCTGTGGGCCCCCGTCGGCTCGTGGAACTCGAATCCGAACATCGACGGCCGCGAGTCGGTCTCGGCGGCCGGGACGAACCACTCGGCACCCACGAGCCGGTAACTCCACGCGGGCGTGACTCGGTACAGCAGTATCGGGGGCCGCGTCGGATCGGTGCCGCCCGTGGTCCGGGCCGACTCATCGACGAACGGGACGCCGTAGCCGCCCCGCTCCGTCCCGACGCACTTCTCGGTGTTCCGGTAGCCGTCTTCGGTCGCGCCTCTCCCCGCGAGGTAGTCCCGAAGCCCCTCGCGGAGGGACTCGACGGTGCTCACCAGCTCCGCGGGTTCGACCGCCGGGTTCGCCGACCGGAACAGCCCCTCGGGGTTCTCGCGGAACAGCCACGCGGTCAGACCGTAGTGTTCCGGGACCAGCGAGACCTCGTCCTCCTGTGGCCCCGCGAACGACTTCCCGAACAGCGACGGCGGCGAGTCGGTTTCTTCCGTCGGCCGGTACCACTTCGCGCCCATCAGCTCGTACCGTCCCTCGGACGTGAGGTCGTACAGCAGCACCTGCGGCCGCTCGGGGTCGAGTTCGTCGACGGAGCGGTCGACGAACGGTGTCCCCACGACGCCGTCGTCGGACCGGACGTACGTCGCCGCGGTCCGGTACCCGTCCGCGAGCGCGGCCGAGACGTCGCGGTACTTCGACAGCGGTTCTCTGGCCTCCCGTGCCTGCTCCTCGGGACTCGGCCCGCGAGCGAGGCAGCCGGCAGACAGGGAGATTCCGCCCAGCGTCACCCCTCTGATAAACGTCCGTCGCGACCCGCTCCACATATCACGTCGTTAGCGAGCACGTTATTTATTCTCTTGCACGATGCGACGTCCGCCGTTCCACAGCCGGATCGCGTCCCGGGTGCGCGACCGATCGGTACTTCCGGTGGATATTCGAACTAAAACTTCGCTGTTAGATGATTTCAATAGGGAATAAAGACAGATGTACTACTGATGGATTTGGATATAAGTATATGTGTCCATCTATGGGAATAGTACTGGCATATATCGAACCGAGAATCCGACATTTGGATATATATAGTCAAACTCCTGAATTAGAGTTTAGAACGTCTAATACGTCGGTATGTGGCCTGGTTTTCGGTATCGAAGGGGATAATACGCCTCGATCGCTCCCGGTCGGCTCCCGATAGCGGCTCGAGCCGTGGCCGTCTCCGGAGTCCCCTGAACGGGGCCTCGGACCGGTCGGCGGCTCGTTCACTGGTGCTCCGGTGGAGGAACCGCTCGATAGCCTCGGAGCCCGCGGGCGGGAGGTCCGCGACGAACGCGGTACGGGGGACCGTCAGTATCGATCGTGTCTGCCACTGCGAGGTTCACTGGCTGGCGGGTCGAGCGCCTCCCGAATCGGCAAAAGGCGGTCTGCTGAAGCGTCTCGGGCGTTCGCGAGGAGGTGTCGAGCTTCTCGGTGGCGACCCGCTCGTCCGATCATGTCGGGGTTCGAATATGTACGCGTCGCCGAGAGCGACACCCTCCGTCGCCGGCGCCGTCCCGACCGGACACCGCTATAGTGGGGACACTGGAGCCGGATGTACTATGCTCTATCCGATCATTCCGAATATTGGTAACTTACCAGTCAGATAGCTCGGCGCCGGATGATACTCTCGGACGATCCGGTGCTCCCGGCCCGGCTACTGTTCGGTGATCTCGAAGTCCTCTATCGACCGGCCTTCGCGGACGATCTGGTCGCTGACGAGGAACTTCTCGGCGCGGTCGAGGCGCTCCCAGTCGAGCGACTCCGGCGGCGAGGACTCGAAGGCGCGGTACTGTTCGAACACGTCGTCGTTGACGAATCGGGCGAACTCGCCGCAGTTCTCGCAGGTCGTCGAGAGGTGCGACACGTCGAACCCGCGCGCGACGGTGCTGTCGAGACAGTTCGAGCACCGATATATGCGCTCTGCCATCGCCCCCGCTACGAACCCGCCGCGGTTGAATCCCTCGGTGGCCGATACGCCGGTTCCGCGAGTTCGCCGGTACCCGCCCTCGACGCCGTGGCGGTCCACCTCGCGGCTCGCGACATCGGTCGAACGATTCGAGGCGTGATTCGGTATCTCTGGCAACCGCGTCTCGAAGTGTGGTATCTCGACGGACCGCCGGGCCAATTACCGAAATAGGACTCATTATCTGAAACTGATATATCCCGGTCGGGATCTCGGGCAGCGGTCTCGCACGGGATCAGTCGATGATGCGTCGACCACTGGGGATCCGTACCGACCTCGACCGTGCGCTCTCCCTGTTTCCCACGACGACCGCTCGGCTGTGGGCGGTCGACGTGGAACTGACTGATACGGATTATTGCGAGCGTGTACCGGGTCGACTGCACGCAGTCGTGCGATCGATCCCGGACTGTCTTGCAATAATCCGTATGAGACGGATTCCTGCAGGAATCCGTCTGAGAGCGGTCCGTCTCAGCCGTCGACGCTGACCCACCCGTCCTGCTCGGCCGAGTCGTAGGCGGCGTCCATGACTCGCAGGAGTTGGACGGCGTCGTCGACCGTCGCGGGGACGTCGCCCGTCTCGTAGCCGTCGAAGTACGCCGCGAAGTAGTCGTAGACGAAGTCTCCCCACGCCGGGAACCGGTCGTAGGTGAACTCGTACTCGACGGTCCGCGTGGGCGCGGCCGACCACTCGGGGTCCTCCGAGGTGATCTCGAGGGGGATCGTCGGTTCGTGCTGGAGCGTGTCGTGGTGCAGCGGCGTCCGGGCCTGCGCGTCGGTGCCGTAGATCCCGAAGTGGGTGTCCTTGCCGCGGTCGCTCAGGTAGTAGCCCGTGTGGTAGGTCCCGAGCGTGCCGCCCTCGGTCTCGAACTGGAGGACGGCCCCGGCGTCGACGTCCGCTTCGTCGGCGTCGTGGAAACTGGCGGTCACCCGCGCGATGGGGTCGTCGAGCATCCACGGCATCGCGTCGAGCCAGTGCGGGCCGATCCACTGTAAGGCCCCGCCGCGGCTGACTTCAGCGTCGTAGATGTAGTGGTCGGTGTTGCGATAGGAGAGCTGGCTCGCGTTGAACCGGCCCTGGACGGTCCAGACGTCGCCGAAGAAGCCCTCGGCGACCCGCTCGCGGACGTCCATCGCGACGGGGTTCGTCCGGTAGTACAGCGTCGGCGACACCGTCACGCCGGACTCGTTGGCCTTCTCGGCGACGTCCTCCAGGTCGGCGGCGGTGCGGGCGATGGGCTTCTCGCTGACGACGTGGACGCCGTGCTCGACCGCCGTCTCGATTATCGCCGGCGTCTCGTCGCTCCGGTAGGTGATCCAGATCACGTCGACGTCGGCCTCGGCGGCTAACTCGTGGGGGTCCTCGTAGACGGTCGCCTCGGAGACGAGCGTCGCCACGTCGCCGCCCTCGGTCGTTATCTCGTCGGGGCGGTCGTCCATCGCGGTGAGGTTCGCGACGTCGACCCGTCGGCCCGGCTCGCAGACGGCCGTGACATCGACGTCGAGGCCGCTCGCGACCGTGAAGTACGGGTCCCTGTGGTGGTGGTCTACTCCCACGTACCCGATCTTCGTGGACATGATGTGGACTGCCGGAAGTCAGCTAATGAAGGTGACGGAAAGTCGGTCCGGCCGCCGCCGTCGTCGGTGGCGCTCCGCTCCGGCCGGGACGCCCGTATCCGCTGTCGCGGAGCGGTGATTCGCCCGACGTGACCGAAACTGTATAGTGATTCTGACAACCAGACGGGGACGAACGATGCGAGAGATCGGTCTCATCATGAACGGCGTGACCGGCCGCATGGGGACGAACCAACACCTCATCCGGTCGATCCTCGCGATCCGCGAGGAGGGCGGCGTCGAACTCCCCGGCGGCGAGCGGGTGCTACCGAAGCCGGTGCTGGTCGGCCGCGACGAGCGCAAGCTGGAGCGGCTGGCCGACGAACACGGCGTCGACCGCTACGTCGCCGACCCCGACCTGGAGACGGTGCTGGACGGCGACGAGGAGATCTACTTCGACTCCCAGATCACCTCCCGTCGGGCCGACTGCGTCACGAAGGCCATCGAGGCCGGTAAGCACGTCTACTGCGAGAAGCCGCTGGCCGGCGACCTCGCGACCGCCAGGGCGGTCGCCGAGACCGCCGAGAAAAGCGACTCGAAACACGGGATCGTCCAGGACAAGCTCTGGCTGCCGGGCGTGATGAAACTCCAGCGGCTCCTCGACGGGGGCTTTTTCGGCGACGTCCTCTCCGTCCGGGTGGAGTTCGGCTACTGGGTGTTCACTGGCCACGGTCAGCCCGCACAGCGCCCCTCGTGGAACTACCGCGCGGAGGACGGCGGCGGCATCGTCGACGACATGTACTCCCACTGGAGCTACGTGCTCGAAAACCTCTTCGGCGAGATCGAATCGGTCCGCAGCCACGAGGTAACGCACGTCGACGAGCGCGTCGACGAGGACGGCGAGCCCTACGAGGCGACCGCCGACGACGCCGCCTACGCGATCGTGGAGCTCGAGGACGATATCGTCGCCCAGCTCAACTCCTCGTGGACCACGCGGGTCAACCGCGACGACCTGCTGGAGATCCAGGTCGACGGCACCGAGGGCAGCGCCGTCGCCGGCCTGCGCGACTGCAAGACCCAGCACTACGCCAACACGCCCAAGCCCGAGTGGAACCCCGATACGCCGACTGACCACGACTTCACGGAGGACTGGGAGGCGGTGCCGAACAACCGGGAGTTCGACAACGCGTTCAAGGCGCAGTGGGAGAAATTCGTCCGTCACGTCGTCGCCGACGAGCCGTTCCCGTGGGACTTCACCGCCGGCGCACGCGGGGTCCAGCTCACCGAGGCGGCTCACCGCTCGCACGAGGAAGGCCGACGCGTCGAGCTAGCCGAGTTCGACGACTGAATCGAAGACGACCGCGTTTCGCGGCCCGAACGGCCGAGACGCTCAGTCGTCGCCCGACCCGTCGGCGACGGCGACGTGGGCCGGCGGCGCCGCGAACTCGCCGTCGTCGAACGCGATGGGGGAGGGCTCTTCGAGGACGCGGAGGTCGTCGCGCTCGCGCGCCTCGTCGACGAGCGCCGGCGAGGCGTAGAGCCGCTGGAGATGCATCGTGTCGGGGGCGCGGACGACCCGCACCGTCTCCGGGTCGACGATGCCGATGGTCGACAGCGCCGCGGTCAGCCCCGCCCGGTCGGTCTCGACGGCGGGCGGGAGCCGGACGCCGCGGGTCGTGCTCGCGGTGAGGGCGTTGATCAGCGTCGTCGGCATGTCGATCTCCCCCAGCAGGTCCGCGTGGACGAAGTCGGCCGACCCCATCCCCATCGCGTTGCCGTGGGTCGTCTCGGTCAGTCCGCGCGTGTAGATCCGCTTGATGTCTGGCAGATCGGGTTCGGGCTCCTGGATGGCGAACGGCCGGCGGCCGATGACGTTCGTGTCCATGCCCTGACCGCTGATGTCCTTTCCCTGTCGGTCGAGGACGAGGACGTCGATGTCGTCGAAGGGCAGCGTCGGCATCTCGGCGTAGGCCCGTTCGAGCAGTTCGGCCTCGCGGTCGAGGAAGCCCTCCGGCGGGACGCCCTCGAGTAGCGCGGTGTCGTCGCGCTGGTCTTCGAGGATCGCGACGCCGCCGACGACGGGGAGGTCCTCGAGCAGTCGCTCGGTGATCTCGGGGATCATGTTCCGCAGCGACCAGTCGACCGCCCAGTCGTGAGCGGTCTTCGCGCCCCGCTGTTTGCCCATTCCGATGACGAGCATCTTCGAGAGCCCGCTCTCGACGGTCCCGTCGAAGTCGGTGTGGGGCTTCACCCGGTTTATCGGGACGATGGCGTCGGCGTCGACGGCGTTGGCGTCGGCGACGACGGGGACGTCCCTGTCGGCGGTGCGGCCGACCTCGACGACCGCCATGCTCGAGCGGATCTCGCAGCCGACGGAGTCCTCGTCGACGCCGAGTTCGGCCAGCATCTCCCGCTGGCCCTCGGCGGTCGCCCCGCCGTGGCTGCCCATCGCCGGGAACACGAACGGTTCGTACCCGCGCTCTCGGGCTTCCGCGACGACGCCGCCGACGATCTCCGCGAGGTTGGCGATGCCGCGGCTGCCGACGCCGAGCGCGATCTCCCCGCCGTCGGGGAGATCCGCCAGCGGGAGCGACGCGAACGCCTCGCCGGCGCTGTCGGCGATCGCCTCGTCCGGTATCGGGTCTGTCTCCCAGACCTGCTCGATCACCCCGAGTTCGGGGAACGGCGTCTCGCCGCAGGCCTCGCGGATCGCCGCCTCCGGGACCGCCAGCGAGTCCCTCGATGGATCCGGGTCCATATCCACAACGTGACCCGGTCCGGATATAAAACTGCCCGTCGCACCGGGAGCGACCCGTCTCATACGGATTCGGAGCACGCGTTTCCCGGGTCGACCCAGGACCGCGTGCGGTCGATCCCGGACTGTCTCGCAATAATCCGTCTCAGGGTGAACGCTCGCCGACGACCATCGCGACCACGTCATTGACGTTCGTCCCGGTCGGGCCGGTCTCGATCGTCGCGCCGACCTCGGCGAGGTAGGTGCCGGCGTCGTTGGCGTCGAGGAACTCCTGGGCGCGCTCGCGCTCGCCGTCGGCGACGGTGGTCCCGTCGACGAGGGCGCCGGCGACGTCGGAACTCCCGTCCTCGCCGTCGGTATCGACCGCAGCGAGGACGACCGGTTCGCGTTCGAGCGCCGCCGATAGCACCAGTTCCTGGTTCGGCCCGCCCGTCCCGCCCTCGCCGTCGATCGAGACGGTGCACTCCCCGCCGGCCAGCAGGACTGCGGGGGGTTCGACCGGTGCTCCGGTCGCCGCGGCCTCCGCGCCGGTCGAGACGAGCGCCTTGCCCACCTCGCTGGCCTCGCCGCGCAGCCGCGAGGTGAGCACCAGCGGCTGATATCCCGCGGTCTCGGCGGCGTCGGCCGCCGCCGTGAGCGCGGTCGCGTTGTCGGCTATCAGGTGATGGGCGACGCGGTCGAACGCCGGGTCCGACGGTCCGGGCGTCTCTCCGCCGGTCTCGGCCCGGAGATGCTCGCGAACGGCATCGGGAACTGACACGTCGGCCCGGTCGAGGACGCCGCGGGCGTCGGCGAAGGTGGTCCCGTCGGGGACCGTCGGGCCGCTACCGATCGTCGAGAGGTCGTTGCCGACCACGTCCGAGAGCACGAGCCCGCAGACGGTCGCCGGCGCCGCCTCGCGGGCGAGCCGGCCGCCCTTGACAGCCGACAGATGCTTGCGGACGGCGTTGATCTCGTCGATCGGGACGCCCCCTTCCAGCAGCGATCGGGTCGTCTCCGCGAGGTCTGAGATCGTCAGCGACCCCGCCGGCGCGGCCAGCAGCGCGCTCGCCCCGCCGGTCAGCACGAACAGGACGAGCGTCCCCTCGTCGGCCGCCCGGACGGTCTCGACCAGGTCCGCCGTCGCCTCGACGCTGCGCTCGCTCGGGACCGGGTGGTCGCCGACCGCACACCGGACGCGCTCGGTCTCGACGGGGCGTTTCGTCACGACGACGCCGTCGGTGAGCCGGTCGCCCAGTATCGACTCGAGGGCGCGAGCGACGCCGCCAGTGGCCTTCCCGGCCCCGACGACGACCACGTCGTCGTACTCGTCGAGGTCGTACGTCGACTCGCCCACGGTGAGCGTCCCCTCGGCCAGCGCGACCGCGTCGCGCGTCGCGGTCTCCGGGGCCGCGCCCTCGATCGCCGCCTCGATGCAGTCCAGCGCCGTCTCGCGGTCGCCGTCGGTCGCGAGGCGGTCCCGGTTCGAGAACATGATCGAGTACTCCATCCGCGCGCTCGAAATATCATTCGATCTCCCGGTTCGATACGAGCGGTTCGCGGGGTTCGGGACCGGTCGCCCCGTCGGGAACGGCGAGTCGCCGACGCTCGTCCCGTGCGAACCCGGCGTCTTCTCCGCTCTCTCCGACTACCGTTCGGTTGTGCTTGCGTCCGGAAACGGGCTCTCGAACCGTGTACCGGCTGCACGCACCGATTGACGGGTCACGGATTACACTGGTATGTCTGTAAGTCCTCACCCCGGGGAACGGCCTCTTCAGTTTGTAAGCACGGGGACGATTTTGTCGCGAGGTGCTCGGTCACCGTCGTCCACGCGTCGTCGGTCAGGAGAGCACGTCGGCGCCAGAAACGTCGTACTCGTCGAGATACGCTCGTTCCGCCTCGACGAGGTCGGCGAACAGCGCCTCCATCTCGACGGGATCGAGCGTGACGAGCGGCTCGTTCCGGAAGGCCCGGAACGCCGGGTCCAGATCGCCGGCGAAGCCGGCCTCGATCAGCGTCTCCTGATTGGTGACGTGCGTCTCGACCCGGCTCTGCCGGTCATCGACCGGATCCGACACCCTTTACGCGTATCCCTCGGCCCCGCGAGTTGTGGCGATGCTCCGGACCCCCTACGGCACGGGTCGAGAGACGACGATTCAGGTGGACGAATCCGACGAGATATTTACGTTTGATTGTATTTTTCGAGTACTATAATCACACGGTTACTTATTCGCCTCTGCGGATGCGTTCGCCGGAGGTTCGACGTTCAGTCAGATATCGTCGCGCTCGCGGCTTCAGAGCGCCCTAATCTAGAGCGCTGTTCTTTCGACAGGGATTTCGACCATCGATATCCGGCCGTTGCAGGCGGATCGTAGTATTGGGATGTTCCGCCCTCTTCGCGGCTGTCTGGCCGTCATCTTCTTCGGATCCCGGCTCTGTCGATCGTCGGTTTCCCAGCGAGTCGAACGACCTGATACCGTTCCAGAGCCGATAACATATTATAGTTGTCATACAATTATTACCGATGTCTTTGCCATTCGGACGAGTCTCTGTGGCGTCACTGCTCGTTCCTCTCCTGTCGTTCGGTAGCCGCCGATGGCGTTCGAGACGGGCCCTCGTCCAACGAATCCACCTCCACACCGGGTTTCCGGTGAATCGATACCGACTCATCGGCAGATACTGGGGGTATAACCACCGATGGGCGAATTTGCTTCAGGGAGTCTGGCTGAGCTGACTGGCTGGGGCGGTTGGATACGCCAGATGGATGAGCTGGTTAGCTGAGTTAGCTGGCTGAGTCAGCTACCTCATCCGGGTGGCTGAGTGAACTGGCCGAGTTAGGTGGGTCGGGCACCTGCCTGTGCCAGGTGGGCGGAATACCTGCCCAGGTCAGGTGGTCAACTCAGGTGGCCGAGTCGGCCGACCCGCTTCACTCGGGGTCACCTGCGTTCTACGAGCGACTCGGCTGGACGACCCGGAAGGGCAACGGGCTGGAACTACCGATTGGCTGGAACCGTGTGGGACACGCAGCCGGGCACCCACCGTCAGTTGCGATCAGTCTCCTGGTCCGGTCCGCGTCCGGATCTCCGCGAGTTTCGCTTCGGTGAACGGCTCCGACGCCGTGACCCTGTCCGCCGGCGCGTCTGTCGGTCCCGTGGTCGGCGTGTCGGTGGGGGTCGAGGTGGGCGTCGCTGTCGGCGTCGGAGTGGGCGTCGCTGTCGGCGTCTCAGTTGGAGTCGACGTGGGCGTCGCCGTTGGTGTTGGAGTCGGCGTCGCGGTCGGCGTTGCAGTAGGAGTCGCCGTTGCCGTCGGAGTCGAAGTTGCCGTGGGCGTCGGCGTTTCCGTGGGGGTAGGACTCTCCGTCGGAGTCGAGGTCGACGTAGGCGTGTCGGTCGGGGTCCCGGTCGGCGTCGACGTCGGCGTGGATGTGGGAGTCGGAGTCTCGGTCGGGGTTTCGGTCGGCGTGCCCGTGGGTGTCGGCGTCGCGGTCGGCGTCGGCGTCGCCGGTCCGACCACCTCGAAGTCGTACGCCCACGCGCCCTCGACGGGGACGCGGCGACCGTCGTTCGTTTCGGCCAGCGCCGTGTAGTTCCCGGGCGCGAGATCGACCGATTCCGTCGCACCGGCGGGAACCGTGACGTTCGCGACGCCCGATTCGTTCTCGACCGAGAGCACGACCGACACGTCGTTCGGGTTCTCCGCGCTGATCGTCTCCTCGACCGACAGCGAGAGCGACCGGAGGTCCGGCGGGAGCGTGAACGACCAGATCGACTCACCGTTGACCGGTACGCTCTCCCCGTCGGCCGTCGTCGCGTTCACGGCGTAGTCACCGGGACCGAGACCGGTGATCGACTCGTTCGCCCCCGGGTCGACCTGGAGCGAGCGGACGACCCCGGAGGAGTTCGAGACGCTCACCGAGAGCGGCTCGTCGGTCGGATTCTCGACCCAGAGGACGCGGTCGCCGACGGTCGCGTTCGCCAGGAGGTCCCCCTCGACCGGCACGCCGACGGGCGCGTAGATCCCGTCGTCGCCGACGGTCGCGGTGAACGTCCCGGCGGGAGTCGTCGAGTCGTTCGTAGCTTCCGTCCACTCGGTCCCGTCGTACCGCCACAGTCGGACGGGGCCAGCGCTCTCGTCGACCTCGTAGTCGAGGGCGACCTCGAGCGGGCCGTCGGCGCCGGTGACGTTCAGCCCCGACCCGAGCGGGGTCGCGCCCTTGGGCAGTGCCGGTAGCGAACCCGCGGCCACCGGATCGAGCGCCACAGAGCGCCTCTCGAACGAGAGCGTCGCCGACGGGCCTACGCGGAGGTCGGTCGCGTTCGCGCTTCCGGCGCGCGCGTCCAGCGCGAGCCCGGCGTTGTCTGCGACCGTCACGTTCTGCAGGTTCGCGACGGATGCGTCCCGGAGCACGACGCCGGCCGCGCCGTTCTCCGAGACCTCACTGTCCAGGATTTCGATCAGGCCGCCGAAACTGGCGGACGCGCCGATACCATCGTTGTTCCGGACGACAGACGACCGGACGACGAACCGCGAGCTCTCGGTCGAGACGAGCCCGTTCTCGTTCCCAGTGACTGCGGTGCCTTCCAGCGTGACGGTCCCCGCTTCGTAGCCGTTCGCTCCCGCCTCGTTCTCGGTCAACGTGACGTTGCGGAGCGTCGCGTCCCGGCCGTAGAACGCCACGCCGTCCCCGCTCTCGCGGAAGACGGCGTCCTCGACGATGACGTCCGTCGGTCCCGCGGCGTCGATCTCGAGGTCTGACTGTAATCCGGCACTCCAGCCGCTGACCGTCACGTCGCGGACGGTGACGTTCTCGATATCTGATTCGGTGTCGGTCCCGCCGTAGACGAGGATGCCCGCGTTCGCCTCGTACGGCCCCTCCTCGTCGCCTTCGGTCGGTCCGGTTCCCTCGATCAGGTAGCCGTTCCCGTCGACGACGACGTCGCTGGACTGGACCCAGAGACAGGTCTCACCGTCGCTCCGCAAGTTACCGGTCAGTTCGTACCGTCCCGGCGCTGTGACGTTCCGACAGGAGTCTATCTGCGACTCGACCTCCGGGGCGGGCTCGTCGACTTCGCCCGGGTCGACGACGGCGTAGGTCCCGCTTTCGGTCAGCGTCCGCGTGACGGTGGCGGTCGCCGAAACGGATCCGTCCTCACCGGCGGTCGGGACGGTCACGTTGCCGACCGGCGTCCAGTCGGTGCCGATATATCGCCACAACTGCGTGCCGTTACCGGCCTGCGTCGCGTCGTAGGGCAACTGCGCTTGCAGCTCGCCGTCGAGGCCGGTCACGTTCAGCCCCGGTCCGAGCGCGGTCGCGCTCGCGGGCAGCGCGGGGAGCGACGCCGTATCGACCGCGTCGAGCGCGACCGACTGCTCGGTGAACGTCGTCGAGAGGGATTCGCCCAGGTCGAGGGCGCTCGCGGTGACGACCCCCCGCGTCGCGTCGAGCGCCGGTCCGACGTTGTCGACGACCGTCACGTTCCGGACCGTCGCGCTGCCGTTGATCTGGAGACCCGCGGCGCCGTTGCCCGAGACGGTGGTGTTTTCGATAGCCGTATCGAGTGTTGCGGTGACGAGCGCGCCAGCGCCATCGTTGTCCGTCACGTTGCTGCCGATAACCTGAAGTATCCCGCTGTACGACGAGCGAAGACCCGGTCCCCCGTTCCCCGAGACCACGCTGTCGGTGAGAACGATCGCGCCACTGAACGTGGCGAACCCACCGATCTCGTCGTTGTTCCGGACAGCGGACGACCGAACGAGCAGGCGCGTCCCCTCGGTAATGTCGAGACCGACCCCGTTGGCTTCGACAGTCGCGTTCGCGAGTACGACGGTCCTCGATTCCCAGGCGTGGATTCCGGAGTCCTCGTTTTCGGAGGCAGTGACGTTCGCCAACGTCGTGTTTCGACCCAGGAGCACCACTCCGATGTCGTTCTCCCTGAAGACGGCGTCCGCGACGGTGACGTTCGCCGGTCCTGCGGAGCCGAGATCGTCGTCGGACTGTAGTCCTGCGAACCAACCGCTGGCCCGGACGTCGCGGACGGTGACGTTCTCGAGATCGGACTCGGCGTCGTCACCGCTGTAGACCAAGATCCCCGCACCCGTCCTGTTGCCGTCTATCGGTCCGGGCCCCTCGATCAGGTGGCCGTTGCCCTCGACGACGACGTCGCTGGACTGCACCCGGAGGCAAGTGCCCGCATCCTCGCGCTGGAGGTCGCCGGTCAGTTCGTACCGGCCCGGTTCGGTGATATTCCCGCACGAGGATATCTCACGGTCCGGCTCCGGTCCCGGTTCGACCGTGAGCTCGAGCGTCTCCGACCCGTTCAGCAGGACCGCCCGGTCGCCGTCGATCGCCGCGGCGAGCGCGTAGGTTCCGGGTTCGAACCGTTCGGTGACCGTTTCGGTCGCCGGCACGTCGATGGTTCGGTTCTCCACGCCCTCGCCGGTCGCCGAGACCGTCACCGGAGCGTCAGCGGGGTTCTCGAACGTCACGTTCTGCCCGTCGACGGTGACCGCGAGATCGATTGCGGACGGGGACGTCGATTCGATCGTGATTTCGGTCGTCGCCCGTCCGTCGATCGTGACGTCACGCCCGTCGCTCGCTTCGCCGGTCAGCGTGTACGTCCCCGACTCGAGCGCGCGGGTCTCGGTCGCGCCACTGGCAACCCGGATCGTCCGCTCGCCGCCCTCCTCACCGGTCACCGTGACCGTCGCTCGGACGTCACCCGGGTTGGTGAGCGTGACGTTCCGGCCCTCGACGGCCAGCCCCAGATCGAGCGTACGGGGTTCGACGGTCACCTCGAACTGCGCCCGCCCGTTGACGGGTACGGATCGGCCGTCGACGGTCTCCGCTCGGACCGTGTACGTCCCCGCTTCGAGGCGCTGGGTGACCGACCACGCCTGGGGCACCTCGAACGAAACCCGGCGGCCGTCGCTCTCCGTCGCGGTCACGACCACGCGGACGTCGTTGGGGTTGTCCACCGTGAGCGTCCGGTTCCGGACCGAGGCGGCGATACTCCGCGGCTCCTCGCCGACGCTGACGACCAGCTCCGTCCGCCCGGCGAGTTTCACCGGGCGACCGTCCTCGCTCTCGGCGGTGAGCGTGTACGTGCCGGGGTCGGGCGAGAGGATCCGCGATTCGCCCGGCGCGAGCGTGACGGTCTCCAGGTCGTTCTCGTCGCTCGTCAGCGTCACGGTCACCGCGACGTCGTTCGGGTTCGCGAGGAATATCGAGTCGTCGTCCGCGGAGGCGAACAGGCTCCGCAGCGGCGCCGGTCTGTCGGTCCCGTCCTCCCCGTCGGGTTTCTCGGGCTCGGCGGCCGCACCTCTGGCGTAGACGTAGATCGTCGTCCGCTGGGTCACGTTTATCGAGACGGCCGTCCGAACGGTGTCCGCGGCCGCGCGCTCGGTGGCGACCTGCAACTGCTCGATCTCGACCGTCTGGCGCTGGGTCAGCGAGAGCGCCCCCTCGGACGCCCCCCGAGCGGCCGACTGGATCTGGGTCACCGACGCCGACTGGGACTGCGAGAGCGCGCCGCCGGCGGCGCTCTCGGCGATAACCTGGATCTGGACGACGTTTATCTGCTGGATCCGGATGACCGCTCCCTGTCCGGCGCCCGCTGCGGCGGCCTGGATCTGCTCGACGTTCACGATCTGGTACTGGACGGCGGCGGCGACGGCACCCGTCGCAGCGCCGGAGGCCGCCTGCTGGATCTGGACGATATCGACGGACTGGGCCTGCGCGACCGTCCCCTTTGCTGCGCCGAGTGCGCCCGCCTGTATCTGGGTCACGGTGGCGTTCTGGACCTGGACCAGTGCACCCTCGGCGGCGCCCTTGGCCGACTGCTGGATCTGGGAGACGGTGACGTTCTGGCTCTGGACCAGCGCGCCCCGACAGGCCCCGCGGGCCGCGGCCTGGATCTGGACGACGGTCACGGACTGGTACTGGACGAGCGCGCCCCGCGCCGCTCCCAGCGCCGACTCCTGGACCTTCTTCGGGTCGTCGCCGTGTTCGCCGTCGGCCGCGCCACCGGCGGCACCGAAGGCCGCCGCCTGTAGCTGCGCGACCGCGACGAACTGGCCCTGCTCGAGCGCGCCGTACGCACCGCCCTGGGCCGCCTCTTGCACTTGCGTGACGGATACCGCCTGGCGCTGTGCCGTCTGTTGCTCGCTCTCGTCGGCGGGCCCCCTGGCGTGGGCCGCGCCCGCCGCTGCGCCGACGGCGGCGAACTGGAGCTGGGTGACGTTCGCGCGCTGGTGTTGCGCGACGGTCCCGTGGGCGGCGCCGTGGGCGGCCGCCTGCAACTGCGTCGCCGACGCCGACTGGAACTGCGAGAGCGCGCCCGCAGCGGCGCCGTACACGCCGGCGCGCAACTGCGTGGCGTTGACCCGCTGGGCCTGGAGCAGCGCGCCGTGAGCCGCCCCCTTCGCGGCGGCCCGTATCTGACTCGCCGACGCGTTCCGACCCTGCATCGTGGCGTTGACCTGTGCGGCCGCGCGGAGCGCACCGTCGACCGCCGCCTCGATCTGGGCCTGCGAGACCGCGACGCCCTGTTCCCGGGCGAGTTCCGCGCCGGCCCGCACGCCGTTTCTCGCCGCTGTCCGCTCGCCTTCGGAGAGCGAACCGTTCCACGTCGCGCCGGGTGCCGGCCCGACGGCAGCGAGTTCCCGCAAGCGTTCGCCGATCTCGCCGTAGTCGACCTCCGTGAGGTCCTGTGTCGAGACCGACTGCGGTTCCGTATCGCCGCCCGTCTGCAGGGCGGACGGCGCGGTCGGCGCCACCGCCGGCGTCCGCTCCGCTGCCGGCGTCGGCGAGAGCGTGGCCGCGGCGACCGACGGAGCGACGGTCCCGCAGACGACCACGAGCACGAGCGCGACCGGGCGGGCGCGGTTCATCTGCGCCCCCGTCCGGGGCGCGGGTCTGTGCCTGTTCCACCCGGGAGTCGGCGTCTGTGAGTGCCTCGTAGCATGTTCGTCCCCGTCAGCGTCGGTCGCCGGTCTGACTGCAGACAGTCTCTCCGGTCGATAGATAAAGCATCGAGACCGTCGTTTTCGGTGACCGGTTCGTAAGGTCGGGATACGCTCGCGCCGTTCGGGCCGGCTCGGATATCCCGACCGTACTCCGGAAGATGCGATCGGTAAGGCGCTTCAACTGGCCCGTGATGGCCGTTACCCTTCGAGCGACTGGTCACCGATCGGGGATTCCGATCCCGTCGAACTACCGGATCGGTACTGCCGGCCGGGACGGCGCGCCGTTCCCACCGGCGAACCGCCAGCGCCGGCCCGGAGCGTCGAGTCGGCGAGGTAGGCGGGCCGACCAGTCGATGCAGTCATCTAACTCAGCCACGTGGCTCAGCTGATCGGATTAGCTGGCTTACTCAGCGGTACCGTCTGACTGAGCTTTATATTCGAGTAGTGCAACTGGCCGTGTATGCTGGCCTACACGGTGTATTCGGAGGCGGGGGGCGTCGGGAAGACGACGCTCGCGGCGAACCTCGCGAAGGCCGAGGAGCGAGCGGGTCGCGACGTCCTCGTCGTCGATCTGGACACGCAGGAGGCGTCGCTATCGCACCTGCTGGACGTGGCCGACGACCGGAGCGACGACCGGGCCGACAGTCTCCTCCGGCACATGATCGACCGCCCGCGCGGCGACTTCGCAGACCTGATCAGGACGAGCGAGGGGATCGACGTCGTCCCGTCGCACAACATCCTCGAGTACGCGTCGAAACACCTCCGTCGGCGAGAGGAAGAAGCCGCGGACTTCGGCGAGTCGTGGAACCCGAACAAACAACTGCTGCGCGTCCTCCGCGAGGCGGGCGTCCACGAACGGTACGACACCCTCATCGTCGACCCCCCGGCGACCGCGGACGTCAAGCTCCACAACGCGATCCACGCCACCCGGCATCTGGTCATCCCCTTCGAGCCAAGCGGGAAGGGCTACGAGTCCGTCCAGGGGCTCGACCAACTGGTCGGCGGGCTCGAAGAACAGCTGGGCATCGAAGTCGGCGTCCTGGCGGTCGTTCCGAACCGCTACAAGGGGATGAACGACCAGGACCGCTTCCTCGAACGGATCCGGACCGACGGCTGGGAGGTCCCGATCCGGCTGCGCGAGCGCTCCTCGCTCCTCGAAGGCTGCTGGGCCGAGCAATGCACCGCATTTCGCTATATCGACGAGCACCGCGAGCGCGAGCGCGACCACGAGCTCGAGACCGTCGAGAAGATCGAGCGGCTCGCGGAGCGCGTCCGCGAGACCCGGGCGGTGGAGGCATGAAGCAGGGATCCACGGACGACCCGTTCGCGGACTCGTCCGTCGAGGACTCCGGGGAACCCGAGGAGACGTCCGAGGGCGGAGACGTCGACTCGTCGGGCGAGTCCGACCCCTCGGGCGAGGTCGCTCCGTCGACGGGGGGCCCTGACGGTCGGTCGACGACCGCTCCCGCCGGGGGCGCCGAAGCGCGCGAGGACGGTCCCCAGCGCCGGTCGCTGCCGTACATCCACGCGCGCGACGGCGTCAAGGACGGGCGCACCCAGCGGCCGGTGTTCCTGCGCGACCACGTCGAGGCGGGGATCGACGAGCTCGTCGCCGAGGTGGAGGCCGACCTCGGCGAGGACGTCTACAAGACCGACGTGACCGAGGCGGCGATGGCCGTCGCGCAGGAACACCCCGAACTCGTCCTCGCCAAGCTCGAGGAGTGGGGCTACGGCTGGTCCTGATACGGATTCTTGCAGGCGTTTGCCGGTCCGACCGTACGCGGTCGCGCGATCGATCCCGGACCGCCTTGCTCCGAATCCGAACGAGTCCGCTCGTTCGAGTCGGGCCGGCCGGCGCTACGCCCTGCGTTCGACGACTGCGGGCACGTCGCCCCGGGGATGGACCGTCGAGCCGACGGCGACTTCGACGTCGTCGGGCACGTCGACGATCCGACACCGCTTCGCGACGGTCGCGAGCGCGAGTCGCAGTTCCGTGCGCGCGAAGCGCATCCCGATGCAGTGGCGCGGGCCGCCGCCGAACGGGTAGTACGCGTACTCCGGGCGGTCGCCCGGCGGGTCTTCGATCCCGTCCCACCGCCCCGGGTCGAACGCGAGCGGGTCGGACCACCAGCGCTCGTCGGTGTGGACGTGGAACTGCGGGAGCGTGACGAACGTGTCCGCCGGGACGCGGTAGCCGTCGACCGTGACCGCCGCCGCCGTCTCGCGGAAGACCGCCGACGCGGGCGGGTACCGGCGCAGCGTCTCCCTGACCACCTGTTCGGTGTAGGTCAGGTCGGGCAGGTCCGCCGGGGTCGCGCACTCGCCGTCCAGGACGGCGTCGACCTCTCGGCGGAGGCGCTTCGCGACCGCCGGCTCGCGCCCGAGCTCGTACAGCGCCCAGGTCAGCGCGGTCGCGGTCGTCTCGTGGCCGGCGAACAGGAAGGTGACGAGCTGGCTGCGGATCTCCGACTCGCTCAGGTCGCCGTCGCTGCCCGCGTCGACGAGCACCGAGAGCAGGTCGTCCCGGTCGGACCCGGGTTCGCGGTCGGCCAGCAGGTCCGCGACGACGCCGTCGAGGCGGTGGATACCCCGTCGGTAGCGGCGGTTCGACGGCGTGGGAACCCACTCGGGGATCTCCACGGAGACGGGGTTCCGGCTGGTGCGCTCGAGGATGGCCTCGGCGCCGGCCCGCACCGCGTCGCGGTACTCGTCGGCGTCGATCCCGAACAGCGTCTTCCCGAGCACCCGAAGGGCGTACGTGGAGGTCGCGTCGGTCAGGTCGACGCGGTCGGCCGCCGCCCACTCGTCGGCCGCCGCCGCCGCGTAGGTCCCCATCGCGTCGGCGTAGGTCTCGATCCGCTCTCGATAGAACAGCGGCTGGAGTCGGGTCCGCTGGCGGTGCCACTGTTCGCCGTCGTTCAAGAGCAGCCCGTCCGAGAGCACCTCCACTCCCTTCGCCCCGGCCCTGGGCTTGCGAAAGTGATCGAAGTCGTCGACGAGCACCTGCTCGATGCCGTCGGGGTGGAGGACCGTCGCCATATCGTAGGTGCCCATCGAGTACCGCACCACGTCGCCGTGGCTGGCGATGTCCTCGTAGAGGGCGTAGGGGTCCCGAGCGAACGAGACCGCGCTCCCGAGCACGGGCAGACCGTCGCGCTTCGGTGCGAGCGGCGCCTCCTGCGTCGACTGGTTCATGCTCGGACCGTCGCGCGCTCGACCCGTACGAGTTCGGCCGGGGATGCCCGGCGGTTGAAGTGCGGCCGCCGGAGCCCCGTCGGCCGCGGGACCATCGCCGACGTCGAGGCGACGCATCCCAACCTACTTTGCGCTCAGCGCGGTCGGTACGACCGATGACCGAACGCACCGTGCCGGAGGCGGCCCGACTCGCCGACCGGGTCCGGGCGGTCGAGCCCCACGGCATCCGCGAGATGTTCGAACTCGCCGCCGAGACCGAGGGCGACCTTGTCCACCTGGAGTTCGGCGAACCCGACTTCGACACGCCCGAGCACGTGGTCGAGGCCGCCCACGACGCGGCGACCAGCGGCCGGACGAAGTACACCTCGAACGCGGGCATCCGGGAGCTCAGGGGCGCAGTCGCCGACCACCTCGCTCGCGACGGCGGCCCGCGACCCGACCCCGACGACGAGGTCGTGATCACGACCGGGGGCGTCGAAGCGCTCCACCTGGCGATCCACACCCTCGCCGATCCGGGCGACGAGGTCGTCGTCCCGACGCCCGCGTGGCCCAACCCAATCTCCCAGGCGAAACTCGCCGACGCCATCCCCGTGGAGGTCCCGATGCCGGCCGCGGCGGGGTTCGCGCCGGACGCCGACCGGATCGTCGACGCCATCGGTCCGGACACGGCGGTCGTCCTGCTCACCTCCCCTTCGAACCCGACCGGCCGCGTCTCCTCGCCCGCCGCGGTCGAACGCGTGGTCGAGGCGGCGGCCGACCACGGGGCGTTCGTCCTCGCCGACGAGGTCTACCGGGACCCGACCTACGGCGAGCGGCCGCCGCGGACCGCGACCGTCGCCGACCGCCTCGGGCGCGGGGAGTGGGTGCTCACGGTCGGGTCGGTCTCGAAGGCCTACGCGATGACCGGCTGGCGCGTCGGCTGGCTCGCCGGCCCCGCGGACGTCTGCGCGCAGGTGACGAAGATCCGCGAGAGCACCACCTCCTGCGTGAACACGCCCGCCCAGTACGCGGCGATCGCGGCACTGACCGGCCCGCGCGACCCGGTCGAAGCGATGCAGTCGGCGTTCCGCGACCGCCGCGACTACGTCTTCGACCGCCTCGACGCGATCCCGGCCGTCTCGGCTGCCCGGCCGGAAGGCGCCTTCTACGCCTTCGTCGACGTGAGTGCCCTCGAAGGCACCAGCACGGAGATCGCCGAACGACTCCTGACCGAGTACGGCGTGGTGACCGCGCCCGGGACGGCCTTCGGCGCCGGCGGCGAGGGCCACCTCCGGCTGAGCTTCGCGAACGGTCGGAACCGACTCGAACTCGGCCTCGACCGACTGGAAGCGATGGTCGACGACGACGCGACCGGCCGATAGCGTCGCCGATTTCGGTGTATCCGCTGTCTCCGTTCGTATACGTACCGGCGGTTGTCGCCGTGAGTCGCATTTGACTGTGGTTCGGATCGACGACCGACGCGCTCGTTCACTCGTCGGCTTCGAGACTCGGATGGGTCTCCTGCTCGTCGGGGTGAGGGTCGGCGAAGTACTCGGCCATCGCGTCGAGCGACGCCGATTCGCGCCGCTCGCGTTCCTCGTCGTCGATCTCCTCGCAGCCCGGCGGGAGCTCTCGGTCGCGATCGGTGAAGTACCCCTCCGGTGTTACCCAGTCGTGGTAGAAGGGCCGGTCGTCGTCCTCCAGCAGCGTCACCGCCACCTCGGCGCCGTGGCCGGCACAGACCACCGCCTGGTGGGGTTTCTCGGCGAGGCGGCCGGCGGCGTAGAGGCCGTCGACGCCGCTGCGGCCGCGCTCGTCGGTGTCGACGTAGGACTTTCCCCGGTCGACGATCCCGACGCCCTCCACGCCGTCGAGGTACCCCACCTCGTTCTTCGTCGCCGCGATCACGTACTCGGTCCAGTAGCGGTCGCCGTCGGCCGTCTCGACGGCGAACCCGTCCTCGCGGGTCTCCACCGCCGAGACGGTCGCCTCGCGGCGCTCGGCGCCGGCGTTCTCGGCCTGATCGCCGGTCATCTCGAGCAGGAGCCGGGCGTTGACCCCGACCGGGAACCCCGGGAAGTTCTCGAGGTGCGTGTTCCGGCGGACGATCGACTCGCCGGAATCGAGGACGAGCGTCGCGAGGCCGGCGCGGGCGGTGAACGTCGCCGCCGTCAGGCCGGCGACGCCGCCGCCGACCACGACGACCGCGTACCGGTCGCTGTTCGAATTCGGTGCGTCGTCGGGCCCGTCGTCGAGCGCGTCGGACTCCCCTGTCATCGGTCGAGTGTCGACGAGTCCACTGAAGACCCTGACGGTCGGGGCCCGAGCGTCTCCCGGAGCGAACGAGGGCAGTGGGACACACCGCGGCCCGGTGGCGGCCCGATTGTTGACCACGCTCCGTGGAAGCTCGGCCGACCTGCGACGGGGTCCCGCGAGTTAGCCGATCAACGTAGCTAAGTGGCTGAGCTAAGTGGATTAGCTAGGTCGGATGCACTTCAGTCAGAGATCGACGAGGGGCGATGGGGAGTAGGGCGACCCGACACCGACGGTCCTTTTCGATCCGGACGCGTGAGGGCTCGTATGGATCCCGAGGAGAACCGTCGCGGCTGGGCCGAGCGCGACGCGAAGTACTCGCCGGAGTACTACGCGGAGATCGGTCCGAACGAGGTGAGCGAGACGCTGGCGACCGTCCTGGAGTACTACGCCGACGACGACGCGGCGATCCTCGAACTGGGGTGCGGTTCCGGCCGACACCTCGCGCACCTGCGCGACCGCGGGTTCGAGAACCTCGCCGGCGTCGACATCAACGGCGACGCCTTCGACGTGATGGCCCGGTACTACCCCGCGCTCGCCGAGACCGGGACCTTCGAGACCGGCGCGGTCGAGGACCTGCTCCCCGAGTACGAGGACGACGCGTTCGACGTGGTCTACACCGTCGAGACGCTCCAGCACGTCCATCCCGACGACGAGTGGGTCTTCGAGGAACTCGTCCGGGTGACGGGCGACCTGCTGATCACCGCCGAGAACGAGGGCAACGCGCCCGACCGCGGCCGACGGGACGGGGAGGTGAGCGTCGTGAACGACGAGTTCCCGCTGTATCACCGCGACTGGAAGCGCGTGTTCACGGAGCTGGGACTCGCGCAGTTGGTGTGCGAACCGACCGACCGGGACACGATCCGCGTCTTCCGCGCGCTCTGATACGGCGTCTCGCGAGGGTCGCCCGCGGCGCGCGAACGGCCGGACCACCCCGGTTGATCGGTGAATTTTACCGTTTGCGGCCTACCCCTAGGACGATGCGCGAGTACACGATCACGACGATCTGGGGCATTCCGATCAGGATCAATATCTCTCTGATCGTCTTCCTCCCGATCCTCGCCTGGATCATCGGTAGCGGGACGCAGATCGACGTTTACGCCGGTATCGTCGACACCTACGCGCCCTACCCCGTCGATGTCGGCGTCCTGCGGGCGGGGTTGACCCCGTGGCTCATCGGCGCCAGCGCGGCGGTGGGTCTGTTCGTCAGCGTCGGTATCCACGAACTCGGCCACGCCTGGGCGGCCAGACGGTACGGCATCCACACCGAGTCTATCACCCTCTGGCTGCTCGGCGGTATCGCCGCGCTCCGGGAGATGCCCCGCGAGTGGAACCGCGAGTTCTGGATCGCGATCGCCGGCCCGATCACCAGCGTCCTCACCGGTGTCGGGTTCTACGCGCTCCTGCAGGTCACGCCGGCGTCGGCGCCGGTCGCCGCGTTCGTCTTCGGCTGGCTCGTCGTGACCAACGTCCTGCTGGCGGTGTTCAACATGCTGCCGGCGTTCCCCATGGACGGCGGTCGGATCCTCCGGGCGCTGCTGGCGCGCTCGCGCACCTACGAGTCCGCGACCCGGTCGGCGGCCCGGTTCGGGACCGGCTTCGCGCTGCTGTTCGCGGTCCTCGGCGTCCTCTCGTTCGCGCCGATGCTGATCCTCCTCGCCCTGTTCATCTACGGCGCCGCCTCCACGGAGTCCCGGACGGTCATGATGCAGGGGCTACTCACCGGGATCACACTGCGGGACGTCGCGTCGCTCGACGTCGAGCCCGTCGACGCCGACGCGACGGTCGACGAGTTCACCGACCGGATGATCCGCGACCGCCGAACCGTCTACCCCGTCGTCGACGCGGGCGAGATCGTCGGCGTCGTCTCGCTCGACGCCGTCCGGCGCTCGCGAAGCGACCGCGAGACCACCCGCGTCCGCGAGATCGCGACCGACGACCTGCCTCGCGCGTCGATCGAGACCGACGCCTTCGAGGCCTTCCTCCTGGTCGGTCGGTCGCCGACCGGCCAGATCCTCGTCGAGGCCGACGGCGAGGTCGTCGGTCTCGCGTCGCTGGACGATTTCACGCGGGTACTCCAGTTCCGCCGCGACGGCGTCGACGTCGGGCCGAAGGAAGCGTTCTGATCCGGCGGGTTCGAACGTTCGCCCCGGTGCGAGAGTCCGGGATCGGCCCCACGGGTCCGTGGCCGACCCGGAAACCGCGTGCCCTACTCCGTATCATACGGATTCGAAGCGAGCGTTTACCGGGTCGACCGCACGCAGTCGTGCGGTCGATCCCGGACTGCCTCGCAATAATCCGTATCAGTCCGTCAGTGGGAGGACGAGTCCGAACCCGAAGACGGAGAAAAAGCCGACGACGATACCACAGACCATGAAGCCGAAAAACGCCGACTGCCCCCAGCTCGGGAGTTCCCCGAGCAGGTTCGGGCCGACGCTGTCACCGAACGCCCCGAGGAGAAACAGCGAGAGTCCAAATGCGAACCCGCGTTTGGTGAATTTCGCGTAGTTGAGGCGCATGCCGTGTCCCATGTCCGTAGGTGAGAAACAGGCGATAATATCTGTTTCGGCTTACACGACGCGGGACGAACGATATCTGTCCCGTGTCCCCCGAGAATCCGTCCGAGGGGTCCTCAGACGGAAGGCACCGACCGCGACACTCTCTCGTCGATACGTCGGGATCTGGGATCTCCGGGAACCCCAGAACAGAAGCGTTGATAACTGTCGAACCGCAACGCGGAACCACCCGATGGACGGAGAACAGTTAGAGGCGCTCCTCGACTCGCCGGCGATGCGCGAGGCGGTCCGGGTAGTGTTCGAGCGGACCCAGGGTGGGACCGAGGAGTTGAACTGGAGTGACGTCAACGACGCCCTCTCCCCGGGGCAGTGGGGTCGCCTCCTCGAATCCAGCGTGCTCGTCGGGGCCGGCAGCGGATTCGCGGTCGCACACCCCGAGCGGATCGAGGAGCGACTCGCCGGCGACGGGACCGGACGGGACGGTTCCGGGACCGGAGCCGATCCCGAACTGGACGAGGAATCCGCCACGGCCGGAGAGAGCGACGAACTCGAACCGGTCTCCTGGGAGTGGTACGACAAGGCGGCCGCGCTCGGCGCGGTCGCGCTGTTTACCGGCGAATTCAGTGCGAACGTCCGCGATATCGTCGCGTCAGTCGACAACGCGATACTGGCACCGGTCACCCACGTCCTCCCGTTTTTCGTCGTCGTCCTGTTGCTCTCCATCGTGACGGGGCTCTATTCGAGTCTCCTCCAGACCAAACTGACCGACGCGGAGAAGCGAGAGGCGTTCCAGGAACGGATGGAGGCGATCAACGAACGCAAGGAGGCCGCGAAGGAACGCGGCGACGACGAAGCGCTCGAGGAGATCCAGGACGAACAGATGGAGGCGATGGGCGACCAGTTGGGCATGTTCAAACTGCAGTTCCGGCCGATGGTCTGGATCATGCTCCTGACCGTCCCCGTGTACCTGTGGCTCCGCTGGAAAGTCCGCGGCGGACACCTCGGCGCCGACGAGACCGGGATGATTCTGCCCCTCGCCGGCGCCGTCACCTGGCAGCAGACGGTCGGTCCGATGCCGGCCTGGATCGTCTGGTATTTCCTCTGTTCGATGTCGTTTCGGCAGATCATCCAGAAATCGCTCGGGTTGCGACCCTCCTCGACGTCGTAACAGGCGCCCACACGTTACTCGAACGCACAGCGGCAGACTTGCGGGTTACTTCCCTCGACCGGCGGTTCCGAGTGTCCCACTCCTCTCGAATCGACACTCGGTCACCACCAACGATGCACGCCGTACCCACCATCCTCGGTCCCTTCGGTCGCCCCCTGAGACGGAGTACTACACGCGGTTCCCGGGTCGAACGCAGTCCCGGGTTCGATCCCGAACTACAGTAGAATTCGAACGCGTCCGCACGGTCGGCCCACGACTCCGTGCGGTCGTCCGAGCCGTGTCGTTCACAGTCCACTGCGATCGGTGGGACCGACTGGAGGCGATTTCGGGGGTTTAATTTTCACATGTCGAGTGAACTCGCACGTGCCGTCGCCATGAGTGTCTCTCGTACTCTACAGACGTTCTTCTCCGCAGTCCGTACCGGAGCGACTACGTTCCTCTCGGAGACGTCGAACCCGGTCCCGCGTGACTGGCGCCACGTCACGAAGATCGACCCAGAAGCGGAGAAACGGCTTCCGGTCTGTTTCCCGTTCTACCTGCAGCATACGGACGCGATAGCCGTCGGCGGTTCGAGTGACGTGACGGCGCGGAACACTGAAGAGACGTTTTCGCTGTTAGCAGTCGCTGAGACGCCGGCGTTCCACGAACCCAGCGAGACCAGACACGTGACCGAGAGAACGCGTGAGCTGGCGACGTTCCTCGCGATCCCGGAGGTACTCAACGGTGAACCGTCCGCCCTGGTGGGGACGCTCGGCGAGGGGATCGAGTACCTGAACGACGAGCTGCTACCGGAATTACTCGAGTCGAAGCTGCCGAGTCCGGTGTATTCCGTCCTCGGTGATTCGCTCGTCGATTTCGCGACCTCGTGGCTCCTCGACCGGGCCGTCTTCGAAGCCTATATCGTGCAGAATCCGGAGAGCGCAGCGGCTCGACGGAGCGGTGTCACGGAGGACGACGTCCTCTCCCCGGCGGTGGCGCGTCAACGCGCGATGGTCGCTGACCGACATCTGAAGAGCGAACTCGTCTACATCGAGTACTCGGGTACCTACGGCGGGGAAGAGGCGGTTCGGGTCCTGCAGTCGGTCTCGGAGAGCCTCACACGCGCGCGGCTCTGGTACGGCGGCGGTATCGACGGCCGGGAAAAGAGTTCGGAGATCCTGGCTGCCGGAGCCGATACGGTCGTCGTCGGCGACGTTTTCCACGATATTGCGGACGAAGAGGTACGGATCCTCGAGCAGGCGAGTACCGACCTCGACCGGGGAGCGTCTCCGAGCGAGATCCGACGGTGGATCCGCAGCGAGATAGATATCCCGTCGACGGTCGCCTTCCGATACCTTCGCACGATCCCCGGCGTCCGATCCCCGGAGTCGACGACCGAACGATACCTCTCGCTCACGGTGGGCCTTCTCTTCGCTGCTCGGGCTTCGGAATCGGGACCTCGACGGGACTCGGTCGGTCGCAGTGCCGAGCTTCTCGAGGCTCTCTTCCCCGACGGGAACCGACAGATCGAAAACGCGTTTGCGGACCACGAATCGGTCTGGCGTCGGTACGTCGCCGAGTTCGTAGTACCAGCCGCTACCCCGGCGGATACCGAGGCTCCCGTCCACCATCTCAGCGTCGCAGAACTCTCTCCCGATAGGTAGCGCAGCTGGGGACAACCTACGGGTGGACCGCTCTCGGAGACCGCGAACGCGTGTGGACATCGACCCGGGACCGCGTGCGATCGTCCGACTCACGTCTTTCGCGGTCTCCGAGGGCTCACCTGGGGGGACGATATCCCGGCAGCTCGTCCGGCTGTCCGGAGAGATAGATATACTCCGCGGCGATACCGGTCAAATTCGACTCCGATTTGACCGCCGACTCTATCGCCGCATCGAGATACTGCGACGCGACGTCGACGACGCGTTCGTAGGCCTCGCGCTCCGAGTCGGCGATGACGTATTCTGCGGTAACGGGGGTCAACTGGTTCTCGGCCCGGTCGGCGTCGAAGTCGTCGATGTCGTCGAGCCAGATCTGTGCACCGATGATCGAGAGAACGATAGCGTGTTTGAATTCGTCCTCGATCGGGATGCCGGCGGCCCTGAACATCTCGATCATCCCGTCGTAGATGACGCCGACGCGCTCGTACTGCGTTTTGCTGTACGGCCACTCCCGCTCCTCTTTGCTCAGTACGTCGGGCTCGTGGTCGTATTCGGCATACTTATACTCCGATTCGATGTTCGCGACCGCCTCTGGGTCGTCGGTCTCCAGTGCGCGAGTCATCAGCGACCGGAAATGCTCGTCGGTCACCTGGTGGGTATTCGATTCTTCGACGGCCGCCTCGTACTCGTCGGCCACGGCGTCGGGGAACCGCGCCAATTTCTCTTCGACTCGGTCTCGGAGACAAGATTGCGCGATACGTGCGACCCGTGCCTTCTCATCGGCAGTCAGTCGGAGATTCGTCTCGAAATCCTCGTATTCGTCGTCGTTTATCGCGTCACGCATGTCCCCGTCCAGGAGCGCCTCCGTACAGAGCCGAGCCACCTGTTCGGCCCGTTCGACGAAGTCGAAGACGTCGGACGCGCGGCGCCTCATCCGCTCGCGACGCCGTCGTTCGTGTCCGCTGTCGAATAGACCCCGGAGATACTCCGTTACAGGTGTTTTCACGTCTTCGGTGACGGGGTTTATCGCCTCGTCGCAGGTATCTATCGCTCGTCGATAGAGATATCCGAGCGTCAACTCGACGGGGAGCGTGAGTTTCGTGTCGTACTCGAATTCGACGTTCTCGTACTCCGTCTCTTCCGAGAGTTCGGCTTCGATCGCACCGAAGGCCTCGTCGAGGAACTCCTCGACCGTCGCCTCGACCCACCTCTTCAGTCGGAGCGACGTGATATCGAGGTGTCCTGTCCGCGAGTAGTACCGAGAGACCGATCGGAGCGAGAGCGGCACCGAGTCCCGCTGTGAGACCCAGCGGGGGACCGAACTGAGTGGCGGCGACGTTACGCCGACAGTTCCCGAACTCATCGTCCGTCTAATCCCTGGCGGCGCTTGTATAGCTGTTGAAACCCGCGTTGCGGTGGATCGGGCGCCCGTCCGACCGTTCCGGATTGGATACGTCGACTCGATCCGGTGTCCAGTAGGTAGGTACGACGCGCTTCGGTCTGCTCTGTCGAATCCGACGACCGCGAGCGGATAGCGTCGCTGTGACACGTGTCACTCCTCCGCTTCGTCGACCGAGCCGCATCGCTCGCTCAACGGTACCGAAACACGGCCACGGAAGCCGTCAAATTCACCGGAGCGATACTCGGCCCAGACCAGCAGGTCGACGACGTGTCGGACGAACGCGGGTCGGTCGGACCCGAACCCTTCGACGAGGGTCACGAGCAAGCTGACGGCCGCGAACTCGACGTCGCCCCCGTCAGTGAGCCGCGGGAAGACGTATCGCTGCATCCGTTCGAAGTCGATCGTTTGCAGATCGATCTCGGTCGGGTCGACCGCGGTCTCCAGGACGACGTTCGTCCCGAGTTCGAGCGCCCGCGTGACGATCTCGACGTCCGTCCGGTCGCCCTGGATCTGTCGATGGTGGTACGCGTCTCGATCGAGTTGCGGGACTTTCTCGTGGCCGGTGTCCGCCAGGATCGATAGCTCACCGGACTGTTCGCCCGTTCGCGGTCCGACCGTCGTGTCGTCGTCCGCCGACTGAGTCGCGTTTCCCGTGGTCATTCGTCCTCGCGAAGATTCCGTGAGAGCGGTCCGGCACTCGTCACCGCCGGCACACCCCGAAACCCATGATGTCTGCCAACCTTTCTGTTCGACTGGTAAAGGTTTTGCTCCGACGTGTGAACCTCTCACGGACCAAGATCGCGAGTACAGTCGCCGGACTACTTCACTCGGGAACCTCATAGCAGAGATCGATGACCGGTTCCAGTGATCCACACGACCTGCAGCGATTCGTCGAGGCACAGGACACCGTCATAGACGACGTCAAGCAGGAACTGCGGTCGGGCCGCAAACGCAGCCACTGGATGTGGTTCGTGTTCCCGCAGATGGAGGGGCTCGGTAGCAGCCGGATGTCCCAGCGCTACGCGATATCGTCCCGAGCGGAAGCCGAGGCATATCTCGACCATCCGATACTGGGTTCGCGGTTGCGCGAATGCACGGAGATCGTGAACGGTTTAGAGGGACGGTCGGCGAACGACGTCTTCGGGTCACCGGACGACCTGAAGTTCCGATCGTCTATGACACTCTTCGAAGCGGCGCAACGAACGCCACGCCGTTCGGCACGGCAGTAGACCTGTATTTCGACGGCGAACGCGACCCGACGACCGTAGAGCTACTCGACGGCACGTAGGACATTGATTCGGATGCGGGTATCCCGCGCGTCACGTCGAGCCCGATACGGAGCCCGGTTCCCAGAGCAACCCCCGTTTCAGTACCGTGATGACGATCTCTTTGAACTCGTCGTAGCCGCTCCATCCGAGTTCGTCGTGAGCGTCCCTGTTTGCCGCGACGATCTCCAGGAGCGATAGCAATTCGAACACCGCCTCGGGACGAATCTCCGTGATGTAGCCGTCACTTCGCTCCTGAATGTTCGCGACCAGAGGCGTCATCCGCTCCGAAACGCTGCCCCGTAACTCCGTGGCCTCCAGTCCGTCCACGGATCGGAGTATCCGATCGGGGGCACGATGACTCCGCAGAAGTAAGGGACGCTGTTCGAACTCGGCCACCCACGTCCGGAGTAGCCCGTCGAGTTGCTCGGCGGGGTCAACGAGACCGTCGAGTTCGGTTTCCACCGCGTCGATCACTTCGTCCTGTTCACGGACCAGTACCCGGACGTACAGACTGGATTTCCCCTCGAAAAATCGGTAGAACGTCCCCTCGCCGATTCCGACCGAATCGGTGATGTCCTCTATCGTCGTCTTCTGGAACCCGTATCGAGTGAAGAGTTCACGTCCCGTCCGCACGAGTCGTTCCTCTACTTCCCGCCGTTCTTCGTCACTGAAACCGCTCATACTCGATCCGTTCACCTGTGATGTAATGAGCGTACTGCTCATCGTTCATGAGCGAAAGAGTAAATTACTCACACGTTCATAGAGAGGTATGAGCCGAACTGGCTGCCTGGACAGGAGCAGTACCCCACCGGGTCCCAGACGGGTGACCCATCGTCTCAGGCCGGAGGGAGACGGATGAGTGCGATCCGTGCGGAGCAGCTCGGATACTCCTATCGCGGCAGTGATCGCCAGGCGCTACACGAGCTCGATTTCGAGGTTCGCCCCGGCGAAGTGTTCGGGTTCCTCGGCCCCAGCGGAGCCGGAAAGACCACGACACAGAAGATCCTGACCGGCCTTCTCGACGACTACGAGGGGACCGCCACGGTCCTGGACCGGTCGGTGACCGAGTGGGGCTCGGACCTGTATCGTCACATCGGGGTCTCGCCGGAGACGCCAAACCTCTACCGCAAACTCACCGGGCGGGAGAACCTCGACCTGTTCGGCTCTCTGTACGGGGGATACGGGCGCGACCCTCTCCAACTGCTCGATACCGTCGGTATCGCCGATGCGGTCGATCGCCGTGTCGGCACGTACTCGAAGGGGATGCAGATGCGTCTGAACTTCGTCCGGGCGCTCCTGCACGACCCCGAACTCGTGTTTCTCGACGAGCCGACCGGTGGCATCGACCCGACCAACGCCCGCGACGTCATGGGCGTCATCGAAGCCCTCCGTGACGACGGCCGGACGGTATTCCTCACGACCCACGACATGACAGTCGCGGACCGGCTCTGCGACCGCGTCGCGTTCATCGTGAACGGATCGATGTCCGTCGTCGATACGCCGCGTCGGCTGAAGATCGCACACGGTCGGCGACGTGTTCGCGTCGAGTACCGGGAGGAGGGAGAGCTCCGCGCTCGTGAGTTCGGTCTGGAGAAACTCGGGGCGAACGAGGCGTTCCACGACCTCCTCGCGCGTACCGAGGTCGAGACGATTCACTCTGAAGAGGCCACCCTGGCCGACGTGTTCGTCGGGATAACCGGTGAACGGCTCCGATGACGGCGAATCAGGGCGACCGACACGAGGACGCTCGCCGGGGACAGTGGGTAGCGCACCCGGTTTTCCAGATGCTCAAATGGGACGTTCGCGTACAGGTCCGGTACGGGATCGTCCCGGTCTATGTGGTACTCACGAGCCTGTTCGTGCTCGGCCTCCGGTTTGCCGGACCGAGCGTCGACACGGACGCGGTCATCGTACTGATCGCGATGGACCCGGCCGTTCTCGGATTTTACTTCGTCGGCGTGCTGGTGCTGTACGAGAAGACGGAGGGGGTCCTCCAGGCGCTCGTCGTCTCACCGCTCGACGACGTCGGCTATCTCGTTTCGAAGGCCGTTTCGCTCTCCGGACTCGCCGTCGCTACGTCATTCGCCGTCGCCGTGACCGAATTCGGCCTCTCGTCACGGATCGCCGTCCTCCTGTCCGGAGTCTTCCTGTCGTCGTCGCTCATCGTCTTTCTCGGGTTCGTCGCCGTCTCTCGCTTCGATTCGATCAACGAGTATTTCCTGAGTGCCGCCGTCTGGGGCGCCGTCCTCTTCTCGCCGATCCTGGGATACCTCGACCTGTTCGAGACGCCCGCGTTCTATCTCTCCCCGGTTCGGCCCCTCCTCATTACTATCGGGGCGGGCGTCCGTCCTACCCCGCTGTGGGAGGTCGTCTACGCGTTTGCGTACCTGTCGGTCGGGACCGCTCTCGCGTTCCTGTGGGCCCGGAGATCGTTCGACCGCGACGTCCTTCGACAGGGTACTCCGGGGCGAAAACTCGGATCCGGATCCACTCGAGGGACCCGGACGGATCGATGGCGGCCCGTCCCGCAGTCACCGTGGGTCGGTCTTCTCGTGACGGACGTCAAAAACTGGATCCGTGATCCGATGCTGGCGTTCGCGGCGGTCGGTCCGCTCGTGCTCGCGACCGTCGTCAGGGTGATTGCCCCCGTCGTGACCACGAGGCTTACGGAGGTCATCGACCTGGCGGCGTACTATCCGGTGATCGCGGGTTCGATGGCGGTGTTCGGGCCGGGGATTTTCGGCTTCATCGTGGGGATGCTCGTCCTGGAAGACCGTGATACCGACGTCCTCGCGGCGTACCGCACGTCACCGCTCTCACTGAACGGGTATCTGCTCTACCGCGGCGGTACCGCGTCCCTCTTCTCGGTGCTCTCGACGCTTCCGGCGTTGCTCGTCGTCGGACTCGTCCGGCCGTCGATACCGACGCTCGTCGGGTCGGCGATTCTGGGGGCGCTGAGTGGCTCGGTTATCGGCCTGGTATTGGGGCTGACAGCTTCGAACTCGATCGAGGGGATCGCGCTCAGCAAGTTCATGAACGTAGCCCTTCTCGGGCCAGCGCTGGTTATCGCGACGGTCCCTGAACCGCTTCAGTTCCTCGCGGGTATCGTCCCGATGTACTGGCCAGTAAAAGTGTACGTCGCAGGAGCAACCGGTCAGTCGAATACACTTCCCCTGTTCGGGATCGGGATCGGTGTCCACCTGATAGCGCTCGTCTGCGTTACCAAAATCGTGGTACCGAGGACCATCGATTGATAGCAGAGTGCGAGTTCGAGAGGACGGTCCTCGGTGTCGCTTCGACTGTGACGGCCTGACGTAATCTCCTCCGATCTGGATTCGGAGTACGCGATTTCCGGATCGATACAGGGGCGCGTGCGATCGTCCGAACCGTCTCGTTCGCGTTCCACGATGGTCCGCTTCCCCGTTCGGCTCGTGTCCTTCCCCGAAACGCCGTCGTCGGCGAGTCAGATCCAGCGTTCGAGAAGGTGTGGACGGATACACGGATCGAGTACTCGTGGCGATCCACGTCCTCCGTGAGTATCTCCATCACCCGTCTCGAATGCTGCTGGACGTGCTGTACGGGATACACGAGGTCGCCGAACTCGACCAGGCGGGCGCTGATCTGCCCGATTTCGCGCCCGTGTGTACGCGCAAGCGATATCTCGAAACGCGTCTCTGGCGCGTCTTACTGCAGTCGTCGGCGGGGTTGCACGATCTCGGCCATGTCTATGCGCTCAACACAACCGGCACGGATCGGATAGCCGCCGGTCAACACTGTGCAAAACCGACCAACGCTCATCCGTAGCATATTGTTGATTTCACAGCGTCGCTCGAACAGCGTGTTTG
>JBDGSU010000174.1:0-34731 GCA_042217395.1 Halosimplex sp.
TCGCCTGTCCCTGCGCGCTCGGGCTGGCGACGCCCGCGGCGACGATGGTCGGGACCACCATCGGCGCGCGAAACGGCGTCCTCTTCGAGGGCGGCGACGTCCTCGAACGCGTCCGCGACGTCGACACCGTCGTCTTCGACAAGACCGGCACCCTGACGGAAGGCGAGATGGAGCTGACCGACGTGGTCGCGCTCCCCGCGACTGACGGGGGCGCGGTCGAGAGCGGGCCCGACGACGGCGACGGTACCGCGACGGACGGCGGCGCGGTCGTCGGGCGCGAGACCGCCGAGGAGTTCGTCCTCGAAGTCGCCGCGAGCGCCGAGTCGGGAAGCGAACACCCGCTCGCCGAGGCGATCGTCGAGGGCGCCCGCGAACGCGGCGTCGACGTCGACGACGTCGACGAGTTCGAGAACGTGCCCGGTCACGGCGTGAAAGCGACGACGAGTCACGGGCGCGTCCTCGTCGGCAACCGGAAGCTCCTGCGCGACGAGGGCGTCGACGTCGCGCCCGCCGAGGACGAGATGGACCGCCTCGAGCGCGAGGGCAAGACCGCGATGCTCGTCGCGCTGGCCGACGGGGGCCGGGAGGAGTACCGCCTGCTGGGCGTCGTCGCGGACGCCGACACGGTCAAGGAGTCGGCGGAGACGGCGGTGACCGAACTGCGCGAGCGCGGCGTCGACGTCTGGATGATCACGGGCGACAACGAGCGGACGGCGACCGCCGTCGCCGAGCGGGTCGGGATCGACCCCGACAACGTGATGGCGGGCGTGCTCCCGGAGGACAAGGCCGACGCCGTCGACGACATCCAGTCCGACGGTCGGCGCGCGATGATGGTCGGCGACGGCGTCAACGACGCGCCGGCGCTCGCGACGGCGTTCGTGGGCTGCGCCATCGGCAGCGGGACCGACGTCGCCATCGAGGCCAGCGACGTGACGCTGATGCGCGACGACCCGCTCGACGTGGTCAAGGCCATCCGCGTCTCGGAGGGGACGCTCTCGAAGATCAAGCAGAACCTCTTCTGGGCGCTGGGCTACAACACGGCGATGATCCCGCTGGCCTCGCTGGGGCTGCTCCAGCCGGTGCTGGCGGCGATCGCGATGGCGATATCCAGCGTCTCGGTGCTGACGAACAGCCTCCTGTTCCGCCGGTACGAACCCGACGAGGACTACCGCCTGTTCGGGTTCCTGCGGTAGGCGGGGCGGGGACGGGTTCCGAAATCGGGCGGAAAAACGGGTTAGACGAGGAGCTGGATGTCGGCGTCGGCCATGTGCCGGAGGGCCGTCGCGGCGCCGACGTCCGTCCTCACGCCGTCGTAGAAGTCGTCGTGGTCGTACTCCATCAGGTCGGTCGTCATCTCGCAGGCCTGTAGCTCGACTCCCATGTCCAGCGAGACGTCGATCAGTTCTTCGACGGAGGCCGTCCCGTTCTCGTCGATGCGCTTTTCCATCATCCGCGTCGCGACCGAGTCCATGCCGGGCAGCGCCGCGACGGCGTTGGGCATCGGCATGCTCGGGTTCCCGACGGCGGAGAGCTTGAGGTTCTTCGAGCGCTCCTCGTGGAGGATGTCGAGTCCCCAGAACGTGTGGAAGACGGTGACGTCCCAGCCGAAGGCGGCGGCCGTGCTCGCGAGGATCAGCGGCGGGTACGCCATGTCGAGCGAGCCCTTCGTCGCGATGATCGTCATCGACTTCTCGTCGTCGGCCTCGTCGGCCGCGTCGAGCGACTCCAGGCGGGACTCGAGCTCCGCGACGCGCGCCTCGAGGTCGGTGGCCGACGACCGGGGACGCTGTTCGACTTCGTCGCTCGCGGCGCCCTCCTCGCCCGCAGACGTGTCCGCGCTCATCTCAGTTCGTGACCTCCACGTAGTGCTCGTAGACGCTCGCTCCGCCGTCGCTCGTCTCCGTCTGGTCGAGCAGTTCGACGCCGCTCGTCGACTCCGCCCAGCCGGCGATGTCACTGACGCTCCCGCTGTCGGTCGCGAGCACCTCCAGCACCTCCCCCTCTGCGAGGTCGTCGACCGCCTGCTTCGTCTTCACGACCGGCATCGGACAGTTGGCGCCTTTCACGTCGAGGGTTTCGCTGACTTCGAATTCCGAACTCATGATTCTGTATTGAACTCGTCGCACAATACCGCCCGGGCCGAATTAAATGTGTTTGTTCGTGGATCAACCGAACAATTCCATTTTCCTCGGCCCACGATACAGAGGGCGTTTATGCCGCTATTGTCCGTAAAAGAACGTGTTTCCGTCCGTTTCGGAGATGGTTGTATTGTGTGGTTTGTGAAATTCTATCCGAACCCTTAAGTGGACGAGTCGAGTACGACCGACCGTCACCTATGGACGAATTCGACTTCGACGTGCCGGACGTCGACGTGCCGGAGATCGAACCGGACCAGTTGCGCGACCGCATCGAGGCCGGCGAGGACGTGGCCCTCATCGACGCGCGGATGGAGAGCGACTTCGAGGAGTGGCGCATCGACGGCGAGACCGTCGACGCCTACAACGTCCCGTACTTCGAGTTCCTCGACGAGTACGACCCCGGCGACTTGCTCGGTGATCTCCCGGAGGACGAGCGGATCACCGTCGTCTGCGCCAAGGGGGGCGCCAGCGAGTTCGTCGCCGCGAACCTCGCCGAAGACGGCTACGACGTCGAACACCTCGAAGACGGGATGCAGGGATGGGCCCGCATCTACGAGGCCCGCGAAGTGACCGGGTACGACGGCGAGGGGATCGTCCTGCAGTACCAGCGGCCCTCGAGCGGCTGCCTCTCGTACCTCGTGGTCGGCGACGGCGAGGCCGCCGTGGTCGACCCGCTCCGGGCGTTCGCGGACCGATACCGCGAGGACGCCGCCGAGTACGACGCCGATCTGACCTACGCGTTCGACACGCACGTCCACGCGGACCACGTCTCGGGCGTCCGAACGCTCGACGACGCCGACGCCGTAGGCGTCGTTCCCGAACCCGCCGTCGAACACCGGCCCGTCACCTACGGCGAGCGCGTCGAGACGGCCCCGCACGGCGAGACGTACGCCGTCGGCGGCGTCGAACTCGAGGTCGTCCACACGCCCGGGCACACCTCGGGGATGACCTCCTACCTCGTCGACGACGCCCTCCTGCTGACCGGCGACGGCCTGTTCGTCGAGAGCGTCGCCCGGCCCGACCTGGAGTCGGGCGACGAGGGCGCACCGGACGCCGCTCGGCAGCTCCACGAGACTCTGCAGGAGCGCGTGCTCGCGCTCGACGACGACGTGGTCGTCGGTGGCGCACACTTCGGCGACGCGGCCGACCCCGCCGCCGACGGCACGTACACGGCGCGGCTCGGCGACCTGAAGGCCGAGATGGACGCGCTGACGATGGACGAAGCCGAGTTCGTCGACCTCGTGCTCGCGGACATGCCGCCCCGGCCCGCGAACTACGAGGAGATCATCGCGACGAACCTCGGGCGGGAGTCGGTGGGCGACGAGGAGGCGTTCGAGCTGGAACTGGGCCCGAACAACTGCGCGGCGAGCCAGGGGTCGCTCACCGGTGACTGAGCGTGAGACTCATGGCTGAGCCGCTCGTTACAGCGGCAATGAGCGCAGTACCCCTCGGACCGCTCGCACCCCTGTTCCCGGACGGTGTCGTCAGCTACGCGCTCGGCGGTCTGTTTATCGGGCTCGGCGTCGCCGTCATCTACCTCGGGACCGGCATCATCGCGGGGGCGAGCACGTTCCTCGAGTCGACGCTCGGGTACGTCTCCGACGCCTCGCGCTTCCAGCGGTACGCCGCCTCGCGGGACTGGCGCGTCCTGTTCACGGTCGGCATCGTCGCCGGCGCGTTCGGCTACGCGCTCGTCACCGGGTCGTTCTTCACCACCGACGTCCAGTGGTGGCGCCTGCTCGCCGGCGGCTTCCTCGTCGGCGTCGGCACCCGCCTCGGCAAGGGCTGCACCTCCGGTCACGGCGTCTGCGGCGTCGGCTCGCTCTCGCGGACCTCTATCGTCAACGTCGCGACCTTCATCGCCGTCGCCGTCGGGACGGCTCAGCTCGTCGCCGCGCTGGGGGTGACCCCCTGATGTCGGGAGCGAACGACGAACGCAGCCCGCTGTTCGCGCTCGTCGTCGTCCTCGGCGGGATGGTGTTCGGCGTCGGCCTCGCGGTCAGCCGGATGACCCACCCGGAGGTCGTACTCCGGTTCCTCCGCTTCGAGGACCTGGGGCTGTTGCTGGTGATGGGCGGCGCTGCCTTCGTCACCGGCGTCGTCTTCCGCCTCGGTCCGCAGCTGCTCGGCCGGGGTCTCCTGACCGGGAAGCCGCTGGGGCGGCGGGTGAAGTCCTTCGACCGGAACGTCCTCGTCGGCGGCGCGGTCTTCGGCGTCGGCTGGGGGCTGTCGGGCATCTGCCCCGGCGCGGCCTACGCCAGTTTCGGGGTCGGCAACCTCCCGATCCTCTGGGCGATCGCCGGCATGTTCGCCGGCGCCTACGTCCAGGGCGTCGCCCGGTCGTCGAAGGCCGGTGAGACGGCCCACACTCCGACAGATGACTGAGTATATCGGTCGTGCACAATCCTCGCAATTTAAGCGGCTCGGGGACCTACTGTCGTCCGATGGCAGATTCGATCGGCGACCTGTTACGGAAGGACATGGAGTGCGAGGGGCTGCTGGAGTGTCTCCACGGGCTGAAAGACCTCGACCGGCGCTGTTTCGAGGTGCTTGTCGAGAGCGACGAGCCGCTGACGGTCGACGAGGTGGCCGAGCGGGTCGACCGCGAGCGCTCGACGGCCTACCGGGCGGTCCAGCGGCTGCTCCGGGTGGGTCTCATCGGCAAGGAGCAGGTCAACTACGACGACGGGGGGTACTACCACGTCTACCACGCCGCCGACGCCGACGAGATCGCCGACGAGATGCAACGGATTCTCAACGACTGGTACGCCCAGATGGGCCAGCTAATCGGCGAGTTCCGCGAGAAGTACGACTCGAAGGCTCAGCCGCAACCGGCGGAGTGATCCGATGACCCGGGACGGGCGCGACGGCGACGGTCGCGAGGGCGGCCGCGCCGAGAACGACTATCCCGGGGAACCCGACGCGGGCGACGCCGCCTCGGGACCGCGGGAGCCGTCCGAACCGCGGGAACGGTCGAGCGACGAGGGGGCGGCGCGAGAGACCGACGACGGATTCGGTCGGCGCCCGGACGACGAGTGGCCGACCGATCCGAGGGCCCCGGCGGCTCGCGACGTGGGTCGAGGTCTCTTCGAGGAGTCGATGCCACCGAGTTCGTCGATGGCACACCTCTACCGCGGGGAGGTCCATCGGATGACGCGCTGGCGCGAACGGCTCGACCGCACGACCAACTGGGCGGTCACGGTCATCGCGGCCATCCTGACCTGGGCGTTCACCAGCCCCGACAACCCCCACTACCTGGTGCTCATCGGGTTCGTCGCGCTGCTCATCTTCCTCGGCATCGAGGCCCACCGCTACCGCGGGTTCGACGTCTGGCGCCACCGCGTTCGACTGATTCAGGAGAACGTCTGGGCGCACGGGCTCGACCCCAGCGGCGACGTGGTCGACCCTGACTGGCGCGCCGAACTCGCCGACGACTACCGCACCCCCACGGTCAAGATACCCTTCGAGGAAGCCCTCGCCCACCGCCTTCGCCGGATCTATCTCCCGCTCGGGACCGTCGTTCTCGGGGCGTGGGCGATCCGCGTCACCGCGTTCGCCGCCGGGATCACGTGGCCGGCCAGCGCGGCGGTTGGGATGATCCCTGGTCCGGTCGTCACCGGCGTCGTCGCGGTCGTCTACGTCGCCGGCGTCGCCGTCGCGTTCAGGCCCCGTCAGTGGCACTCCGAGTCGGAACTCCGGACCGAAGATATCGGCGCCTGGGAGGCCGACTGACCGGGACGCTCCCCGCTGACGGCGAATCGAATTGCGAACCCTCTTTTCGGTGGTGTGCAAATCACCCTGTCATGACGGACGGGATTCGACGTCGGCGGCTGCTCGGTAGTATCGGAGCGATAGCGACCGCGGGCGCGGTCGCGGGCTGTTCGACCGACACCGGCGGTGACGGCGGTGACGGGGGCGACGGTGGCGGGGGCGACGGAGCAACGCCGTCGTGGCCGTCCTACCTCGACGATGCGACCGTCCAGGGGAGCGAGGACGCGACGGGCGAGAGCGAAGTGACGGTCGCGGTCGGACCGCAGGGTGCCCTCCTCTTCGAACCGACGAAACTGGTCGTCGACGCCGGAACGACGGTCCACTTCGAGTTCGAGTCGCCGGGGCACAACGTCAAGCCCAACAGCCAGCCCGACGGGGGGAGTCTGGACGGGACCTCGGGCGGCGAGATGGAGCTCATGGACAAGGGCGAGACCTACACGGTCACGCTCGACACCCCGGGGACGTACACCTACTACTGCGCCCCGCACGAGGGGACGGGCATGAAAGGCGGCATTCAGGTGAAGTGACCGCGGGGCGTCCCGGGACGACCGCAGTCCCGGCCGTTCCTACTCGCCGCGGAGTTCGCGGACGTGGTCGATGCGCTGCTGGACGAGGTCGGGCGTGCCGATGTCGTGACGGATGCGGACGCCGTCGCCCGCGGCGGCGAGCGCGTCCTCCGCGATGGCCTCGGCGGCGTCGATCGTGTCTGCGACGCCGACGACCGCGAACGACCGCGAGGTGGTCGTGTAGATGCCGTCGTCGCGCTCGTCGACGCTCGCGTAGAACAGCAGCGCCTCGCCGTCGGTCCCCTCGGCCGCCGCTGCGACGCTCTCTTCGTCGACCGTGACCTTCGCCCCGCTGGCGGGGTCCGTCGGATACCCCTCGGGGACGGCGTACTTGCAGACGGTCGCTTTCGGAGCGAACGATAGCTGCGGGAGCGGGTCGTCGTCGCGGGCGGCCGTCAGCACGTCGAGGAAGTCGGTGTTCAGGACAGGAAGCGTGTTCATCGCCTCGGGGTCGCCGAAACGGGCGTTGAACTCGACGACCTTGATGCCCTCGCTGGTGAGCATGAACTGGCCGTAGAGGACGCCCTTGTACCCCTCCAGCGCGTCGACGACCGCCTCTAGGACGTCGACGGCCTCCATGTAGTCGTCGTCGGTCATGAACGGCAGTTCCAGGGTCGCGTCGGAGTAACTGCCCATCCCGCCGGTGTTCGGCCCCTCGTCGCCCTCGTAGGCGCGCTTGTGGTCCTGCACGGCGGGCGTGACCCGAACGTCGCCGTTGGCGACCAGCGCCTGGACGGTGAACTCCTCGCCGACCAGCCGTTCCTCCAGGACGATCCGCTCGTAGTCGGATTCCCGAATGTACTCCTTTGCCTCCGCCTTGGTGATCTGGTCGCCGGTGACGCGGACGCCCTTGCCGCCGGTGAGCCCGGCGGGCTTGACCGCCAGATCGCCGTCGAACTCGTCGACGAACTCGCAGGCGGCCTCCATGTCCTCGAAGGTCTCGAAGACCGGGCAGCCGGGGATGTCGTGGCGCTCCATGAAGCGGCGCTGGAAGGCCTTGTCGGTCTCGATGCGCGCCTCGGACTTCTGCGGGCCGAACGCGTAGACGCCCGCGTCGTCGAGCGCGTCGGCGACGCCCGCCGCCAGCGGGGCCTCGGGACCGACGACCGCCAGCGTCGCGTCGACCTCGCGGGCGTACGAGGTCACCGCGGACGGGTTCGTCGTCTCGAGCGATTCGAACCCGTCGGCCAGGCGCGCGATACCGGGGTTGCGGTTGCCCGCGCAGGCGTACAGGTCCGCCTCGGAGTCGGCGACCGCCCGGGCGATCGCGTGCTCCCGACCGCCGCCGCCCACCAGCAGGACTGTCTCGGTCATACGCGGATATCCGGCCCGGTGGGAGCCTAAAGGTTGCTGTTCGGGCGATGCAATTCGCGCCGTCGCTGGAGTCGAGTCACCGGCACCGGCGCGAGCGGGGGCCGAAATAAGTGTCTCGCGGTCGATACCCGATCGAGATGAAGTCCGTCAATCCGGCGACCGGCGAGCGCATCGACAGCTACGAGGAGGCCGGCAGTTCGGAGATCGAGCGGGCGCTCGACGGCGCGTGGGACGCCTACGAGGAGTGGCGCGCGCGGTCGCTTGCCGCGCGCGAGGAACTCCTCCAGTCGGCGGCCGAGGTGCTGCGCGAGGACGCGCGCGAGTACGCCGAGGTCATGACGGCGGAGATGGGCAAACCGATCGCCCAGGCCGAGTCGGAGGTCGAGAAGTGCGCGTGGCTGTGCGAGCACTACGCACAGCACGCCCACGCGTACCTCGAAGCCGACCACCACCCGAGCCCGCCGGGGACCGAGGTCAAGACCGTCTACGAGCCGCTTGGCGTCGTGCTGGCGGTGATGTCGTGGAACTTCCCGTTCTGGCAGGTGTTTCGCTTCCTCGGTCCCTATCTCACTGCCGGGAACGTCGGCGTGCTGAAACACGCCTCCAACGTCCCCGGCTGCGCGAGAGCCATCGAGGACGTGCTCCGGAAGGCGGGGTATCCCGAGGGCGTCTTCCAGTCGCTGCTCGTCCCCGCCGAGCGAGTCGACGACGTCGTCGCCGACGACCGCGTCCGCGCGGCGACGCTCACCGGGAGCGGTTCCGCCGGGCGAGCGGTCGCGTCGGCGGCCGGCGACCGGTTGAAGAAGACCGTCCTCGAACTGGGCGGGAGCGACCCGTTCGTCGTCCTCGACGACGCCGATATCGAGGCCGCCGCGGAGACCAGCGCGTGAGCCCGCAACCTCAACGGCGGCCAGTCCTGTATCGCCGCCAAGCGCTTCGTCGTCCACACCGACGTCTACGAGGAGTTCCTCGACCGCTTCGTCGACGAAGTGGAGTCGCTGACCGTCGGCGACCCGATGGACGAGGACACCGACGTGGGTCCCCAGGCCCGCCGGGGCCTGCTCGAGGAGCTCCACGAACAGGTCGAGGCGAGCGTCGACGCCGGCGCGACGGTCCTCACGGGGGGCGAACCGATGGACCGCCGCGGGGCGTACTACCCGCCGACGATTCTCGTCGACGTGCCCGAGGGGTGCCCGGCCGACAGCGAGGAGCTGTTCGGCCCGGTCGCGGCCGTCTACGAGGTCGAAGACGAGGACGCCGCCGTGGCTCGCGCGAACGACACCGAGTTCGGCCTCGGCGCCAGCGTCTGGACCGAGGACCGCGACCGCGGCGAGCGCGTCGCCCGTCGCATCGACGCCGGCTGCGTCTACGTCAACCAGCTCACCAAGTCCGATCCCCGCGTTCCGTTCGGCGGTGTCAAGGCGTCCGGGTACGGTCGCGAGCTCTCGGAGATCGGCATGAAGGAGTTCGTCAACCGCAAGACCGTCTGGATCGAGGAGTCGTAGCTCTCGGCGCGGGCCCGCCGTCGATCGGCAGTGCGCAGTCGCGGCTCCTTTAGGTGTCTGCCGCGTAGCCGCGGCCATGAGCGACTCCGACCCTGCCTCGCGCAACCGCCTCGACGAGGAGGCCAGTCCCTACCTCCGCCAGCACGCCGACAACCCGGTCAACTGGCAACCCTGGGACGAGCGCGCCCGCGAGGCCGCGCGCGAGCGGGACAAACCCATCTTCCTCTCCATCGGCTACGCCGCCTGTCACTGGTGTCACGTCATGGAAGAGGAGAGCTTCGCCGACGAGGGGATCGCCGAACTCCTCAACGAGCACTTCGTCCCGATCAAGGTCGACCGCGAGGAGCGCCCGGACGTCGACAGCGTCTACATGAGCATCTGCCAGCAGGTCTCCGGGGGCGGCGGCTGGCCGCTCAACGCGTGGCTCACCCCCGAGGGCGAACCGTTCTACGTCGGGACGTACTTCCCGCCCGAACCGAAGCGCGGCGCGCCGGGCTTTCGTCAGCTGCTCGAGGACATCGCCGAGTCGTGGGCCGACCCCGACGAGCGCGAGGAGATGGAGTCCCGCGCCCGCCAGTGGACCGAGGCCATCGAGCGCGACCTGGAGGCCACGCCCGACCGACCGGGCGACGCGCCCGACGACGGCGTCCTCGAGACGGTCGCGAGCGCCGCCCTCCGCGGAGCCGACCGGGAGTTCGGCGGCTGGGGACGCGGCCAGAAGTTCCCCCAGCCCGGACGGCTCCGCGCGCTGATGCGAGCCCACCGCGCCGGCGGCCGCGACGCCTACCGGGAGGTGGTCGCCGAGACGCTCGACGCGATGGCCGACGGCGGCCTCTACGACCACGTCGGCGGCGGCTTCCACCGCTACACGACCGACCGCGAGTGGGTCGTCCCCCACTTCGAGAAGATGCTCTACGACGAGGCCGAACTCGCCCGCGCCTTCCTCACCGGCTACCAGTTCACCGGCCGCGAGCGCTACCGCGAGACCGCCCGGGAGACCCTGGCGTTCGTCGAGCGGGAACTCACCCACCCCGACGGCGGGTTCTACAGCACGCTCGATGCCGAAAGCGGGGTCCCGACCGACGGGGACGAACCGGGCGAACGCGAGGAGGGGGCCTTCTACGTCTGGACGCCGCCCGAAGTAACGGACGCCGTCTCGGCGTTCGGCCCGGACGCCGGCCTCGACGAGGCCGATCTCGAAATCGCCGCCGACCTCTTCTGCGACCGCTACGGCGTCACCGCGTCGGGCAACTTCGAGCGCGGGAAGACCGTCCTGACGCGCCGGGCGTCGGTCGCGGAACTGGCCGACGAGTACGACCGCAGCGAGGCCGACGTCGAACGACTCCTCGACGCGGCGGAGTCCGCCGCCTTCGAGGCCCGCGCGGAGCGCCCCCGTCCGCCCCGCGACGAGAAGGTGCTCGCGGGCTGGAACGGCCTGACGATCTCCGCGTTCGCCGAAGCGGCACTGGTCGACGGAGAGGCGCGTAGCGCCTCAGACAGATCGAGCGGACGAAGTCCGCGAGACGGCGAGACGTGGGTCGAACCGGCGGTGGACGCGCTCGCCTTCGCTCGCGAACGCCTCTGGGACGCGGACACGGGCCGGCTCTCCCGGCGGTTCAAGGGCGGGGACGTCGCGATCCCGGGCTATCTCGAAGACTACGCGTTCCTCGCTCGCGGCGCGTTCGACACCTACCAGGCGACCGGCGAGATCGACCACCTCGCGTTCGCCCTCGACCTGGCACACGCGGTCGAAGCCGAGTTCTGGGACGCCGGCGAGGAGACGCTCTATTTCACCCCGCAGAGCGGCGAGTCGCTCGTGGCCCGGCCACAGGAGCTGGCGGACCAGTCGACGCCGTCGAGCGCGGGCGTCGCGGCGGAGCTCCTGCTCGAACTCGACGGCTTCGTCGACCACGACCGGTTCGGATCGATCGCGACGGGCGTGCTCGCCACCCACGGCGACCGGGTCGAGTCGAACCCGCTCCAGCACCCGTCGCTCGCGCTCGCCGCCGACACCTACCGGACCGGGAGCAGCGAGCTCACGCTGGCGGCAGACGAGGTCCCGTCCGACTGGCGCGAGACGCTCGCGGAGACGTACGTCCCCCGTCGGTTGCTCGCTCCGCGGCCGGCCGATGAGGTCGACCTCGACCCGTGGATCGACGCGCTCGGCCTGGACGACGCGCCGCCGATCTGGGCCGGTCGCGAGGCGCGCGACGGTCGGCCGACCGTCTACGCCTGTCGGTCGCGGACGTGCTCGCCGCCGAACCACGACCTGGGCGAGGCGCTGTCGTGGTTCGACGGGGCCTAACGGGGGTGCGGACAGAGAGAACGAGCGCCGGGCTGGACCGGGCGATTCGTACGGATCGTCGCGAGCGGTTCCCCGGTCGACCGCAGGTACTCGTGCGGTCGACCCCGGTACGTCTTGCAGGAATCCGTATCATAGTGTTTCTTGTAGGCCATTGCCGGATCGCGCCGCCCACGGGGTCGGCGCGTACCGGTACATCGCTACAATAAACACTATCAGGCCGACTCGGCCGTCGCGTCGAGCTCGCGGGCGAGGTAGACGGCGATGGGTACCGGCTCCTCCTCGACGAATCGAACGACCTCTTCCCCGTCGCGCTCGACGACGACCGTCGGGATGCGCTCGATGCCGTACTCCTCGACCATCGGACCGACTTTCGTGCCGTCCTCTTCCTTCTCGACGGCGTACTCCTCGATGCGCGAGGCCGGGACGTCCGCGGCAGCGAGCGCCGCGCCGAAGTCGGGCAGCTGCGAGCGACAGTCGATACACCAGTCGCCCCCCCACACCTTGTACGTGAGTTCGTCCTTCAGCGCCGCGAGCACGTCGACCGTCTCGGCGTAGGCCTCCTCGGTCCACACCGGGTTCGGATCCATGGTCTCCAGTGACATACCACGCTCTTGCGCCCCGGGCGTGATAACGACACCGCTCCGTTCGCTCCTCGAGCGGGGTCGGCCGGGGCGAACCCGCCGATAGTCGCCCCCTTACCCCTCACGGACGCGCTCGCACAGTACCTCGTCGAGTATCCGGCGGTGACACCGCTTCGAGTCCCCCTCGAAACAGACGAGCGCGACGGACTCGCCGTCGCGAACCCGGTCGGACAGGTCAGCGAGCGCCTCGCCGGCCGCCTCGTCGGTCGCGAGGTGGTCGCGGTAGCGCGACTCGAAGTCCGTCTCCGTCCAGGCGGCGTTGTGTGCCTCTTCGTCGCAGAGCCCCCGGCGCTGGAGTTCCTCGCTACGCTCCTCGGTCTCCGAGAGCAGCGCCTCCGGCGGCCCGAGCGCGGACCGGTTCTCGTCGACGAGCGCGCGGAACCAGCCCGTCGGCCGCCTGACTACCCCGACGCGCGTCGTCGCCGCCGGCAGGTCGACGATGTCGTGCCGGAGCGCGGCCGCGTAGGTCTCCGTGACAGTCCCGGTCACGCGTCGGTGTTCGTGCGAACCGCGTGAAAAGGTGTCGCCCGTTCCGGGGTATCGTGCCGCGTCATCGCCGGCTCGGGCGCTCGAACGCGTCGCCGCGCTCGAGCGCCGTTCGCTGTCGCCGTTAGCTGTTATCGCCGGTGAACTGACCGTTCTCGTCGCGGTCTTGCTCCCGGGCCGAGTGCTTGCCGCCGCGCTCGCGGGCCTCCTGTGTCAGGCCCTGCGTGTTGCCCTGTCCGCCGCTCTGGTCGTCGTCGCCGTGCTGGTTCGACTGATGGCCCTGCTGGTGCTGCTGGTTCGACTGCTGGTGCTGCTGGTGCTGCTGGTTCGACTGCTGGTGCTGCTGGTTCGACTGGTGACCATGCTGGCCTTGGTGGCCTTGCTGGTGCTGCTGGTGGGCCTGTTGACCCTGATGGCCCTGCTGGTGCATCTGCTGCTGGCGCTGCTGGTGGGTCTGCTGATCCTGATGGCCCTGATGGCTCTGCTGGTGGGTCTGCTGGTGGGTCTGCTGCTGGCCCTGCTGGTTAGGGGAGACGAACTGGCCGGACTCGTTTCGGGGGAGTCGGTTGGCTATCTGGCGGTGTTCCTGCCGGAACTGCTGGGAGTGGCGCTGGTCCTGGGCGCCCTGGTCCGCACCCCGGCCCTGCTTCCCGGGGAAGCCGGCTTCCTGGCTGCTCGGCTGCTGATTGGCGGGGACGTATCCCTGCTGTTGGGGCTGTCGGCCCTGCTGCTGGTAGTTCTGCTGACCCTGCTGGGTGCGCTGCTGGCCCTGCTGCTGGTAGTTCTGTCGATCCTGCCGGACGTTCTGCTGGCCCTGTTGCCCGTACTGTTGCTGACCCTGCTGGGAGTACTGCTGACCCTGCTGTTGGGGCTGTCGGCCCTGCTGCTGGTAGTTTTGCTGACCCTGCTGCTGGGAGTGCTGCTGGCCCTGGTGGCCGGCGAACTGGCCCTGCGCGTCGCGCTGCTGGGAGTGGGCCGAGTGCTGCCCGCCGACGGACTGGGCGCGGTGCTGGTCGTGTTGGTTCTGCCGACCGCGGTTGTTGGGATCGTTGTAGGACATGGGTGAGTGGATAGCGTTCACCGACCGGCGGCCGCTCCGCCGGCCGGGTCACTCGTTCGTTGTACTGTGGGGCGCATGCGGATTCTGCCTGCAATAGAAAACTCGGGAACCGCGAGACGGGCCGGTATCGAGGGCGCGTCGCGGACGCCAGCACGACCTGCCGCTGTCATGGTCCATTTACGTGCCGGCGCCGTACCCGCGAGCAGTGAACGCGAGCATCCTGGACACCATCGGGTCGCCGCTGGTCGAGGTCTCCGCCCCGGAGGGCGCGACTCTCGCGGCGAAGGTGGAATCGTTCAACCCCGGCGGGTCGGCCAAGGACCGACCGGCGAAGGGGATGGTAGAGGCCGCCGAGCGCGACGGGACGCTCGCCGACGGCGACGCCATCGTCGAACCGACGAGCGGCAACACCGGCATCGGCCTCGCGATGGTCGGCGCCGCGAAGGGCTACGACGTGACGGTGGTCATGCCGTCCTCGAAGTCCCCCGAGCGTCGCCAGATCATGCGGGCCTACGGCGCCGACATCGAACTCGTCGACGGCGACATCTCCGCCGCGAAAGACCGCGCCGACGAGCTCGAGTCCGAGGAGGGCTACGTCCAGCTCCGCCAGTTCGAGAACCCCGCGAACCCCGAGGCCCACTACCGGACGACGGGACCGGAGATCCTCGACCAGGTCGGCGACCGGGAGATCGACGCCTTCGTCGCCGGCATCGGCACCGGCGGTACCATCTCGGGGACCGGTCGACGCCTGAAAGAGGCGTTCCCCGACCTCGAAGTCGTCGGCGTCGAACCGGCCGAGAACCCGGTGCTCACGACGGGCGAGGCCGGCGAGGACGACTTCCAGGGGATGGGGCCGGGGTTCGTCAGCGACAACCTCGATCGGGACCTGCTCGACGACGTCGAGACGGTCGAGCTCGCGGCCGCCGAGGAGGAGTGTCGCCGCCTCGCCCGCGAGGAGGGGATCCTCGTCGGGCAGTCCTCCGGCGGGACGAACCTCGTCGCGAAGCGCGTCGCCGGCCGGCTCGCCGCGGACGACGACGTCGACGACCCGCTGGTCGTGACGATCTACTGGGACAGCGGCGAGCGGTACATGTCCACCGGGATGTTCGACTGAGACGGATTCTTGCGAGCGGTTCCCCGGTCGACCGCACGGCCGCGTGCGGCCGATCCCGGACTGTCTCGCGAGAATCCGTCTGACGGCTCCGCCGGCGGGCCGCGACTCCCGGCGACACGCCGCTCATCCGTCGCGCGACTCCTCGAAGGATCGCACGTCGCGGCTTCGCTCCGAGGCCCGCCGGTCGACGTACCGGCCCAGCACCGCGGCGAGCCCGGCGACGACGAGCGAGACGGCCGTGACTCCGGCCATCCCGACCTCCGCGTTCGCGGCCGCGAGCCCGCTGTCGCCGGCGGCGAGCGCGACCGGGACGAGCGCCGTGCCGACGGCGATCAGGTAGCAGCTCCGCGCGAACGACTCGGCCGGGACGCGGGCGCGAGCGAGGTACGCCGCGGGGGCGAGCCAGCTCCCGAGGAGGACCAGCGGAGCCGTCCAGACGGAGAGGCGAGACACCGTGCTGACGAGGAAGAGCCCGAGCGGCGCGAGCGGGAGCGCGACCGCGACTCCGGCGACGACCATCACGCGCCCGGACGCCCGCCGCTTGCCGGCACGGTCGGCGAGTAACTCCCGGGAGCGGTCCGCGAAGCGCCCGTCGAGTTCCGACCACTCGACCGCCTCCCCGTTCTCCCCGATCGGCGTCGCGCAGCCGGGACAGAACCGCGCGCCGTCGGGGAGCGGCTCGCCGCACTCGGGACAGGGGAACTCGCGGGTCTCGTCGCCCTCGGCCGCGTCGGCGTCGTGCAGGGGCCTCGACGCTTCGGCGCCGTCGGCCGGTTCGTCGCCGCTGTCCGGGTCTGCCATGTCCTGACAGACGGAAGCGGGCGATATGAAACCCGCGAGGTCGGGAGCGACGCCGACGCGGACCGCGCGGGCGAGCGACCGGCACCGACGAGAAACGACTTTACCGGCGGGGAGCCACCCACCGGGCATGCGACTGGAGGACTACTGGGGTATCGGGCCGAAGACCCGGGACCTGCTCGCCGACGAACTGGGCGTCGAGCGGGCCGTCGAGGCCATCGAGACGGCGGACACCCGGGCGCTTGTCGACGCTGGGCTCTCGCAGGGGCGGGCGACGCGCATCCTCCGGCGGGCACAGGGCGGCGAGGCGCTGGACGTGCTCGCGACGCGGGACACCCGCGAGGTGTACAAGGAGATCCTCGACCTGGCCGGCGAGTACGCGCTCACCGAGGACGCGGCCAGCCGGATCCGCATCCTCACGCCGCTGGGCTCGCGCGCGGAGATGGCCGAGCGGATCGACCGCGTCCTCGAAGCGCGCGACTCGTGGACCGCGCTCGACGAGGGGACTCGGGCGGCGGTCGAGGACGCCTTCGCGGAAAACGCCGCGGGCGGCGAACTCGCGGCCGTTCGCACCGCGCTGGCGCTCGCCGAGGCGGGCGTCTCCGGGGGGGTCTTCGAACCGATCGCCGAACTGGACGAGGAGACGCTCGCGGACGCGGCGGCGGCGCTCGCCGGCCTCGAGCGGGGTGGGGACCAGATCGGCGAGGGCGCCGACGACCGTCTCGACTCGCTGCGCGCGTCGCTGGCCGCCGTCGAGGACATGGCGGCGACGCCCCAGAGCGTCGCCGAAGCGGTCCAGTCGGGCGCCCGCGGGCCGGACGACTTCCGGGAGACGCTCGTCAGGCACGTCGCGAGCGAGACGCCGGTCGAGGTCGCCCGAGTGCGCGAGGCGATGCCCGGCGAAGCGACCGACGCCGGCGACTTCGTCGCCGAGACGCTCCGCGCGCTGGCCGGCGATCTGCGGGCCGCCGTCGACGAGCGCGAGGCCGCGGTCGCCGACCGTCTCGAAGACACGATCGAGACCGCCCGCGGGGAGATCGACGCCGCCGTCACCGCGGTCGACGACGTGGCCCTGTACGTGTCGCTCGCGCGCTTCGCCGCGGAGTTCGACCTCGGTCGGCCGACGTTCGTCGACCGCGAGACCGTCGCCGTCGAGAACGCGCGCAACCTCTCGCTGGTGGCCGGCGGCGTCCCCGTCCAGCCGGTCACGTACGGCGTCGGCGAGCACGCGCTGGACGTGCCGACGGCGTCGGCGCCGCCGAGCGCCCACCGCGTCGCCGTCCTCACCGGCGCCAACTCCGGGGGGAAGACCACCCTCCTCGAGACGCTCTGTCAGGTGCAACTGCTCGCCCAGATGGGCCTCCCCGTGCCCGCCGACAGCGCGGAGGTTGGCGTGGTCGACGCCGTCGTCTTCCACCGCAGGCACGCGAGTTTCAACGCCGGCGTGCTCGAGTCGACGCTGCGGTCGGTCGTCCCGCCGCTGACCGACGAGGGCCGGACGCTGATGCTCGTCGACGAGTTCGAGGCGATCACCGAACCGGGCAGCGCCGCCGACCTGCTCCACGGGCTGGTTCGGCTGAGCGTCGACCGCGGGGCGCTGGGCGTGTTCGTCACCCACCTCGCCGACGACCTCGAACCGCTCCCGCCGGAGGCGCGCGTCGACGGTATCTTCGCCGAGGGGCTGACGCCCGACCTCGACCTGGAGGTCGACTACCAGCCCCGGTTCGAGACCGTCGGCCGGTCGACCCCGGAGTTCATCGTCTCCCGACTGGTCGCCAACGCCGCCGACCGCGGCGAGCGCGCCGGCTTCGAGACGCTCGCCGAGGCCGTCGGCGAGGAGGCCGTCCAGCGGACCCTGTCGGACGCCCGCTGGTCGGCCTGAGGGCGACGTCGCGGGAGTCAGACGGTCTCCGCCGTCGGGGCCCCGTCCTCACCGGCCGGTTCGACGTCGCGGTCCGAACCGTCGTCTTCGGTCGTCGTTTCCTCGGCAGAGCGGTGCCGTCGCTCCTCGTCGGCCGACGCGTACTCCGGCGCGATGATGCACAACATGGCTCTCACCAGGCTCTCCGGCGGGGATCGAACCCGCCGCTCCGGCGCGGGGCCGGCGCCACACCGCTGTGACCGCGGAGAGCGAGGGGCCGCGGCGACCCGGCGTGCGGGCCGCCGTCGGTAGCTGTCGCCGATCACGCGTCGGCGGGGTCGGCGACCAGGACGTCCGCGTCCATGATACCGAAACCGTCCTCGAGCGTCTCGCCGACGGCGTCGCGTTCGGGCGCGTGGTCCGAGAGGACCACCCAGACCGTCGCCGTGACCTTGATGTCCGTCGCCCGGGGCGTGACGTCGGTCACGCCGGTGACCTCCGCCGCCTCGACCCCGTCGACGTCGGCGAGGACGGCCCGAACGCCGCTCTCGAGGTCGGCCATGGTGTCCCGGGGGACCCACAGTTCGACTTCCGCCGTCGATTCCACCGCAGTTGTGGCATGGACTGCCATAGGACGCCCGGCGCGAGTCGAACGCGCGCCCCGCGTGGGGCCGCCGTGCGGGCGTCGAGCGCCGGTGATGCCTCTCGACATCGCCGGCGCTGTCGCTATCTCGCCGACTCGCGTCCCCGCGACGCCGCCGACGGCGACGGCCACCTCGGTCGGCGCCGACGCGGGAGACGCGAGCCGCGTGCGGGTCGGTCGTCGGGACCGCGGAGGACGGCCCGGTCGGTGCTTCGAGACCTGTCGTCGCGCGGGTCGGGCCGGTGGCTACGACGTCGGGTTCACAGGAAGAGCCGAGATCGGCTCGAACCGACGGCCGTCACCGGACTGGGAGCCCGGGCGGCCCGCGAGGGTTCACGCGGCGACGGTCGGTTCGAGCAGGCGGTTACCCCCGGCAGCCCGACCAATCGCGAGATCCTCCCCGCTGGGATTCACCGCGCCGAAATCCGCCACGACGGCGGACTCGGCGCACCCGACGCTCCCCTGGGAGCCGGACCCCCGGGCGAGCATCGGTGACGCGATATAGTCGAGCATTCGGGATCACCGCTCCACCGTAGCGGTGGAACGTACTCGATACGTCTGCGGGGGAATATATTAAATTTTTCCACGTATGGCAGAGGCTGTCATGCACGAAACGTACCGGAGGGCCACATTTATCTGCGGGATCCGCCAAACGTGGTGTATGCAGAAACGACTCAAGCGGATCCTGAGCCGAGCTCGCTACGCAGCCATGGGCGCCGCCGTCGGCGCCGGGATCGGAGGGCTGTTCGGTCGCAACGCGGCCAGCACCGGCGGCGCCCTCGGCGCCATCGTCGGCGCGACGATCGGCGAGAAGCGCGTCTCCGTCGACTCGTTCATCGACGACGTGAAAGAGAAACGCGCTCAGCGCGCCGAGGTCGCGCTCGAAGAGGAGTGAGGGCTGCCCCGCTCCGACGCGCCGCTTCCGGCTCGGCGGTCGGTCGCGACGCTCAGACCGATTCCTCGACGTGGACGCGCGTGACGTGGCCGCCGCAGCCGCACTGTTCGACGTACTCGTACTCGACGGCGTCGCCGAACGCCTCGTCTAACTCCCCGTAGAGGTACGACTCCGGGTGACCGTGGTCGCCGTGTGAGACGAGGTTGACGTGGTTGCCCGGCGCGGTGTGTTCCACGGCGTCCAGCGCGTGGGCGACGACCAGCTCGCGGTCCTCGCCGTGGTGGGGTTTCTCCAGGTTCGCGGACCAGGAGTTGTCGTGGACGCGGTCGGTCACCGGCTCGACGTCGTCGTGGCTGACTGACATAGGTACAGATACGCGCCGAGCGTGCGAACCCCTGGTGCCGAACATGTTCGCATCTCTCAGCCCGCGTTTCCGTCGGCGCCCGCCGATCCCGTCCCGTCGGTCTCGTCCGTCGCGTCGGACCGCTCCGGTCCGTCGTCGCCGTCGGTCTCGGCCGGCTCCTCGGGTTCCTCCGAGTCGTCGTCGCGGTCGACCGTCCGCTCCTGGACCTGCACGCCCTTGCCGGCGAGATACCGCATCTGTCGGCGGGCGAACTCCTCCTCGCGGGCGCCCTGCGTCGCGAGGACGTACATCAGCGCCTTGCCCGCCGGGCGCATCGTCCGCCCGGCGCGTTGGGTCCCCTGGCGGCGCGACCCGCCGAGTCCCGACGCGACGACCGCCAGCGAGGCGTCCGGGAGGTCGATGCCCTCGTCGCCGACGCGGGAGACGACCAGCGTGTCCAGCGACCCGTCGCGGAACTGCTGGAACAGCCGCTCGCGCTCGTGGTGGGGCGTGTCACCGCTGACGAACGGCGCGTCGAGCGCGGCCGACAGCTCCCGCCCCTGGTCGAGGTAGTCGACGAACACGAGCGCCTTCTGCTCGGGATGCCGGGTGAGGATGCGCCGGGTCTCCTCTATCTTCGCGGGGTTCGAGGCGGCGATCTGGCGGCGCTCGTGGCCCTCGCTGCCGACGTACTCGTTGCGGTGGTCGTCGTCGGTCCACGGGACGTACCGGATCTCGACGCGCGGTTCGGCGACGAACCCCTCGTCGAACAGCGCGTCCCAGTCGGTGCCGATCGGCGGGCCGACGAGCGTGAAGATCTCTTCCTGCAGATCGTCCTCCCGTACGGGACTCGCCGACAGCCCGAGCCGATGACGCGTCTGCAGGTCCGCGCTGCGCCGGTAGACGTCGCTGGGGACGTGCTGGACCTCGTCGTAGACGATGAGCCCCCACTCCCGGGAGTCGAAGAGGTGGCGGTGGCGGTCCATCCCGGCGGTCTGGTAGGTCGCGATGGTCACCGGCCGGACGTCCTTGGTCCCCCCGTGGTACTCGCCGATCTGGGACTCTTCGAGCGTCGTGTGCGCGAGCAGTTCGTCGCGCCACTGGCGGACGAGCTCGCGGCTCGGGACGAGGATCAGCGTCTCGCCGCCGACGCGCTCGAGGATACCCATCGTCGCGACCGTCTTGCCGCTGCCCGGCGGGCCGGCGAGGACGCCCGACTTCGTCTCCACGAACCGCTGGACCCAGTCGTGCTGGTAGGGCCGCAACTCGAGCGTGGTGGACACCTCGAGCGGGTCGCCCGATTCGAGGTCGCGTTCGTCCTGGACCGGATAGTCGGCCTCGTAGAGGATGCGCTTGACCTCCGCGGTGGCCTCCTCGGCGACCCAGCTCTCCGTGTCGGAGATGGGGGCCCGCAGGTGACTCTCGTCGAGTTTCTGCCGGGCGACGTTGCCCATCAGGTTCTCCGTCGCGGCCTCGAGCACGGTGTAGCCGTCCTCGTGCGTGCGGAGCGTGAACTGGTGGGCGCGCTTCCACTGCTCGGCGATCCACTCCTCCAGGTCCGGGTATCGCTGGGGCAACACGTCGCGGACCGTGGCGAGGAGGCCCTCCACGTCGTCGTAGGGCGCCTGCCACACGTCCGAATCGTCGACCTCGTAGACGTAGCCCTGTTCGCCGTTGGTGTCGACCAGTCGGGCGAACTGCGAGAGCTGCGCCCGGGTGAACTGCGCGGGCTTGTCGACGACGATCTGTCGCCGGTCCGGGAAGACGACGAACCGCTCGCGGTCGGCGTAGTCGGTCCACTCCGCCGGATACCACACCGTCGAGTCCTGCGAGACGTCGCGACCGACGACCCCGCCGGCCCGTTCGAGGTCCGCGAGCCACGATTCGACGTCCGCCCTCGGTTCGTCCAGTCGGCGCGCGATCTCCTCCGTCGTCAGGACCGGGCTCCCCGCCCGCTCGACCGCCTCGTGGAACCGGTCCAGCGGCGCGTCGCCCTCGTCGTCTGTCACGGCTCCCGGTTGACGGCCAGCCGCAAAGGGGGTTTCGTCTCGCGCCACCGACGAGACCACTAGTCCGGATCATATCAGAAAAACAGTTTACTACTTGTTCGGAGGTCTCTCACTCGCACCGATCGAGCGTTTCGATCGACACGGTCTGACAATCGGCGTTTCGAGAGATTTAGACCGGATAATTGCGCGTCTGGAGATTCGATGCGATTCTGAACACTACCGCAGACGATCGATTGGGGAACGCCGGGAAACCGGATTCTAGCGGTTGAATCAGTCGTTCTGTCAAATAGATGGTGTCGGCCCGGAACAGCGGCCGATACTGTGTTTATTCTGTCGTATCCAAGTTCGTATATCGATGTCGTCAGGTCGGGTTCACGAGTACGTGACGTTGAGTTCGAGGACGTTGGCGGTCTCGAGGACGCGCTTGGGAAGTTCCTCGCGGAACCGCTCGTCCTCGAAGCGGTGGGAGGGGCCGGAGACGCTGATCGCGCCGAGGACGCGGTCGTCGTTGCTGAGGACGGGCGCGGCGACGCAGCGCAGGCCCGAGAGGCGTTCCTCGTCGTCGAACGCGACGCCGCGCTCGCGGATCTCGGCGAGGGTGTCGAACAGTTCGTCGCGGTCGGTGACGGTCCGTTCGGTGGTCTCGGGAAGCCCGTGTCGGTCGATGATCTCGTCGACGCGCTCCGCGGAGAGGTGCGCGAGGATCGCTTTCCCGAGCGCGGTGCTGTGGAGACAGACGCGGTTCCCGACGTGTTCTTTGACGCGGACGGCGTTCTCGCCGCGGGTCCGGTAGAGGTACGTGCCCTTGCCGTGTTCCTCGACGAGGAGGTTACAGAGCTCGCCGGTCTCGCTCGCCAGCCGGTCGAGTTCCGGCCGCGCGATCTCGAAGATCTGCGACTGGTTGCGAGCGTAGGCGCCGTGTTCGAGGAACCGGAGCCCGATCCGGTACTCGTCGTCGGCCTTCACGACGTAGGCCTCCTGTTCGAGGGTGCTGAGGTAGTTGTGCACGGTGCTCTTCGGGAGGTCGAGGTGCGTCGACAGCTCCGTCACGCCGGCCCCGCCGAGCTCCTGCAGACCGCCGACGATCCGGAACGTCCGTTCGACCGATTTGACCGTGTTCCGCGCGGACTGAGCCATAGGAGGCTACTATCTCCCGCTCGTAATAACCGTTCTGCATCTGGAAACGCCCGTTCAGAAATTGATTCGGGTCCGAGAAAATGTTCCGCCGATCAGACGGTCGTGACGGGGTTGGTGAGCGTCCCGATCCCTTCGATGTCGATCTCGACGTCGTCGCCCTCCTGCAGGGTGAAATCGCCCTCAGGGACGAGCGCCGTTCCGGTCATCAGAACGGTCACGTCGGGGACGACGTTGTGGCGGGTGAGATAGGAGGAGAGCTCCTCGCAGGTGCGGACCATCTGGTTCGTGTTGGTGGTCCCCTCGTAGACGACCTCGCCGTCGCGGTGGATCTGCATCGTCATCTCCAGGTCGTGGGGGTCGTCGATGTCTCCGGCGGCGGTGACGCAGGGTCCGAGGGCGGCACAGCGGTCGTAGACCTTCGCCTGCGGGAGATAGAGCGGGTTCTCCCCCTCGATCGAGCGGCTGGACATGTCGTTACCGATGGTGAACCCGACGATCTCCCCGCGATAGAGGAAGACGGCGAGTTCCGGCTCGGGCGTGTCCCAGGTGGAGTCGCCGCGGATGCCGACGGGCTCGCCCGGACCGACGGTGCGACTCGGCGTCGCCTTGAAGAAGACCTCCGGGCGCTCGCTCTCGTAGACGTCGATGTAGACGTCGGGCTTGTCGCTCTCCTCCTGGCGAGCCTCCTCGCTGATCTGGTAGGTGACTCCCGAGGCCCACACCTCCGGCGGCTCGACGGGCAGACCCGCCTCGGTCTCCTCGAGATCGATCACCTCGGCGTCGTCCAGGTACGCCTCGGCGCTCTCGTCGAGTCCCCGACGAGCGTCACCGGCGGTCGAGAGCAGTTCCCCCACCGTGCTCGGACCGTCGGGCGCGCTCGTGAGATCGTACGCCGTATCGCCGTCGACCGCTACCAGCCGCTGGCCGGTCTCGCGGTCAACTCGGAAGTATCTCATGCTCTGTACTGTGTGATGAATACCCACTATTTAATTCCTGCGAGGCCGGTACGGTCGTTCAGACCGTCAGACGGCGAGGGGTACCGGCATCGCAAGAGTTTTTGAGCGTTCGTGTGAGAGGAACGCACATGGACGTAGGTGTCCTCACGGTCGCGCTGGGCGGCGAATCGATCGACGACGCGTTCGCGTACCTGTCCGATCAGGGCGTCGACGCGGTCGAACTGGGCTGTGGCGGCTTCGTCGGCGACGACCACCTCCCGCGCGAGGAGTACCTCGACGACGACGACGCACAGGCCGAACTGCACGACTTGCTCGACGAGCACGACCTCTACGTGTCGGCGCTCGCGACGCACAACAACCCGCTCCACCCCGACGAGGAGCGCGCGGCGGAGGCCGATACCGAGCTCCGAGAGGCCATCACGCTGGCCGACCAGCTCGGCGTCGACGCGGTGACGACCTTCTCGGGGCTGCCGGCGGGCGGCCCGAACGACGAGGTGCCCAACTGGGTCACGGCGCCGTGGCCCGGCGAACACCACGAGGCCCACGAGTACCAGTGGGAGGTCGCCGAGGAGTACTGGTCGGACCTCGCCGAGCACGCCGCGGACCACGACGTGAAGGTGGGCATCGAGATGCACCCCAACATGCTGGTCTACGAGCCGACGGGCATGCTCGAACTGCGCGAGCGCACGAACGAGTATATCGGGGCGAACTTCGACCCCTCCCACCTGTTCTGGCAGGGGATCGACATCACCGACGCCATCCGCTTCCTCGGCGAGGAGGACGCGATCCACCACTTCCACGCCAAGGACACGAAGGTCTACGAGGCCAACTCTCGAGTCAAGGGCGTCCTCGACACCGAACCGTACACGGAGGAACCGGACCGGTCGTGGCTGTTCCGCTCGATCGGCTACGGCCACGGCGAGGAGTTCTGGAAGGACGTCGTCTCGACGCTGCGGATGATCGACTACGACGGCGCCCTCTCCATCGAGCACGAGGACTCGCTGACCTCCTCCCGGGAGGGGCTGGAGAAGGCCATCGACGTCCTCCAGCGCTCCGTGTTCGAGACGACGCCGGGCGACGCCTACTGGGCCTGAGGTGACCGAGATGACAGACGAACCCCTCTCGGTCGGCGTCCTCGGGTACCGCTTCATGGGGAAGGCTCACGCCAACGCGCTGGCGCGCCTGCCGATGTTCTTCCCGGAGGCCCCGGCCGTCGAACGGGACGTGCTCGTCGGGCGCGACGAGGAAGCGCTCTCTGAGGCGGCCGACCAGCTCGGCTTCGAGCGCTACGCGACCGACTGGGAAGACGTCGTCGACGAGGTCGACGTGTTCTACGACCTCGGGCCGAACAACGTCCACGCGGAGCCCTCGATCGCCGCGCTCGAAGCGGGCACGCACGTCTTCTGCGAGAAGCCGCTGGCCCACACCCTCGAAGACGCCGAGCGGATGCGCGACGCCGCGCGCGACTCCGAGGCCACCGCGGGCATCGCCTTCAACTACCGGTTCATCCCCGCGATCCGGTACGCGAAGAACCTGATCGACGCGGGCGAGCTCGGGGAGATCCACCACGTCCGCGGGCAGTACCTCCAGGACTGGCTGGTCGACCCGACGGCGCCGTGGTCGTGGCGCAACTCGAAGGAGATCGCCGGGTCGGGCGCGCTGGGCGACCTCGGCGCGCACACGATCGACCTGACGCGATACCTCGTCGGCGACGCCGCCGGCGACATCGCCCGCCTCTCGGGCCACCTCCAGACGTTCGTCGACGAACGACCCGTGCCGGGCGGCGACGAAGGCTCGCTCGAGGGGTCGGGCGGTGAGTCGACGGAGACGCGCGAGGTGACCGTCGACGACGCCTACACGGCTCAGGCGGAGTTCGAGAACGGCGCGATGGCGACCTACGAGGCCTCGCGGTTCGCCACCGGCCGGAAGAACGACCACCGCATCGAGATCAACGGCTCGAAGGGCAGCCTCGCCTTCTCGCTCGAACGGCTGAACGAACTCGAACTGCTCACCGAGGGCGACCGCGGGTTCCAGACGATCAACGTCACCGACCCCGACGACCCGTACATCGACCACTGGTGGCCGCCGGGCCACGTCATCGGCTGGGAGCACACGTTCGTCCACGAGAACTACGAGTTCCTCTCCGCGGCGGCGGCCGGCGAGGACCACTCGCCGTCGTTCGAGGACGGCTACCGCGTCCAGGAACTGCTGGCCGCCGTCGAGGAGTCCGACGACGCCGGCGAGTGGGTCGACGTGTAGCGGTCTCCCGCTCACCGTCTCCGGCGGTCCCGGAAGGACTCGCTCGCGGCAGTATCTTTTTGCCGGCTTCGCGTCTGGAGGGGGTATGACGTACACGGCAGCGGTGATCGGCGCCGGTCCGGACCCGGAACACCCCAGCGGCGAGGGCTACGCGATGGGGTATCGGCACGCGGACGGCTACGAGGCCGTCGACGGCGTCGAACTGGTCGCGGTCGCGGACATCGTCGAGGAGAACGCGGCGGCCTTCGCGGCGGAGTACGGCATCGGCGACGACCGGGTCTTCGAGGACTACGAGGCGATGCTGGAAGTCGTCGAACCCGATATCGTCAGCGTGACCGTCCCGCCGTCGATCCACGCCGACATCTCGATCGGCTGTATCAGGAGCGGCGTCGTCGAGGCGGTCCACTGCGAGAAGCCGATGTCGCGGACCTACGGCGAGGCGCGGACGATGACCCAGGAGGCCGACCGCCACGGCGTCCACCTGACGTTCAACCACCAGCGCCGGTTTGGCGAACCGTTCCGCGAGGCCAAGCGCCTGCTCGACGACGGCGAGATCGGCGACCTGGAGCGCGTCGAGTTCTCGGCGCCGAACGTCTACGACTACGGGAGCCACTCCTTCGACCTCTGTTCATACTACAACGACGAGGTGGTCGCCGACTGGGTGCTCGCCAACGTCGACTACCGCGAGGAGAACGTCCTCTTCGGCGCGCACAACGAGAACCACGCCGTCGTCCAGTGGGCCTACGAGAACGGCGTGACCGGCCTCGCGACGACCGGCGAGGGGAGCGAGACGGTCGCCTGTCACAACCGGCTGGTCGGCACCGAGGGCGTGATCGAGGTCGGCCCCGGCGGCATCGGCTCGTCCGTCCCGCTCCGCTATCGCCGCGACGGCGAGGACTGGGTGACCGTCGACTGCGAGGAGGGTCTCCACGGCGACGGGTTCATTCCCCGAGCGATCGCCGACGTGGTCGAAGCCGTCGAGACCGGCGACCCCTCGGAACTGTGCGCGCGAAACGCCCTCGTGGCCACGGAGCTCATCTTCGGCGCCTGGGAGTCCGCGCGCCGGCGCGGGCGCGTCGAGTTCCCCCTCGAGGTCGAGGACAACCCGCTCGAAGCCATGGTCGATGCCGGCGACCTCGCGCCAGAACCCGCCGAGTGACCCACCGTCTCCACTTCTCAGCGTACGCCCCGGTGAGCGATATGACGCCCCTCGACCGACGGCTTCGCCGGGCCGTCCGACCGTCCCACTCGGTGGAACCTGTGGCACCGTAGACCGAAGTCCGAGCTCGATATCCGAACGAACTTCTATCATACAGAACCTCGAGACACGAGATACGTCGCGGATCGGTGTGTCGACCACCGGGCAGGTATCTCCAGTGAGGTGGCGGACAGACGGAACTCGATCCGTTCGTTCCGACGGAGTGGAGACGAGTCCCGCTCCAGCAGGCAACTGGTCTCCCGGTCCGAGTTCTGTGAGTCGGTCGCGATTGGTCGGCTACCGGCCGAACGGTCGTGTGAGCGTCAGTGCACGGCCGAACGCGACTGAGCCGAACGGACCTCCATAGATAGGGAATTACGTTCGGAATAATCGATACGGGATCCTACCCCGGGGTATCGGCCGACTCACTCGCGGTCGGCGAGGCGGTCCGCGAGCGTGCGGTACGCGTCCTTCGGACGGCGGTACTCGTCGAGGATGCCCTTGTTGTTGTGCGAGCGCGGCCGGGACATCGCGTCGCCGGGATTCGCGAGCGTGTCGCAGAACTGCCAGACGGTGAAGCCGGCGACGCTGTCGCGTTCGGCGAACAGGTCGACGCAGTCGCCGATCAACTCGGCCTGGTAGGACTCGGACCACTTCCGGCCCTCGTGGGACCGCTCGTCCGGTATCGCTCCGGCCCCGAACTCCGAGACGACGATCGGTTTCTCGCCGTACTCCGCCTCGATGCGGTCGAGCTGGCTCTCCCAGTCGCCGTCGTCCCGGTACCAGCCCCAGTAGGCGTTGACGCAGAGGAAATCGCACAGGTCGAAGACGCGGTCGGTCTCGCCCTCGAAGCCGGTGTTCGACGCGACCGTGATCGGTCGCGACTCGTCGAGCCCGTCGGCGATCCCGCGGAGCTGGCGGGTCGCGTCGACGAGCGAGTGGTGGTGATTGGCGCACTCGTTCGAGAGGCTCCAGGCGACGATCGAGGGGTGGTGGCGGTCGCGTTCGATCATCTCGATGAGCGTCCGCTGGGCGGCCTCCTGCACGGCGGCCATCGACCCCTCGTCGACCTGCCAGAGCGGGAGCTCCTCGATAACGAGGACGCCCGCCTCGTCGCACAGGTCGAGAAACCGCGGGTGGTTCGGGTAGTGCGAACAGCGGACGGCGTTACAGCCCGCCCGGGTGATCGCGTCGAGGTCGCGCTGCTGGACCTGCAACGGCTGGGCGGCGCCCCAGTCGGGGTGTTCCTCGTGTCGGTTGACGCCCGCGATCGAGACCGGTTCGCCGTTGAGCAGGATCTCGCGACCTTCGACGCTCACTTCGCGGAACCCGACCCGGTCGCGCACGTCGTCGGCGAACACGTCTCCCTCGCGCTCGTCGGCCTGCTCGCCGCGGAGTCGCGCCTCGACGTCGTATAGCGTCGGGTCGTCGAGAGCCCACCGGTCGACGTCCGACAGGTCGAGCGAGAGCGTTCGCGACTCGGCGTCCATCCCGTCGACCTCGACGGCTTCGGCGACGGTCTCGTCCCCCACGGAGACGGCGAGCTCGGGTTCGGCCGGCCGCGGGCCGAGGTTGTTCAGCGTCACCTCCGCGTCGACGGTCGCGTCGTCGCCGTCGAGGTCGTACTCGACGGCGAGGTTCCGGACGTAGACGTCCGGGACCGACTCGAGGACCACCTCGCGGTAGATCCCGCCGTGGGGGAACCAGTCCACGTCTTCGTGGGGCACGGTCGTCGGGGACCTGGTGTTGTCGACGCGGACGACCAGCTCGTGTTCGCCCGCCTCCAGACCGCGGGCGAGCGCGGTGAACGGAGTGAACGCGCCGTCGTGAGCGGCCAGTTCCTCCCCGTCGAGGAACACCGTGGCCTCGCGGGCGACGCCGTGGAAGGTCACCAGCAGGGATCCCGCTTCGGGGTGGTCGAACGTCCGGCGGTACCACGCCGGACCGACGTAGTCGGCGTGCTCTGTGCGTGCGTTCCACGAACTGGGTACTGCCAGCCGGCCGGCTTGCGCCGAGGGGAACGACTCGTGATAGCCCGCTTCCCGCCCCTCGTCGTCGGAGTCGGTGACGAACTCCCAGGGCCCGTCGAGGGTCCGCTGGCGCCGTTCCGTCGTCGTCTCGAAGGTCCGGTGCATACTGAGTGGTCCGTCCCCGCCGGAGAATAAGCGTTGCTACACTACCGGAGAAAACCACATACATCCGTCACGACGTTCCGGTCTCGACGGCGGGCGATCCCCCGCGCTCGACCGACGTGGACGAGCGAGGGCGACGGGACGAGCGAGCTTGCGAGCGTCGAGCGATTTCGTGGACCTCGAGAGCGGTCGCACGGTCGATCGGACGGCGGCCCGCGACCGTCCGAGCCACGTGTTCGAACGTCTACGAGAGGTCGTCGCGCGTTCGTCCGGCTCGGACCGCCGGGCCGCCGGCGAACGCCAGTTCTTTGCCCCCGCGCTCCAGAGGGCGGGTATGGACATCGAGTCGACGGACGTCGCGGTGCTCGTCTACACCTTCGGGGTGATGATCAGCGCGCTCTGGCTCTCGACGCCCGCGGACGCGCCGACGCTCACGCCCTTCGTCGTCGCCCTGTTCGGCGTCGTCTCGGTCGGCTGGACCGTCTACTTCAAGTGGCGAATAGCGCCGCAGTACGAGGAGGACGAGGAGGAAGACGATGACGAGGAGGCGGATCTGGCGCCGCCGACGGCGGATCGGTAGAGCCAGCGGGGGGACGCCGGGTGTAGACGCTCAGTCAGTGAACCGACCGCTCGTCGCTGGTGTCGATATCTTCTCGGGGCTCGGCGTTCCCGCGGCTCGAGGTCGCCCGTTCGTCGCTGGGCGCCGCCCACTCGACGGCGTTGGCGAGCACCTGCTGGATATCGTCGTCGTGATAGACGGGATAGGTCTCGTGACCCGGCCGGAAGTAGAAGATCCGGCCGTCCCCGCGCCGGTAGGTGCAGCCCGAGCGGAACACCTCGCCGCCCTCGAACCAGGAGTTGAACACGAGCGTCTCGGGCTGGGGGACGTCGAAGCGCTCGCCGTACATCTCGGCCGACTCGAGCTCGATGCAGTCGTCGACGCCGTCGGCGATGGGGTGGCTCGGCTCGATCACCCACAGCCGCTCGCGCTCGGCCGCCTCGCGCCACTTGAGCGAACACGTCGTCCCCATCAGCGACCTGAAGATCTTCGAGAAGTGCGCCGAGTGGAGGACGATCAGGCCCATCCCGTCGAGGACGTGCTCTTTGACGCGTTCGACGACTTCGTCCGCGACCTCGTCGTGGGCGGCGTGGCCCCACCACGTCAGCACGTCCGTCTCGTCGAGGACGTCCTCGGTGAGCCCGTGTTCCGGCTCCTGCAGCGTCGCCGTCTCGGTGTCGAACCCGCGCGCGGCGAGCGCGTCGGCGATGGCGCCGTGGATGCCGTCGGGATAGACCTCCGCGACGGTGTCGTTCTCCTGCTCGTGCACGAACTCGTTCCAGACCGTGACGCGTGTGTCGGCCATGTCCCGACTAACGAATCCCGCCGGTATCGAAGTTCGGGTCGCGGAGAAACTGTTCGCGGGCGGTCGAGTTACCCGAACCCGCTCGGACTGCTGGTTCTCGCACGGCTCGCCCGACTCCGGAGCGTTCGTCCACCAACCGCACGCTTTAGTCGCGTCCGGGAGAACCGAGCGGCCACAGATGACGACGGACGGTTCGGGCTCGGAGCGCCCCTCCGAGCGGGTGCAGGTGGACCAGGTGGGGTACCTCCCGACCGCGCGCAAGCACGCGGTCACGGCTGTCGACGCGCCGCGGTTCGCCGTCGTCGAGGCGGGCGGCGGTCGCGTGGCAGACGCCGGCGACCTCTCGGGTCCCATCGAGGACGACGACGCCGGCGAGACGGTGCGACTGGCCGAGTTCTCCGGGATGTCCGAACCCGGCGAGTACCGGGTCGTGGTCGGGTCGGGCGAGGCCGATGACGGCGGGATCGAGTCGGTCGCGGCCGAGTCGGTCCCGTTCCGGATCGCGAGCGACGTCTACGACGGGACGCTGGTCGACGCCGTCAGGCTCTACTCGCTCAAGCGTTCGAACACCGCCATCGACGACCCGGTGACTGGCCTGGATATCGACGCCGGACACGCCCAGGACGCCGAGGCGCGGCTCTACTTCGGCGACGACTTCCGCGACGAGGGCGACCGGATCGACGTCGCCGGCGGGTGGTACGACGCCGGCGACTACGGGAAGTACGTCCCGCCGGCGGCGGTGACGGTCGGCCAGATGCTCCTCGCGTTCGAACAGTACCCCGACGCGTTCGAGGCGGGCCGATGTGACCTCCCGGTCGGCGCGTCGACCGCCGACCCGGAGACGGGCTTGCCGGACCTGCTCGTCGAGGCGACGTTCGAACTCGAGTGGCTTGAGCGGATGCAGCGGCCCGACGGCGCCGTCTATCACAAGGTCGCCGCCGCGGAGTGGTCGGACTTCGACGAGCGACCCGCGGACGACGCGCGGGACCGGTTCGTCTACGGGCTGTCGACGTTCGGGACCGCGCAGTACGCCGCCGCGATGGCGATGGCCGCCCGGGTCTACGCCGGGCGCTCGCCCGACTTCGCCGAGCGCGCGCTGGAGAACGCGAGGGAGGCCCAGGCGTACCTCGAATCGAACCCGGACCCGCGGTTCCGCTTCGACGAGGGCCAGGACGACGGGTCGGGCCCCTACCGCAAGGAGACGGACGCCGAGGAGCGATTCTGGGCGGCCGCCGAACTGCTGAAGACGACCGGCGAGGAGCGCTACGCGGACTATCTCGAGACCGAGTTCCGAGAACAGTTCGCGGCCGACGTCCGCGCGCCGGTCTGGTCGGACGCGCTCTCGCTCGGGCAGTGGGCGTACCTCACCGCCGGCGACGGGGTGACAGACGCCGACCGACGGTCGCAACTCGAATCGGCGTTCGTCGACTACGCCGACGACCTCGCGGCGACGGCTACCGCGACGCGCTGGCGACCGAGGAGTACCACTGGGCGTCGACGAAGCTCGCGCTCTCGAAGGGGGGGGCTGCTCCTGCTCGCGAACGAACTCGACCCCGACGAGCGCTACGTGGCGGGCGCGCTCGACCAGCTCCACTACGCGCTCGGTCGGACGCCGACCGGCTACAGCTACGTCACGGGGCAGGGGACCTACCCGCCGCGCAACCCCCACGACCGACTCGTCGAGAGCACGGGCACGTACGTCCCGGGGATGGTGTTAAGCGGCGCCAACCGCGACGGCGACGACGAGTGCCTCGCCGAGTACATCGCCCGGACCGACGCGCCGCCGGCGAAGTGCTTCGTCGACGCGACGCCCGCCTACTCCGCCACGGAGTGGGCCATCGACTACACCGCACCGATCTTCCTCCTGCTCGGCCACGCGACGACCCGCGAGCACTGAGACGGATTACTGCGAGACAGTCCGGGATCGGCCGCACGCGGTCATACGGTCGACCCGGTGCACGCGTGCTCAGAACCCGTCTGAAGTCCAGTGTCAGCCTCGCCGCTGGAGACGGTTTCGGAGCGGAGTGAACGGCGAAAATCGGTGCCCAGGACCGAGCCCGCTGTCACCCGGTCGGCGTCACTCGGGCGGTTCGAACTCGGTGTCGGTGCTGGCCTGGATTATCCCGGTGTTGATGGCGGCGGTCGGGACGTCGGTGTTGCGGGCGTAGTCCAACGCTCTGGCGTCCGGACCGGGCCAGTCGAAGTCCCGGACGTTGCCCCAGGCGCCCGACAGGGACTGCCCGAAGACGAAGTCGGGCAGGTAGAAGTTGTAGTACTCCGCGCAGGTCTGGTAGAGCTGCTGTAGTTCCTCCTCGGAGTTGCCGGGCTGGCGGATGGCCTGGACCACCTCGAACATGTCGACCTCGCGCCCGTTCTCTAGGTCGGGGTTGATCCCGGCCTCGTCGGGCGCGTCGATCGAGCCGACCTCCTCGGGAAGTTCGACGTGGACGGGTTTGTTCTGCGTGTCGCGGTCGTCCTCGTCGGTGAGCCGGAAGACGCTGTCGGCGGAGGGGCTACCGCCCAGCAGCGCCTCGCCCCACCACGCGCCGCGGTCGTTGTACTTGCCGAAGACGACGTCGGTGTCCGACCAGAAGATCGACGTGTCGAAGTTGAGCCCGTTGCCCTCGGGATTGAGGTTGTTCGACCACGTCGAGAAGCCCTGCGAGGAGAAGTTGACGCCGAAGCCCCAGTTTGCCAGGTTCGCCCGGATCGTCTGGGCGGACTGGACGTAACTGGTACTACCCGAGTTGGCGATCAGTCCGATCTCGGCGGTGTTGCCCTGCGGGTCGACCCACTGACCGCCCTGCTTCGTGTAGCCCGCGTTCTTCATGTACTGGTTCGCCTTCTCGACGTTCTTGCCGCGCGAGTAGACGTGCAGTTTGTCCAGGAAGTCGCTGGAGAAGGTGGTCTTGGCCTGCCCGTCGAGCAGGAACGTGTCCTGGGTGGTGGTAAAGCCCGTCTCCTTCCCGAAGGCGTTGGCGACGACCGCGTTCCAGTCGACCGCCTCGACGAGCGCGCGGCGCACCCACAGGCGCTGGAGGTGGGGGTTGTGCCAGTTCATCAGCCACTGGGTGCCCAGCGTGGCGTTGAGCCACCGCGAGAGCTCCTGCATGTGGTCGGGAAGCATATCGCGGTTGTAGTCTCCGTTCGGAGAGACCGCACCGCTGTTGAGGTCGAGCGCGCCGTTACTGGCGAGGGTCTGTCGCCGCGAGCTGTCCGCCCAGTAGATCTCGAGGTTCTCGACGTTCGTGTGTTCGGCGTTGGGGTGGTTCTCGTCCTTCCGGAGGGTCATCGTCTCCGAACCGACGTCGTCCATCGATTCGAGGACCCACATGCTCGATCCCCAGCCGTTCTCCTGGATCCGCTGGAGCGAGACGCGGTCGCTGCCGAGGTCGTCGCTGACCGTCTGGACCTGGTCGGTGTTGCTGGCGTCCTGGTATCGCTCGAGGTACGGCTGGGTGAAATCGGGATGCAGCGGCGGGTTGAACAGGAGCCCGGTCGCCGCGTCTTCGAGGATCGGCGTGGCGACCGGGTTGGGTTCCTGTTCGGGGACTTCGCCCTTGTCGAACCACCCGTGGCGGGTCCACTGGTCTTCGGCTTCCTGGTTGAACGTCGAGGACTCGGTGAAGCCGTTGCCGTTGAAGAAGTAGGCGACGTGGTTGTGGGTGACCAGCGCGGGCGCGTCGTACGGGTCGCCGTTCCAGAAGGTGGCCCGGTCGTCGTAGGTCTGGCGCCAGTCGAACGGTTCGCTGACCGACCAGTCTTTGATCCACGTCATCAACTCGACCTCGTCGTAGTCGGGCTTGTGCGGCGTGGGGACCGTCGTCCCGCTGTAGGCGTTGTCCGTGATGTGGACGTTGTTGAGGCCGTTCAGCTCCGACATGAACCGGTCGCCGTACGTGTTGTCCTGGTTCGTCCACGGGTTCCAGTCGAACACGTCCGGCGAGTTGTTGACCGCGACCCTGACCGTGTCGGTCACCGCCGCGCGCGCCGTCGCCGTGTCGGCGTCTGTCTCGGACCCGCCCGAACCACTCGGGGTGCCGTCGCCGCCGTCGCCACCGTCGCCGGCCGGAGTGTCGGTGTCCGGAGAACCGCCGTCACCGCCGCTCGTCTGCGTGCCGCCGCTGTCGCTCGGGCAGCCGGCGAGGCCGGCCGCGCCGAGCCCCGCCATTATCTGTGCGGGCTCTTGCATAACTCAGCGAAACACGTTGACGACGAAGCAGTCGAGAAGTCCGT
>JBDGSU010000015.1:0-34621 GCA_042217395.1 Halosimplex sp.
GTCGGCGACCTCGAACTCGCCGACGGGGAGGGAGGCGCGGACGCCGCCGACCGGTCGCGGAGCGCGGCGACCGACCCCGACGGCCCGACCGCGACCGAACCCCGCGGTCCGATCGACCGCGGGACGAACGCGGCCGACGACCGGAGCGGCGACGGCGACCGCCCCTCGGACGAGCGGCGGCCGGAGCGCGGCCGGCCGGCGACGGACGGCGCGGGCGAGTCGGGGGTGAACCGATGACCGACGGCGTCAGGCGGACGCGGCGCTGGCGCGGCGTCGTCGGCGTCTCGCTCGTCGCGCTGACGGCGGGGCTCGTCCTCGACCTCCCGAACGTCCTCCTGCTGTCGGTCGTGGGCGTGGTCTACGCCGTCTACCCGGCGGTGACGGGCACGCCCGACCCCTCGCTGTCGCTGGAGCGACGCCTCGACGAGGAGCGCCCCCGCCGGGGCGAGCCGGTCGAGGTGACGGTCGCGCTCACCAACGAGGGCGACGGGACGCTGTTCGACTGCCGCGTCGTCGACGGCGTGCCCGAGACCCTGCGGGTGACCGACGGGGCGCCCCGGTCGGCGGGCGTCCTCCGGCCGGGACAGACCCTCACGTTCAGCTACACGGTCCGGGCCGAACGGGGGAAACACCCCTTCGAGGCGGCGACGGTCGTCGTCCGCGACCCGGCCGGCGCCCGCGAGGTCGAACGCCAGGTCGGGACCGAGACGGAGATCGACTGCACCGTGGCCGACGCCGCGGCGCCCCTGCGACGCCAGACGCTGGCCGACGTGGGACGGGTCACCGCCGACGAGGGCGGGAGCGGCGTCGAGTTCCACCGCACCCGCGAGTACCAGCGCGGCGACGCGCTCTCGCGGATCGACTGGCGGCGCTTCGCGCGGACGGGCGCGCTCTCGACCGTCGAGTTCCGCCGCGAGCGCGCCGCGAGCGTCGTCCTCCTGGTCGACGCGCGCGAGCCCGCCTACCGCGGCCGCGACGGCGAGCCCCACGCCGTGGCCTACGCGGTCTCGGGCGCTCGCCAGCTGGCCGCGAGCCTCGCCGGCGGTCGCAACCGCGTCGGCGTCGCCGCGGTCGGCCGTTCGCTCGCCTGGCTCGCCCCCGGCGCCGGCCGAGCGCACGTCGACGACGTCGAGGCGCTCCTCGCGAGCCACGAGACCTGCTCCTCGCGGCCGCCGGACGGCGACGCGCCGATCGAGGACCAGATCGAGCGGCTCCGCGAGCGCCTCGACGACCGCTCGCAGGTCGTCTTGCTCTCGCCGCTGACCGACGACGCCGTCTGCGAGACGGCGCGGTCGCTCGACGCGCGCGGGCACGCCGTGACCGTCGTCAGTCCGAACGTCACCGACCGCGACGGGTCCGAGCGTCGCCTGGCCGTCGCCGAGCGCCGCCACCGGGTCGGCGAACTCCGCAACGCCGGCATCCCGGTCGTCGAGTGGGCGCCCGAGCGACCGCTCGCCGCCGCCATCGCCGCGACCGAGGGGGCGATGTCGGCGTGAGCGCACCCGCCGAAACCGTGTCGGCGAACCTCCGTCCGACGCGGCTGAGCGGCGCGCTCTCGGTCGCCCTCGCGCTGGGCGCGATCGCCTCGCTGGGCGCCGACGTCGCGCTCTCGGCGCTCGTCGTCGAGACGCTCGGCCTCGGGCTGCTGGCCGTCGGGCTGACCGTTCGGCGGTCCCGCTCGCGCCTCGTCGGTGACGCGCTCGGCGCGCTCGGGATCGCGGTGGCGCTCGGCGGGGTCGCCTCGCTGTGGCTCGACACCCGCGACCTGCTCGTCGCCGCGCAGTTCGTCCCCGGGATGGCCGGCGCCGTCGTCCTCGCGCTCGGGCTCGTCCCGGCCCGCGGACGGGGTTCGCGCAGGCTCGTCAAGGTCGGTACGGGCCTCTGTCTCCTGTCGGTCCTCGCGGTCGGCGTCGTGCGAAAGCCCGCGCTCGGCGCCCTGCTCGTCGCCGGCGTCGCCACCGTCCTCGCGTGGGACGTCGGCGAGAACGCGATCGGGCTCGGCGCGCAACTCGGACGGCGCGCGGAGACGAAGCGGGTCGAACTCCTCCACGGGGTCGCGTCGGCGGCGGTCGGTGCGGTGGCGGTCCTCGCCGGTCGGACCGTCGACGGCGTCGGGACGGTCGGCCTGCCGCTGGGGGCGTTCGCGCTCCTGGTTATCGGCCTCGTCCTGCTCGCGGCCGCGCTTCACGATTGACCGTCGGGACGGTCACCGACTCGAGCACGTCGTCGACGACGTCGGCTTCGCTCACGTCGTCGACGCGCGCGTCCGCCGTCAACACGATCCGATGAGCGAGCACCGGCTCCGCGATCCGGCGCACGTCGTCCGGCGTCACGTACGCCTGCCCCGACAGCGCCGCGACGGCCCGCGCGGCCTCGAACAACCGCTGGGTGCCCCGCGGGGAGACGCCGACCTCGACGCGGCCGTCCGTCCGGGTCCCCCGGGACAGGTCGACGATGTACCCCTTCACGTCGCGGTCGATGTCGACCCCTTCGGGGGCGGTCTGGAGCGCGCGGACGCGCTCGGTATCGAGCACGCGCTCGACCGCCGGGAACTGGTCGTCGCGCGCCTCGCGGCGGTCGAGCAGTTCCATCTCGCCGTCCTCGTCGGGATAGCCGATGCTCGATTTCACGAGGAAGCGGTCCTTCTGGGCCTCGGGGAGCGGGAACGTGCCGTTGCCGCTCTCGACGGGGTTCTGCGTGGCGATGACGAAGAAGGGGTCGGGTAGTTCGTGGGTCTCCCCGTCGACGGTGACCTGCTTTTCCTCCATCGCCTCCAGCAGGGCGGCCTGGGTCTTCGGCGAGGCGCGGTTTATCTCGTCGGCGAGGACGACGTTGGCGAACAGCGGCCCGGGGTTGAAGTCGAACTCGTCGGTCCGCTCGTTGAAGACGTAGCTCCCGGTCACGTCCGCCGGCAGGAGGTCCGGCGTGAACTGGACGCGGGAGAACGAGAGCCCGAGCGCGGTGGCGAAACACCGCGCGGTCAGCGTCTTGCCGGTCCCCGGTACGTCCTCCAGGAGGACGTGACCCTCCGCGAGCACGGCCGTCAGGACGGTTTCGAGGAACTCGTCCTCGGCGACGACGCCGCGGGAGACGGTCTCGATGACGGTGCGACAGGTGTCACCTGCGTCGGCGGCCTGCATACTCCCGACACGCGTGGCCGCGGGCCGTTATTATGCGAGAGATAAAACGGTTCGCCCCGGTCGCCGACCGCCGGTCGGTCCGGCGACCGCGGGGCGGCGGATAGCTACGTGGCATGGGCGGGTGCGGGCCCCGGGGTGTGGTGGAAGCCGCCGGGGAGCCCGCTCGCGGACAGTGGCCGGTGTCGGCGGCGACGGACCGCGCGGCACGGGCCGGGGCACAGGGAGTCCGAAACGCGACCCGCCGCGTCCTGATTCGAGGGGTGGGTTCGGGGTCGACACCGGATCAGTCGTCTGTGGACGTCGGGTAACGTCCACCCGATAGTTCGGGCGACGTGCCCGTTATTATGGGGTTGCTAAACCGTCTGCGACGCGATCCCACCGTCGAACCGGTGTGGTCGCACGGTCTCTCCCGGTCCGGCGGGCCGCGTCAGGGCGGGGCGACCGACCACGCACCTCGCTTCGTGTCGCCGGCCTCGCGCCACGAACACAGTCCCCGCGCTCGCGGCCGGATCGTGTGACTGGTACCGTACCTGGCGCGTCTCGAGGAGCGGGAGCGCCCGTGACGGGACTCGAACGAGTGTCTCGCGTTAGGATCGGAAGCCGTGGCGCGGTGGGCGGAAGACGGGGACCGGGTGCCGGTCTCGGACGCGGCGTCAGAAGCCGCCGTCGGGGAGCGTGTCGAACGCCGCGGGGTCCTCCCAGAGCTCGTGGAGGGTGCCGGCGGCGAGAAACCGGGTCGGCGCGGCGACCCACTCGGTCGTCACGGGGTCGGAGAGCGCCGGCGCGTCGGTCTCGAACCACCAGGCGACGTAGCGGCCGTCGGCCAGCCGCGCCGTCGGGTACATCTGCCCGTCGACCTCGACGTCGACGCGCGTCTCGTCGTCGACCGGCGGCCGCTCGTCGCCGTCGGTCGCGACGCTGATCTCGATCGGGATCGACCGCTCGCCGCCCGCCTCGCCGACGCCGCTCTCGTCGCCGCGTTCCGTGGTCGGGATCATCGTCGTCGCTCCGATCTGTGGCCCGCATCGCCCATAAAGCCCAGTCGGTCAGGCGTCAGACGCCGCGCCGTCCGCCGGATCGGCGCGGCCTAATGCTTTAGCCCACACGCGTAACCCCGTGACCCGGCAACCGTTCGTAATGACGTACGATCGCGGGACGGCGTCGGCGAGCCGGACCGACCCGGACGCCTCCGCGCGCGGCCCCGAGTCGTTCTCGCGACTCGGGACCGTCGGCGTGGAGGAGGAGTTCTTCGTGGTCGACGACGACGGGCGCCCCGCGCCGGCGGGCAAGCGCCTCGCCGAAGCGGGCGGACCGCCCGCGCTCGCCGACCGCCTCGACACCGAGATGTACCGGTGCATCGTCGAGACGAAGACGCCCGTCTGCGAGGGCGTCGACGGCCTCGCCCGGGAACTGGACCGCATCAGGCGCGAACTCGTCGCCTACGCCGGCCGGAACGGGTACGGCGTCGCGGCCGCCGGCGTCCACCCCGCGGCGGACTCGGCGGCGTTCGAGGCCCCGTCGGCCGACGGTCACCGGTCGCTGCTCGACCGGCTCCGCCGCCCTCAGCGCCGCAACACGGCGACCGGGCTCCACGTCCACGTCGGGGTCGACGACGCCGACAAGGCCGTCTGGATCGCGAACCAGACCCGCTGGTACCTCCCCGTGCTGCTCGCCCTCTCGGTCAACTCGCCGTTCCACGACGGGGTCGACACCGGGCTGGCCTCGGCCCGCGGGCACGTCTTCGGGGCGCTCCCGAACGCCGGCGTGCCCCCGGCGTTCGACTCGTACGACGACTTCGCGTCGTTCAGGGAGACGATGCTCGAGCACGGGTCCATCGCGAAGCGCGGACAGCTCTGGTGGGACGTCCGGCCGAACGACGAGCGCGGCACCGTCGAGGTCCGCGCGCCCGACGCCCACGACTCGCTCACCGCCGTCCTCGCGTTCGCCGAGTACGTCCGCGCGCTGGTGCTCGACCTCGCCGCCCGCTACGAGGACGGCGCGTCGCCGGTCGACTGCCGCGACGCGTTCCTCGACGCCAACCGCTGGGAGGCGGTCCGCTACGGCCACGACGCGACGTTCGTCGACCGGGACGGCGAGGGCGGGGTCGACCTCCGGACGGTCGTCGACCGGGAGTGCCGACGGCTCGACGTCGACGGCATCCGCCGCGTCCTCGGCACGGAGAGCGGGGCCGCGCGCCAGCGCCGCCTCCTCCGGCAGCGCGGGTTCGCCGCCCTCTGTGACGTCCTGCGACTCGACACCCCCGACGCCCTACTCGGCGGCCGCGGCGCCGCACCGAGACGGCCGCGCCGCGGCCCCCCGCACCGCCGCGTCTCGTCGCCGTGACCCGGCGACCGCGACCGCCCGGGACCCGTCGAAGCGCGCCCGGACGCGGGCGGCTCCGCGGCCGCCGGCTGCGGTCCCTCCCGCCGGCGGCGCCGCGCTACCCGGCGACCGCGTCGCGTTCGGCGTCGCGGGGCCCGCGGTCTCGACCGGGACGAACCTGACCGCCGTCCGCGCCGCGACGCCGGCGTCGCGGTGGAGTCGGCGACTGATATCGTCGTCGAGGTGCGGGTAGAGCCGACCGCCCGGCGTCGTCACGGTCGCGACGACCCGCGTCGGGTGCCGGCTGAACGGCTCGTCGCCGTACTCGACGGTGACGGCGGTCAGCGTGAGGTTCGCGTACCGCTCCCTGGCGAGGACGTCCCGGACGGCGCTCCGGACGCGCTCGGTCGACGCGCCGGCCCGGTAGGTGGAGTAGGTGAACGCGCCGAGGACCGCCGCGAGCAGGAGCGTCGCGACCGCGAGGACGACCACGAGGTTCTGGACGCGGGCCCACGACTCGCGGCGCTCCCGCTCCCCCTGGGCCCGGTATCCCGAGAACCACAGCGTCACCAGCGCGGTCAGGTTGATCGAGAACGTGTTGACGAGCACGAGCAGCCCGGCGCGCACGACGACCGTCGGGAGGCCCCACGCGATGCCGATACCGATCGCGGCGGTCGGGGGGACGAGCGCCGACGCCACCATGACGCCGACGAGCGCCGTCGAGATGTCGCCGGTGAGACTCCGGGCGCCCGCCGCGCCCGACCCCAGCGCGACGACGAGCGCGAGCAGGTCCGGCGAGAGCCGCCCCGAGATCTGCTCGATGGCCGTGATGTCGACGTTCGGGGGGACGAGGAAGAGGAACCTGACGACGACGGCGAAGGCGGTGGCGCTCACCACGGCCAGCACGAACCCGACGACCTGATACTTCGCCCCCTTCCGCGCCAGGCCGCGGTCGGAGAGGACGGCCCCGACGCTGGCGGAGAGCGCGGGGCCGATCAACGGGGCGATGACCATCGACCCGACGACGATCGACGCGCTGTCGAGCAACAGCCCCGCCGTCGCGACGAGCGCGCTCGCCACCACGAGGAGCACGAACGTGTACCGGTCGGGGATGAACTCCTTCGCGACGGCCCGGATCTCCTCGTGGGCGATCTGCTCGTCGGGCGTGTGCTCGTCGTAGGTCCGCTGGAGTTCGCCGAAGCGGTCGGAGACGACCGTCCGCGCGTTCTGGACCACCACGTGCGACTCCGCGTCCAACCCCATCTCCCGGAGCGAGGAGAGTATCGGGTCGACGGCCTCGACCGGCAGCGGGAAGGTCACGACCGCCTCGTATTCCCGATCGTCCGGCCGCGCGGCCGTCTCCCCCACCTCGTCGGTGATCGCGTAGTCGACGCCGTGTTCGGCGAGGACCCGCTCGACGGCCCGTCGCTTCCCCTCGGGAACGGTCACGTGGACGAAACGCATGGTGAGGACCAGTCGGTCACGACCGCGGCGATCGGCTCGCAGGCGTCCCCGCTTGCGGCCTCGCGGCGCTCGGTCCGGTCGGCGAGCCGGTCGAGCGCCTCGGCCGGTTCGCTCTCGGCGCGGGGGACCTCGGCCGGTTCGCGCTCGGACGGCTCAACGACAGTTGTGACTGACGCAACGAGTCTCTCTCCGGGGGTTGGTCGGTGCCCCCATTAGTAATCCGCCGGCTACCCGCGAACGCGCGGGCGACGCCGGGGTAGACACCGCTTACCGGGGCGAAGGCTCCGCTGAACGGCGTCGATTTCGGGACGCGGGCGGGTCGTGAGCGGGACGAACCGGCGGCGAGCGCGAACGGACGCGTCCGTTTTTCCCGTCGCGGTCGAACGGGGGGGCATGACCGGAGACCTCCTCGTCTACGGCTCGTACGGCTACACCGGCACGCTGGTCGCGGAGCGCGCCGTCAGGGACGGGCTCGACCCCGTCCTGGCGGGGCGAGACGCCGAGCGCGTCGAGACGCAGGCGCTCGAGCGCGGGACCGACCACCGGGTGTTCAGCCTCGAACACCCCGCCGTCGTCGAGCGGATGGTGGCGGACGTCGACGCGGTGCTCAACTGCGCCGGCCCGTTCGACGAGACGGCCGACCCGCTGATCGACGCCTGTCTGCGCGCCGGGACCGACTACCTCGACCTGGCGGGCAACGTCGACGTGCTCGAGGCGACCGCCGCCCGCGACGCCGAGGCGACCGAGGCGGGGGTCGCGCTCGTGCCCGCCGTCGGGTTCGACGTGGTGCCGACCGACTGCCTCGCGGCGATCCTCCACGGGAAACTCCCGGCGGCCGGGCGCCTTACCATCGCGATCGACGGCCTGGGTACGTTCTCGCCGGGGACGCTGAAGTCCGTCCTCCGCGCGCTCGAGCGCCCGGGCGCCGTCCGCCGCGACGGCCGCCTCGTGACGGTCCCGCTGGCGTACAAGCGCCGCGAATTCGCGTTCCCCACGGGGACCAAGACCGCCGTGACCGTCCCCTGGGGCGAGGTCTCGACCGCCTACTACTCGACCGGCATCCCGAACATCGAGGTGTACGCCGGCGTCCCCGAACGCGCGGCGGACGTCATGGAACGGGCGCGCCCGCTGGCCGGACTGCTCGGGGTCGGCCCGGTCGAGCGCGCCGCCGAGGCGGTCGTCGACCGCGTCGTCTCGGGGCCGACGCCCGACGAGCGCGCCGAGAGCGAGACGCACGTCTGGGGCGAAGCGGTCGCTCCGGACGGCGCCGTCGTGCGCGAGCGCATGCGGACGCCAGATACGTACGACCTGACCGCGGCGACGGCGGTCACCGTAGCGAAACACGTCCTGGACGGCGAGGCGGGCGTCGGATTCCAGACGCCGGCCTCGGCGTTCGGCCCCGAGTTCGCCGAGCGCTTCGAGGGCGTCGAGCGCGAGTCGCTCGTCGGGCCCGAGCGGGTCGCCCAGTAGCTGTCGACGACCGCCCGCCGGATCCGGTCCCCGGGCGACCGCGCTCCGTCCGACCCGCCCCACTCGCCGGTCCTAAGCCCTCGTTATCGGCGGTTCCGGCCCGTTACTTTTTCCGGTCGCTCCCCGAGGGCGCCCATGGCCAAAGAACTCGAAGAGATGGACCTGACTCGCGACGAGGCCGCCGACCTGCTCGAATCGTTCGCCGAGGACCTGCGCGGCGACGGGAGCTTCGACGTGAACGTCAACAACCGTACCGTGCACCTCGCACCGCCCGAGACCATCGGCGTCGAAGTCGGCGTCCGGGAGATGTCCTCGCTGCTGCGCGGCAGCCGCGAGGCCTTCACGGTGACGCTCGATTGGAAACCGGAGTAGCGGCGCGCTGCTCGTCGGACCGCCTCTGCCGGGTCGCCCCCGTCGGGCTGTCTCCGGCGGGCCGTCTCTGCCGGGCGGTCCGACACGGCCGCCGAACCGGGAGACGGCTTCCGCCGACGCCGCGTTTATGCCCACGCGGTGCGCGATACCGGCAATGACGGTCGACATCGCGTTCGTCGGCGCCGGCGGCATCGCCCAGTGGCAGCACTTCGACAACCTCGAGGCCATCGACGACGCCCGTATCGTCGGTATCTGCGACGTCGACGCCGAGACCGCCGAGTCGGCGGCCGAGCGCTTCGACGCGCCCGCCTTCGCGGACCACCACGACTGCTACGAACAGACCGACCCCGACGCCGTGTTCGTCTGCCTTCCGCCCTTCGCCCACGACGACCAGGAGATCGCCGCCGCCGAGCGCGGCTACGACCTGCTCGTCGAGAAGCCGCTCGCCCTCTCTGCGGAGAAGGCCCGGGAGATCGAGGCCGCGATCGAGGACAACGACGTGCTCGCGCAGGTCGGCTACGACTGGCGCTACTCGGCGGGCGTCGAGCGTGCCCGCGAGCTACTCGACGGCCGCGACGTGGGGTACGTCGACGGCTACTGGTGGGGCGGCGTCGCCGGCGGCGAGGACCACTGGTGGCGCCACGTCGAGAAGTCCGGCGGCCAGGTCGTCGAACAGGCCACCCACATCTACGACACCGTCCGCCACCTCGTCGGCGACGTCGAACGCGTGTCGGCGGCCGGCAGTCACAGGCTGGAGGACGCCGTCGACTTCTCCGACGCCACCTCGGCGACGATGACCCACGGGAACGGCGCAATCAGCCACGTCTCGACCACCTGCGCGGCCGAGGAGAGCAAACACGGGCTCGAGGTCGTCGCCGACGGCGCGACGCTCGAAGTCACCGAACAGTCGGTCTCGGGCGTGGTCGACGGCGAGGCGGTCGACGAGTCGTTCGACCGCAACCCCTACGCCGCCGAGGTCGAGTCGTTCGTCGACGCCGTGGCCTCGGGCGACGGCGCGGGCCTGCGCTCGCCCTATAGCGACGCCGTCGAGACGTTCGAGCTGACGCTCGCCGTCAACGAGTCGATCGAGCGCGGGGAACCCGTGGATCTGTAGGAGTTCGCCGCCTACTCGCATTCACCGGTTGCGGTCGATCCACTCGCAGAACGCGTCGAAATCGTCCGCACCGGCCTGTTCGGCGATGTGTCGGAGCGTCCCCGTATCGATGCGGTCGTGACGCGGGACGCTCACCGTTCGCGGTTCCGTGTCGTGGTCGTCCGGCGGGTACCAGGTGAGGACAGCGTGGTCACCTCTCGTCCGCTGCCACTCGAAACCGCCGACGTTGCCGAGGACCTTGATCACGTCGTCGCCGGAGAAATCGCGCGAGACCACACGTGCGTTACTGCAGCACGTCCGGGAGATCGCCGGACGAGTTCTCGTCCGGGTCGATACCCACCTCGCGCAGTTCCTCGTCAGTCGGTTCCCGTCCGGTCTCACCGAGGTAGAGGGCGACCGCCTCGTCGAGGTTTTCCAGTGCCTCTTCGCGGGTCTCTCCCTGGGATGCGACGCCGGTCTCCTCGTCGCGGGCGACCCACAGGTCTCCGCTCTCACCGAGCGAGAGGGTGATCTCGACCGGTGTGGTCGGATCCCCGTCCCCCGCCCCGTCCGCGTCGGTGCTCATACGTCGAATCAGGCCGGGATGACTGATAAGTTCTCGGCTACTCCAGGAGGCTCTCGCCGGTCATGACTTCGGGCTTCTCGATCCCCATCAGCCCCAGCAGCGTCGGCGCGATGTCTTCGAGCGCGCCGCCCCCCCGGACGAGCCGCCCGCCGTCGGTCCCGTCGGGCGCGAGGTAGATCAGGGGAACGGGATTGGTGGTGTGGGCGGTGTAGGGCTCGGCTTCGGTGCCCATGTCGTCGGCGTTGCCGTGGTCGGCGGTGATCAGGACGTGCCCGCCCGCCCGCCGGATCGCCTCGACGAGTCGCCCGAGTTGCTCGTCGACCGCCTCGACGGCCGTCACGGCCGCGTCGAAGTCGCCGGTGTGGCCGACCATGTCGGGGTTCGCGTAGTTGAGCACCAGCAGGTCCGGGTCGCTGTCTCGCGGCTGGTCGCCGCTCGACTCTTCCGGGTCGCTCCGCGACCCGCCTTCGATCTCGGCGATGGCGGTGTCGGTGACTTCGGCGGCGCTCATCTCGGGCTGCAGGTCGTAGGTCGGCACGTCGGGACTGGGTACGATCTCGCGGATCTCGCCGTCGAACTCCACCTCGCGGCCGCCGTTGAGGAAGTAGGTGACGTGGGCGTACTTCTCGGTCTCGGCCAGCCGGAGCTGGGTGTGGCCCGTCTCCGAGACGACCTCGCCGAGGGTGTCTTCGGGGCGGATCGGCGGGAAGGCAACGGGCAGACCGAAGGTCTCGTCGTACTGGGTCATCGTGACGACGCGCGTCTCCGGCGGGTCGGTGTGGCCGCCCCAGGCGTCCGACCGGACGTCCGCGAGCATCCGCGTCAGCTGGCGGGCGCGGTCCGAGCGGAAGTTGAAGAAGACGACCGAGTCGCCGTCGGAGAGGGCGGGGCCCCCCTCGATCAGCGTCGGTTCGACGAACTCGTCGGTGTCTCCCCGGTCGTAGGATTCGGTGACGGCGTCGACCGCCGAGTCGGCCTCGTGGCCGGCGCGACGGTTCACGATGGCGTCGTAGGCCCGTTCGGTGCGGTCCCAGTTCTCGTCGCGGTCCATCGCGTAGTACCGGCCCGTGACGGTCGCGACGTGGCCCGTCCCCTGCTCGTCGGCGTGGGACTCGAGGGCCCGCAGGTACCCCTCGCCGCCCGTGGGGGAGGTGTCGCGCCCGTCGGTGAAGGCGTGGGTGACCGCCTCCACTCCCTCGTCGGCGGCGAGTTCGATCAGCGCGTGGAGGTGCGACTGGTAGGAGTGGACGCCGCCGTCCGAGACCAATCCCATGAAGTGGACGCGCCCCCCGCGCTCGTCGGCGTAGTCGAACGCGGACCGGATGGCCCCGTTCTCGTCGATGGGCGGGTCGTCGATGCCGTCGTCGGGGACGTCCTCGCCCCGCCACTTCCGGATGGCGTCGGTGACGCGGGCCGACTCCTGCGTGACGACGCGGCCGGCACCGATGTTGAGGTGGCCGACCTCGGAGTTGCCCATCTGGCCCTCGGGGAGGCCGACGCGGCGGCCGGAGGTGACGAGCGTCCCGTGCGCGCCGGCGTTCCAGAACCGGTCGAAGTTCGGCGTGTCGGCGGCGGCGACGGCGTCTCGCACCCCCTCGTCGGGGTTGAGCGCCCAGCCGTCCAGGATCACGAGCGCGGCTTGCATACCTCCGGGTCCGCCCGGACGCCCCAAGTCGGTGTCGGTCGGCGCGACGGTCGCTCGAGCGCGGTGGTCGCGTCGCGCCCGGTCGGACCCGTCGCCGACGAGGGTCCCGCGGAACCTTATTGTGAGTGGCCGACCCTCGTCCACGCATGGACTCGCAACTGCTGTCGGACGACCTCGCCGACCAGATCGTGACGACGGCCCGGACCGCGACCGGCGACAGCCTCCGGTCGGTGACATACTTCACCCGCTCGGACTTCGAGCAGCTGTACCTCCGCGAGGACCTGGAGCGCGACGCCGATCTGGACACCTTCGTCGGCCACGAGTGGCGCGGCTTCCGCGACACGCGCAACGCCTACCAGACCTCCGAGCTCGGGGAGTACCGCTACACCATCCGCGCCTTTACCAACGGCTACCTCCTCCGGGTGACCGGCGAGCGCCGCGGCGTCCTCATCACGACCGACGGGCTGCAGATGCAGTCCTACGAGGAGATCGCCGACGCCATCGAGAAGATGCTCGCCGAGGACCCCACCGTCGAATGACCCTCGATCCCGTCCACGTCGACGGGATCGCCCGCCTGGCGGGACGGGTCGGCCGCGGCGTCGACGACGAGGACCACCAGGACGCCGCCGAGACCGTCTGGACCGAGTTCCTCGACCCCCTCTACCGGGACGGCGACGCGGTGCTCGAACCGCTGGGCGAGCGGCGCCGCGAGAAGGTGCCGATCGACGGCGTCGCGCTGCGCGACCCCCCTTTCCCCACCCAGCACGGGCTCGACTCGGGCACGATCAACCCGACGACGTTCAAGAACGGGCTCGTCCTCGACGTCTCCCAGGCCGCGATGGCCGCCGTCCCCTCCGACCTGGAGCTACACCGCGCGCGGACCATCGTGATGACCGCCCACTCCAACGACGACACCTACCGGGTCGGACGGGAGGAGTGGACGATGGGCGACGAGGGGTACGTCCGCGAGCGGGCGTTGCACGCCCCCCGCGTCGACCGCTACGAGCAGAACGTCGTCCACGCCCTCGCGCTGTACCTCGCCGAGAGCGAGCACGCCCTCGAACAGGCCGACATCGTCGACGACCTGTTGATACTGGACGGGCCGCTCTACCCGACCGGCCTCCTGAAGTGGGCTGAACGGGACACCGCGCTGGCCGACCTGCTCCGGGAGGACGAGCGCCCGCGCGACGTGGTCGAGAACTACCTCCGCCTCGTCGAGCGGTTCGTCGACCGCGACGTGCCCCTGGTCGGGTTCATCAAGAACAGCACCGCGAAGGCGATCACGCAGGTCGTCCGCGAGAAGACCAACGCCCCCTGGGCCAACGACAACGCCTTCTTCCAGCGGGTGCTCGCGCGCCGCGACGGCGACGACGACCTGCTGACCGACGCCCTGACCGCCACCGGCTGGTTCCGCTCCCGGGTCGGCACCGACCGCGTGATGGCGGCCGACGGCGACGCCCTGGGCATCGAGCGCCGCCTCGACCCCGAGGCCTACGAGGTCACCTTCTTCGTCCTGTACGACCCCCGGGACGACCTCTGTTACCGCGTCGAGGCGCCCTACGCGTTCACCGCCGACGAGGCCACCCGGGCGGCCCTGCGCCTCCAGGTACTCCACGACGTCGCCGGCGAGACCGGCCCGCCGCTGGCCGTCGCGAAGGCCGACGAACTGGCCCACATCGACCGGCAGGCCAACGAGCAGTTGCGCCGACGCATCGAGCGCGAACTCGACAGCGAGCGCCACCGCGAGTACGACGACAAGCGCTGGGGCGTCGACGTCGAGGAACTCGTGTAGCGCCGTCCGCCGTCTCCCGACCGCACCGCCGCGGTCACGACCGTCGCCGCCGAGCCGTGGCCGTCGGTCGCCCCGGCGCCGCGACCGGTGAACGGCGGGTCCGGGAGCGGTCGGTCCGGGATAGCGAGTCTCGTTCGGTCTATCCCCCGCGAATGCGCGGTATACCGGGTATCAGGGACAGTTTACCGGCGGATTTCGACGCCCGAGCGACGGGTGCGGTCGCGTCGGTCCGGGTCGCGATCGGCGGGCGTCGGGCCGGAGCGGACGGCCCGTCTGACAGCCGATTCGCGGTGTAGACGGCCCTCTGCCCCGTTCCTCACGGCGGCAGCCGGTCGGGTAACTCCCAATTATCCACGGTAGAATCGAGCGAGCGGGGAGCGACGCGCGGACGGATCGACGGGGCGCGACGGGTCGATCCGTCCGGGGTCGGCGGTCGCTCTGTCGGCGTGATAGCGTCTGAATAACAACCCCGACCCGGCTGATAGTCGTAGCCACGAGGTCGTTCGATCTGGGATGAACACGTTACTCATCGGCGTCGACGCGGCGTGCCGACCGGTGCTGGACAGGCTGCCCGAGCGGTCGGCCGTGTCGACACTCGACGAACTGGCCGAACGGGGCGTGGCCGCCCCGCTCGAATCGGCGGTCCCCCCCTGGACCGCCAGCGCGTGGCCGTCGCTGTACACGGGCACGAACCCGGGGAAACACGGAGTGTTCGGCTTCCTGCGGTTCGACGGCTACGACTGGGACGTCGTCAACGCGACCGACCTCCGCGCGTACCCGCTCTGGGAACTGGCCGACCGGGCGGGGCTGTCGAGCGTCGTCGTCAACGCGCCGGTGACGCATCCGCCGCGGGCCTTCGACGGCGCGCTCGTCCCCGGATACGTCGCGCCCGAGGACCCGGCCTGTCACCCGGCGGACGCGCTCGAGACGGTCCGCGACGACGTCGAGGACTACCGGCTCTACACCGAGGGGGACCTGACGCGCGAGACGGCCGCCGACAGCTACCGCGACATCGTCCGCTCGCGGGGCGCCGCGTTCCGGGCGCTGGCCGACGCACACGACCCCGACTTCGGCTTCGTCCAGTTCCAGCAGACCGACACGGTCTGTCACGAGTTCCCCGGCGACGAGGAGCTGCTCGGGGCCGTCTACGGCGCGGTCGACGACGAGGTCGCGGCGACGCTCGAGGCCTGCGACCCCGACACCGTGATCGTCGCGAGCGACCACGGCATCGGTCCCTACGAGGGCTACGAGTTCCGCGTCAACGAGTTCCTCCGCGAGGAGGGGTACCTCCGGGCGACCACCGACGGGAGCGGGATGCCCTCCTGGGTGTCGGTCCGCGAGGGGCGCCTGCGAGAGGGACGAGACGACGAGGCCGACGGCGAGCGAGCGGCCGTCGACGGCGGGGGAGACGACCGCGTCGCCGGCGCGGTCGAGTCGGCGGTGGGACTCGCCGCGCGGGCGGGGCTGACCACCGAACGCGCGGCGCGGGCGCTAGACGCCGTCGGTCTGACCGAACCGGTCTCGCGGGTGGTCCCCGACGGCGTCCAGCGCGCGGGGAGCGAGCGGGTCGACTTCGCGAACTCCGCGGCGTACATGCGCGACCCGATCGAACTCGGGGTGCGGATCAACCTCGCCGGGCGCGACCCCGCGGGCGTCGTCGACCCCGACGAGTACGAGTCGGTCCGACGGGAGCTGATCGCCGCGCTGGAGGGGGTGCGGACGCCGGACGGCGACCCCGTCTTCTCCGAGGTCGCGCCGCGCGAGGCGTACTTCGCGGGGCCCGAGGCCGAGCGGGCGGTCGACGTCGTCACGATCCCGGCGGGCTTCGACCACGCGCTGGTCGCCCAGCTCTACGGCGACCGGTTCGGCCAGCCGTCGGAGCCGTGGAACCACAAGCGGACGGGCCTGCTGATCGCCGCGGGCGAGGCCGTCGACGCCGACGCGGGGGCGGGCGATCCGCACCTCTTCGACGTCGCGCCGACGGTGTGTTCGGCGCTGGGCGTCCCCCGCAGCGCCCGGATGGACGGGGCGGCGCTCCCGTTCGTGGAACCGACCGACGAACGCCGGTACCCGACCCGCGACCGCCGCGAGCGCGTCGGAACCGAGGACGAGGGCGTGACCGAGACGCTGGCGGATCTCGGCTACATCGAACGGGCGTAACATGGCTGATCTCACTGTCACGACGCACGAGAGCATCGACGACGTCGGCGCGAACCAGTGGAACACGCTGGTCCGCCAGTCGGACCTGGGCTGTGTCTTCCACCGCCACGGCTGGCTGCGCGCGATAGAGCGGGGTCTCGACCGGCGGGCCCACCACCTCGTCGTCCGGAAGGGGGGCAATCCCGACGGGGTGTTCCCGAACTTCTGGACGACGGTCGACCTCCCCGACCCCTCCGAGGTGGTCGAGCACCTCCCGACGGACGGGCTGGCCGACCGCCTCCCCGCGGGCGCGTCGGCCCTCGCCGAACGGGTCCCGACGGGCGCGCTCGTCGCGGCGGCGACCGACGCGAGCGCGCCGGCAGGCGTCGGCGCCGACGCGCTCGAGCGCCTCCCGCTCGAGCGGCTCACCTCGACGTCGCCGGGCTTCGGCGGGCCGGTCGTCCTGACCGACGAGCGCGAGTCGCTCTCCCTGCTGTTCGACCGGCTCGAAGAGTCGGTCTCCGGGGCGACCGTCTCGCACGTCCTCAAGGCGAAGGAGCCGGGGTTCGTGCGCTACGGGAAGTTCCTCGCGGGGCGGGGATACGAGCCGACGCGGCTCGACTGCCGGTTCGAACTCCCGGTCGACCGGCCGTTCGAGGAACTGCTCGCCGACATGGACAAGTCGCGCCGCAAGGCGATCCGCGACGGTCGCGAACAGGACTACACCGTCGTCGACCGACCGCTGGCCGACGCCGTCGACGAGACCCACGCGGCCTACGTCCGCGACATCGAGCGAGCGGGGGGCGAGCCGTACCCGCGCTCGTTTTTCGCCGCGCTGGCCGCCGAGGTCCCCGAGCGGACCCGCGTGTTCGTCCTCGAGGTCGACGGGCGCGAGGTCGGTCGGTACGTCCACGTCCTCGACGAGGAGCAGTCGGCGGTCCACTACTTCTTCTCGGCCATCGGCGACACCGACTACTACCAGTACAACCCCACCGAGTTGCTCCACGCCCACGCCATCGAGTGGGCGCGCGCGGAGGGCTACGACGTCTACGACTTCGGCTCGACCGGGTCGACGTTCCGCGAGGGGCTCTTCCGGTACAAGGAGAAGTACGGCGCGCGACCCCTCCCGACGCTCCGGTGGGAGCGGGGCGGGTCGCCCGCGCTCTGGAGCGCCTACCGACTCGCGCGCCGTCGCTATCAGCGGCTCACCTATCCCGACACATGACGATCGAAATCGAACGGCTCGACGGGGACGACCGCGACGAGTGGAATCGACACGTCGAGCGCTCGACCGACACGAACCCCTTCCACCGCGCCGAGGCGCTGGCCGTCCAGGCCGACCACTCCGGAACGACCTATCACCCGCTCGTCGGCTACAAGGGCCAGGAACCCGTCGGCGTCTTCCCGGTCTTCGAGCGGTCGACGGGCCCGGTGACGGCCGTCTTCTCGCCGGCCCCGCCGCTGTGGGTCCACCGCCTCGGGCCCGCGATGTTGAACGTCGAGAAGCTCTCCCAGCGCAAGCGAGAGCGGCGGACCCACCGGTTCCTCGACGGCTGTCTCGACTGGGTCGACGAGCACTGCGACCCGAACCTCTTCCGGACGACCTCGGAGCTCTCCTTCGAGGACCTGCGCCCGTTCAAGTGGGCGGACGCCGACGTCACTCCCGAGTACACCTACGTCGTCGACCTCTCGGTCGGCCGGGAGGACCTGCTCGCGGCGTTCAGCAGCGACGCCCGGTCGAACGTCGGCGACCTCGACGACGGCTTCGCGTTCCGCGAGGGCGAGGCGGCCGACGTCGAGCGCATCGTCGACGCGGTCCGGGACCGCTTCGCCGCGCAGGACGAACCGTTCGCCCTGCCGGAGGGGTTCGCCCGCGACCTCTACGAGGCGCTCCCCGACGGGGCGATGCGGCCCTACGTCTGTCGCCGCGAGGGGGAGTTCGTCGGCGGCATCCTCACCTTCGAGACCGACGAGCGGATCCACCGCTGGCAGGGCGGGGTCACTCCCGACGTCGACTTCGCCGTCAACGACAACCTCGACTGGACGGTCATGACCGACGCGATGGACCGGGGCCTGACCGAGTACGACCTCGTCGGCGCCGGCGACCCGCGGATCAACGAGTACAAGGCGAAGTTCGCCCCCGACGTGACGACCTTCCACAGCGTCGAGCGCTCGTCGCTCGCGATGGGCGCGCTGTTGAACGTCTACGACCGGGTCAAGTGAGCGCCGCTTCGCCCCCGCGCCGCGTCGGTCCGACCGCCCCGCTCGCCCGGGCCGCCCCGCTCGCCCGGACCGACCACTCGTCAGCCAGAACTGCCCGCCGACGCGGTCGCGCCCGTCAGCGCTAACTGCCCGCCGACCCTGGACGGTTCCATGGGACTGATCGCGGAGTTTCACCTGGTCTCCGACGAGCTCGCGCTGGTCGACGTGGCCGCCGAGGTGCCGGCGGCGACCGTCGAGTTCGAGTCGGTGCAGGGCCGCCCCTCGGGACCGCCGGCGTTCGTCGTGCGGACGACCGGGGCCGGCCGCGATGCGGTCGAGGCCGCCTTCGCGGCGGCCGAGTCGGTGACCGACCACTCGCTGGTCGTCGCCGACGGCGACTCGCGCCGGTACCGGTGTCGGCCGGCGGGCGACCCGCCCGAGGACCTCCAGTTGCTCGCGGACAACGAGTCGGTCGCCGACCGCGTGACCGTCACCGCCGAGGGGTGGGAGGAACGGCGGTGGTTCGCCGACCGCGACGAGTTCGAGAGCTTCCGCGCCTTCTGTCGCGCCAACGACTACGCCTTCCGCCTCGACCGCCTCGTCGAAGTCGCCGACGACGACCCCGACGAGCGCGAGAGCGGCCCCTTCGGCGCGACCGACGACGGCTCGGTCCGTCCGCCGGAGATGACCGCCCCCCAGCACGAGGCGCTCGTCACCGCCCACGAGATGGGCTACTTCGACGTCCCGCGGACCGCCTCGACGGCCGACGTCGCCGAGGAACTCGGCGTCGCGCCCGCCTCGCTCTCCGAGCGCCTGCGCCGCGCCCAATCGCACCTCGTCGCCCAGTTCCGTCGCGCCGACGACGGGATAAAACCCCGAATAGATTAGGGTGAGTGCTACGGGTGCGTACCCGTAAGGGAGGACTGTGACAGAGAGTTCGCCGCGGACGAACGGGAGCGGCGACCCCGGCGACGGAGGCGGGGCCGCCATCGAGGCACGGGGCGTGGAACTGACCTACGCCGACGGGACGGAGGCGGTCAGGGGCATCGACCTGACCGTCCCGGAGGGGGAGTTCTTCGGCTTCCTCGGCCCGAACGGCGCGGGGAAGACGACGACTATCAAGACCTTCGCGACGCTGCTCTCGCCGACCGCCGGGTCGATCACCGTCAACGGCTACGACGTGCGGACGGAGGCCCGTCGCGTCCGCGAGACCATCGGCTACATGGCCCAGGAGACCAGCGTCGACGAGGAGCTGACCGCCCGCGAGAACATCCGCTTCGCCGCGCGGGCCTACGGCGTGCCAAAGTCGGAGCGCGAGGGCCGCATCGACGAACTCCTCGACCTCGTCGACCTGGCGGACGTGGGCGACAAGGAGGCCGGCGAGTTCTCCGGCGGGATGAAAAAGCGCCTCGACGCCGCGACCGCGCTGGTCCACCAGCCGCCGCTGGTCTTCCTCGACGAGCCCACGACCGGGCTCGACCCCAAGGCCAGAAACCGCCTCTGGGAGTACTTCGAGCGCATCAACGAGCGCGGGACGACGCTCTTTCTCACCACGCAGTACCTCGAGGAGGCCGACCAGCTCTGCGACCGCATCTCCGTCATCCTCGACGGCGAGATCGTCGCCACCGGCTCGCCGACGGAGCTGAAACGACGGGTCGGCGGGGAGATCCTCGACGTCGACATCCCGGACGACGCGGGCGCCGACGCGCGCGAGCGCGCCGCCGAGATCGCCCGCACCGGCGACGTGTTCGACGACGACGCCGACGTGACCGTCTCCGAGGACGGCATCAGCGTCACCGCCCAGCGGGCGCGCGAGCACGGGACCGACCTGCTCGTCGCGCTCCGCGACGCCGGGGTCACCGTCACCGGCTTCAACATCCGGGCGCCGACCCTCGACGACGTCTTCCTCGCGATCACCGGCGAGGAACTCGACTCCGAGGACCGGTCGGCCGACGCCGAGGCCGTGACCGGACCGGGGGTGACCCCAGAATGAGCGACGAGTCGCCCGCCGGCGAGTCGCGCGCGCCCCGGACGGACGGCGGGGAGGCGCCGACCCGCTCCGGCGGGTCGTTTCTCGGCGACTTCTGGGTGAACTTCGTCCGCTGGAACGTCAAGGCGGTGCGAAACTCCTTCGTCGTCGTCGGGTCGCTCGTCCAGCCGGTGATCTTCCTCGTGTTGTTCACGCAGGTGTTCGGGCAGGTGGCGACCGGGGCGATCAGCCGCGGCGGCGCCGACATCTCCTACGAGACGTTCCTCCTCCCGGCCATCGCCATGCAGGTGTCGCTGGCGGCCGCCGCCGGCTCGGGGATCGGCCTCGTCAACGACATGGAGGAGGGGATGTTCGAGAAGGTGCTCGTCACGCCGATGAGCCGGACGGCCGTCTTCCTCGGGAAGACCGCCGCCGAACTCCTCCGGATCGTCGTCCAGATGGTCCTGATCCTCGTGCTCGGCGTCGCGCTCGGCGCCCACGTCGCCACCGGCGTCCTCGGTGCGGTCGGGATCATCTGCATGGGGATGCTGTTCTCGCTGTGGTACGTCGCGTTCACGAACATCGTCGCCATCCTCACCCAGGACCAGGAGTCGACGATCATCGGCGCGAACCTCCTGCAGTTCCCCCTGCTTTTCGTCTCGACCGCCTTCCTGCCCCTGGAGGTGCTCCCCAACTGGATCCAGACGGTCGCGCGGTTCAACCCCGTCACCTACGGCGTCGACGGCGCCCGCGCGCTCATGCTCGGCGAGGACGTGATGACCGTCCTCGACGTGAGCGGGTTCGGCGGGATCTGGAACACCCTCGTCCCCTCAATCGCCGTCCTCCTCGCGCTCGACGTCGTCCTCGGGGGCGCCATGGTGTACCTGCTCAACCGCGCGTCGAGTTCCTCCGTGCAGTGAGCGGTCGCCGAGCCCGCGAGCGCCGTCGGGGCTCGCCTACTCCCTGTCGGGGTTCTCGACGATCTCGATCTCGACGTCGTCGCTCGATAGCCCGAGGCGAGCGAACTGCGTGCGAACGTGTTCCTCGGCCGCTTCGAGGGCGGCCTCGCGCGTGTCGAACCCGCGGGTGATCGGCGCCTCGAACGCGACCCGGCGCTCCTGGCCGTCGATGCGCTGGATCTGTCCGCCCGATTCGACCTCGTAGAACTCGTCGCAGACCCAGACGTAGGGGGCGCCCTCGTCGGGCGCGCCCTCGAAGGTCGGCGGCCGCTCGCCGCGCTCGTAGAGCGTCCCCGTCAGCGCCGTCCCGCCCGCGTGGCCGCGCACCAGTAGCATATCCGCGAGAGTACGCGGTCGACCGGCAAAAGCGCGCCGGCCGCAGACCGCGTCGCTGCCCGGCGCCCGTCGACCACCGCGAAGCGCGCCCGCCGCCGGTCACGGCCACCGCGGCGCTACGGGCTCAGGTCGGCGACGACGGGCAGGTGGTCCGAGGGAAACCAGCCGTCTCCGACGACGTCGGCGGCGACGCCGTAGCCCGCTACCGACGCGCCCGCCGCGAAGAGGTGGTCGATCTGGCGGTCGGGCAGCAGCGACTCGAAGTCCGTCCGCGAGGTCGAGGGACCGTGGGGCGGATACGGGCTCGCTTCGCGGGCGTCGGCGAGGGCGTCGCGCCCCACGTCGCTCCCGGCGAGGACCGCGTACGGGTCGTCGCCGCGCCGGCAGTTCAGGTCGCCGCCGACGACGACGGGTTCCTCGCCCGCTCGCAGCGCGCTCACCCGGTCGCGGATCAGCGCCGCGCTCTCGACGCGGGCCCGGGGCCCCTCGTGGTCGAGGTGCGTGTTGCAGTACAGCAGCGTGTCGCCCGTGTCGACGTCGGCGAGGCGGACCCAGGTCGCGATCCGCGGGTAGGTGGCGTCCCAGCCGACGCTGCCCGGCTCGTCGGGCGTCGGCGAGAGCCAGAACGTGCCCGCGTCCCGGCGCTCGAAGCGGTCGCGACGGTAGCCGACGGGACAGTACTCCCCCTCGGCCTCGCCGGCCTCCCGGGACTCCCCGACCCACTCGTAGCCCGGGAGCGCCTCGCGCAGGTCCGCGTACTGGTGGGACAGCGGCTCCTGTAACCCGATCACGCGGGGGCGGTGAAAGCGCAGCGTGCTCGCGACGGCGTCGCGTCTGGCCGCCCAGTCGAACTCCCCGTCGCGCGCCACGTCGCGGCGCACGTTGTAGGTGAGCACGCGGACGGCGTCCCGGTTCATGGGACACCCTCGGGCGCGAGGGGTCTTGAGGGTACCGTGGTCGGGCGCGTGTGACTGCCCCGCAGGTGTGCGTTCTGTACTGGGTGCGGGTTGAGTGCGTGTTTCTGGTCGAGTTGATCTGGAGGGAAGCCGAATTAGAGTGACCGCACGACTCAGTGAGCGCTGAAAGCCCTCGGCGCGCTCGGGCGGTCGGCGGAGCCGACCTCCACATGGCGTGGCGGCTTCTTGGCGCGGCTTCGCCGCGCCAACGGTCCGAGGGAGCGAAGCTCCCTCGCTATCGCCGCCACGCGCGCCTCGCCTTTTCAGTCCGCCGAGGAACCCCATCGCATCACACCGCGCCACACACCTCCCCAGCCGACTCGCTCACTCCGTTCGCTCGTCCACCGGAAGACTCACTCCGTTCGCTCGTCCACCGGAAGACTCACTCCGTTCGTCTTCCGAGCCTTCGCTCGTATCACTCGCGAAGATAGCGAGGGACCGAAGGTCCCTCGGACCGTGCGAACGGGCGCTTCGCGCCCGTGAGCAGACCTCGCGCAGTTCCGTCGCGGCACGGAGGCCGCGACAGCGCGCGCCACCGCGACTGCTCGATGAGTCGTCTCTATCGAACGTCCCCGTGCCCCGAGAAAGTATATCACGGCGACGGGCGACACCGCGACCACGATGCCCTCCGACGACGACTCCGCCGAGGGCCCGGTCGCGCGGGAGACGTACGACGACCTCGCACCGGGCTACGGCGACATCACGGGCGCGGCGATCCGCGAGTACTACGAGTGGCCCGCCGTCGAGTCGCTGCTCCCGCCGCTGGCGGGGGTCCGAGTCCTCGACGCGGCCTGCGGGGACGGCTTCTACACCGAACGACTCGCCGACGCGGGCGCGCGACCGGTCGGCGTCGACGCCACCCCGGCGATGGTCGAGCGCGCCCGCGAGCGGTTTGCAGACGCCGATCTCGCCGTCCCGGTTTACGAGGCCGACCTCACCGACGGCCTCCCCGTCCTCGACGACGAGTCGTTCGATCTGGTGCTCTGCCAGCTGGCGCTGGAACACGTCGCGGACTGGGCGTCGGTGTTCACGGCGTTCGCGCGCGTCCTGCGCCCCGGCGGGCGCGTCGTCGTCTCGACGAGCCACCCGGTGCGGGACTACGTCGACGCGGAGTTCTTCGTCCGCGACCACGTCCTCGCCGAGAGCGCCGACTACGGCGAGGTCGAACGTGTCGACCGCGACTGGGGCGAGGACGGCGACCCCTTCGTCGTCCCCTTCTACCGGCGCCCCCTCCAGGCGGTCTTCGAACCCGCCACCGACGCGGGCCTGCTCGTCGAGCGGGTCCGCGAACCCGAGGTCACCGAGCGCTTCGCCGAGGCCGCGCCCGACCACGCCGCCCACTTCGTCGACGGCCCGCCCAACTTCGTCTGCCTGCGCTTCCTGAAACCGAACGATCCGGTCTGAGCGGATCCGGTGTGGCACCGCCCGGCACACGCCGGAAAGCGTTTTCCGTCGTCCGGTCCCAGCGAGGCGCGTGCGCCAGCCCCTCCACCTCGTCGACGTGTTCGCCCGCGAGCGCTACGCCGGCAACCAGCTCGCCGTCGTCACCGACGCCGCCGACCTCGCCGACGACGAACTGCAGGCGTTCGCCGCCGAGATCGACTTCTCCGAGACGACCTACGTCGAGGCGGCCTCACCCGCTGACGGCGCGTGGCCGGTCCGCATCTTCACGCCCGAGGCGGAGATCCCCTTCGCCGGTCACCCGACGCTCGGGACCGCCCACGAGATCCGCGAGCACCTCGCCGACGGCCGCCCGGACGAGGTCGTCCTCGACCTCGACGTGGGACGGGTGCCCGTCGAGGTGCGCGAGCGCGACGGCCGCGAGACGCTCTGGATGACCCAGCAACCCCCGGAGTTCGGCGACGAACTCGCACACGAGGCTCTCGCTGCCGTCCTCGGGCTCGACGTGGACGACCTCGACGGCAACTACCCGGTGCAGGTCGTCTCGACGGGGCTCCCGACCGTCGTCGTCCCGCTGGCCGACCGCGCTGCGCTCGAACGGATCGACGTCGACCGGGACGCCTACGACCGGGTCACCGGCGACCGCGAGGCGAAGAACGTCCTCGCGTTCTGTCCCGACCCGCGCGACGACGCGAACGACTTCGCCGTCCGCGTGTTCGCGCCCTTCTACGGCGTGCCCGAGGACCCCGCGACGGGCTCCTCGAACGGCTGTCTCGCGGCGTATCTCGTCCGGCACGGGTATCGAGGACCGAGGGCGGACTCTGATTCGGAACCGGATCCGGACCCGCTCGACGTCCGCGTCGAACAGGGCCACGAGATGGGCCGTCCGTCGCTCCTCCACCTGCGAGCCCGCGAGACGGACGGCGGGGGAGACGGGGACGACGAGGACGATATCGCGGTCGAAGTCGGCGGGCGGGTGGAGCCGGTCGCCCGCGGGACCCTGCTCTAGGGCTCGGCCGGTCGGCCGGCGCCGACCGTCTCGCTTTCGGTCAGTCCGACCCACTCCGCGCTGGCCGTCCAGAGTCGCCGCTGGGCGTCGCGATCGCGGGCGGCGTCGCCGGGGGAGACGCGCTCGCAGTCGTCGAAGTACGCGCCGGTCACGCCGGTCACCGCCGGCGACGTCGCGAGGTAGGTCTGCGTCTCGGCGGACTCGGCCGCGGAGTCGGTGACCCCGAGCAGCCCGCCGACCAGCCCGAAGACCCTCCAGCCCGCGCCGGCGAGGGGCGAGCCGTCGCGAGCGAGCCCCGTCGAGGGGGAGACGCCCGGGTGACAGCACGTCGCCGTCACCGACTCGGGCAATCGCCGGGCGAGTTCGAACGTGAACAGGACGTTCGCGAGCTTCGAGTGGCCGTAGGCGTCGACGCCGCTCGGTCCCTCGGGCCCGCGGACTCCGTCGAGGTCCAGCGCCGCCCGCCGGTGGAGATCCGAGGTGACCGTCACGACCCGGGCCGGGTCAGCGCTGGGCCCCGCCTCGCTCTCACCGGGTCCGCTGGTTTCGCCTCCGCCGCGCTCGTCGGCCCGCCGCTCGCCCGTCGCGGCGAGGCGCTCGGCGAGCCGGTTCGTCAGGAGAAAGGGCGCGAGGTGGTTGACCGCGAACGTGAACTCGACGCCCGCGTCGCTCCCCGGCAGCTCGACGAGGCGCCGCGCGCTCTGCCACGTCCCCGCGTTGTTGACCAGCGCGTCGAGGCGGTCGAAGTCGGTCAGCACCGCGTCGGCCAGCGCGCGCACGTCGTCGAGGTCCGCGAAGTCCGCGGCGTAGAAGGCGTGGCCCTCGCCCGGGAGGTCGGCGACGACACGCTCGCCCCTCTCGCGGTCGCGACCGTGGGCGACGACGGTCGCACCGGTCGCCGCGAGGTTTCGCGCGGTCTCGGCGCCGATGCCGCCGGTCGAGCCCGTCACGAGCGCGACCCGTCCCTCGCCGAGCGCCGTCTCGTCGTCCGTGTCTGGCATCGTCCCCCGTTGGGCGCGGACCCTGTTAACGCCGCCGACGCGTCACCCGAGTACAGACGCGAGCCGGTCCGACCAGCGACCGATCGCCGCCGTCGCCCGCTCGTAGGCCGTCTGGAGCCGGTCGATCGCGGGGGCCGGGAGCCAGTGGGTCCACCGGACGAAGCGGGCGAACCGACCGACCGGATACCGGGCGTCTGGCTCGGTGGTCTCGGCGGCGCGCGCGACCGTCTCGCCCACCGTTTCGGGTCGAACGGCGAGCGGGTTCCCGTCGAGGATCCAGCCGTCGTCGAGCGCGGCGTAGGTCCGGGCGTAGTCGGCGGTCCGCTCGCGTTCGGCCAGTCGCGTCCGCGCGGCCCCGGCGAAGTCGGTATCGACCCACGCGGGTTCGACGAGCGCCGCGTCGACGCCCGTCCCGCGCAGTTCGACGCGCAGCGCGTCGTGCAGCGACTCCACCGCCGCCTTCCCGGCCGCGTACGCGCCCAGTCCCGGCGAGGAGACCAGTCCCATCACGCTCGAGACGGTGACGATCCGTCCCTGCCCACGTTCTCGCATGTGCGGGAGCGCGGCGCGGGCGAGCGCGTGCGGCCCGTGGACGAGCACGTCGAACTCGTCGCGGACGGCGTCGACGGACACGTCCTCGACCGGGCCGGCCTCGGCGTAGCCGGCGTTGTTCACCAGACAGTCCAGCCGACCGGTCTCGGCGACGACCGACTCGACGACGCGCTCGCACCGCGTCTCGTCGGTCACGTCGAGTTCGCGCGTCTCGCAGCGCTCGCGGACTCGCTCGGGCAGCGGCGTCGCCACGTCGGTCGCGTAGACGCGCCAGCCCCGGTCGGCGAACGCGAGCGCGGTCGCCGATCCGATTCCCCCGCCCGCGCCCGTCACGAGGACGACCGGTCGCTCGCTCGACTCGTCGTCCGCGCGCCGGGAGTCCTCGGCAGTCCGACCCGATCCGTGCAGCTGTGACACGGCCGACCCGGCGCGCCCCGCGGAAAAAAGGATTCCGGGCGCCCGCGGTGCGCGATCGACCGCCCCCGTCGGCGCTCTTACCGCCCGGTATCGAGAGGTGTCGTACCGCTCCCTCTTGGCTGAGGGGAATCACCTAACTGGGATCCCCCTGACAGACGTCGTGTGAACGAGCCGATCGCTCTTCGGGTCCGGGACGGAACGGGACGGCCGACCGGCGGTGCGGGGGACGGGGGTGCGGTCCCGTGACGCTCGCGTCGGTCGAGCGGTACGCGCCGGCGCGGCTGGACCGCGTCGGCGGCCGCGCGGTCGTCCTCGGCGGGAGCGTCGCGGGGCTGTGCGCCGCGCGGGTCCTCGCCGACGGCTTCGACGAGGTGGTCGTCGTCGAGCGCGACCCCGTGCCCGACGAACCGGTCGCCCGGGACGGCGCCCCCCAGACCAGCCACCCCCACGCGCTGCTGGCCGCCGGTCAGGTCGTCCTCGAGGATCTGTTCCCCGGCTTCGGCGAGGACCTGACCGCGGCGGGCGGACTGATCGTCGACGTGACGCGCCAGCTCGTCGAGTTCCAGCGCGGCGACTTCCTCGCCGGCGGCACGGAACCGGCCCCCTCCTACTGCGCGAGCCGACCGCTGTTCGAGCACGCCGTCCGCGACGGCGTCCGCGAGTTCGACGCCGTCCGGCTGTGGGGGAACTGCCGGTTCGTCGACTACCTGACCGACGGCACCGCGGTGACCGGCGTGACCGTCCGCGAGGGCGACGGTCCGACCGAGCGAGTCGACGCCGACCTCGTCGTCGACGCGACCGGCCGCGCCAGCCGGACGCCGGACTGGCTGGCCGAGAACGGCTTCGCGGCGCCGCCGACGGACCGCGTCCCCGTCGACCTGCAGTACAGCTCCCTTCGGATCGACCGGCCCGAGTCGGACCGTCGGCTGATCAGCGTGCCCAACAGCCCGCCGCGGACCCGCGGGGCCGTCTGCATCCCCATCGAGGACGGCCAGTGGGACGTCATCCTCGCCGCGATGCACGGCGACAGCGCCCCGACCGACCGCGAGTCCGTGCTCGCGTTCGCCGATGAACTCCCCGTCGACCTCGTCGGCGACCTCCTGCGCGCGCGGCCGTGGACCTCCGAGGGCGTCGATCGCTACCCCTTCCCCGCGAGCCTCCGCCGCCGCTACGAGGCCCTCGACCGCTTCCCCGACGGCCTCGTCGTCACCGGCGACGCCGTCTCCAGTTTCAACCCCGTCTACGGCCAGGGGATGTCCGTCGCCGCGCTCGACGCGCTGGTGCTCCACCACGCCCTCGCCGACGGCGGGCTCGAGGACCTGGCCCCGCGCTTCTTCGACCGGGTCGCCCCCGTCCTCGACACGCCCTGGCGGATGGCGACCGGCGCCGACTACCGCTACGACCAGGTCGAGGGCGACCCGTCGCTCCCGACCCGGCTGTTCAACCGCTACTTCGACCGCCTGCTCGAGGCCGCCCAGGACGACGGCGCCCTCGCGTCGGCCTACGGCGACGTGGTCGGGCTGGAGCGCCCCCCGACCGCGCTGCTCCGCCCGGCCGTCCTCGCCCGCGTCGTCCTCCCGATCGGCGGCGAGTCCGGGCCTCGCGACCCCGCTCACACCGAAGCGGTGCCGTCAGCGTCCGCCGACTCGGAGGGCCCCGTCGCTCGCGAGGACGGCGTCGCGGCCGATCACGAACCGCCCGTCGAACGCGAGCGTCCCCAGCGGCCGTCCCGGTGAGAGGCCGCGCAGGCGCTCGGCCAGCGGGTGGGTCCCCAGCGAGTACGACCCGCCGAACGGGTGTGCGCCGAACCGCCCCGAGAGCGTCAGGGGCTGTCGACTGAGTCTCCGCCCTCCGTTCTCCCCGTCGGTGTAACTCGCGGTCTCGACGGTCGCGTCGAACCGAGGGCGCTCGGGCGTCTCGAACGTGACGACGTGCCCCCGGTCGTCGCGGACGGCCGTCCGCCGACGGTCGCCGCGGTCGGTGACGGCGATCTCGGCGACGCGCTTGGGATATCCCCAGATCTCGACGCCGAGCGCTCGCGCCGGCTCGGTCGTCACGGGGAGCGCCGCGACGTAGCCGCCGAGGCCGCCGTCGGTCCCCGAAAGTCCCCGGCGGAGCGCGGCGAGTTCCGGCACGCGCCCCTGGAAGACGGGTATCGCCGCGAGCAGGACGCCGAACTCCCGATAGGGCGCCATCGCGTCGTCGCCGATCCGGCGGTACGCGACGGAGAGCAGAGTGACGGTGGTCCGCCCCGGCGCGATCCGGACGGGTGCCAGCCCGTCCGGGAGCCACTCGGCCGCCCGGTCGGCGTCGGCGGGCAGGACGAGCGCCGCGGCCTCGGCCTCGGTCTCCAGCGGGACCGCGACCTCGTGACCCGTCGAGAGGGTGTGGCGCTCCGGGGACGATTGCACGACCGTGGGTTCGACGCAGTCCGCCGAAAGAGTGCCGGTGAAGCGTCTCGATCGTCGAGTTCCGAGACGTCTCACCGGACTCTCGGGTTCCTCGGGGTCGGGCCGGACCGCAGAACAGCGCGAACGCCCCGACGCGTTCGACTCCCGGGACTCGCTGTCGTTCGAGAGTGCTCCGCTCTCTCGTGATGACGAAATACGCCGTCGGCGTCTTTCGAACCACGCTCCTCGCTACGCTGCGGTGCTTACTTCGTCCGAGTTCGTCGAACGCGTCGCCCCTTTCAGTCCCACCCGCGTCGGCTGATGGCCAGTCTGTGCGGGCGGAACTGAAAGGGGCCGCCCGTTCGGCAGTCCTGGCTCGCTACGCCCTTCACTCCCGGCGGTCGTCCCAGTGTCCGAGGGTGAATCCCTCAGATTAGCGGGACCGGAGGTCCCGCGTCACTTGCGTCGTCAACGACTGCCGAACGCGTCGGGGCGTTCACGCTGTTTGCGGTCGAGAGAGTGCGATCGGCCGCGATTGAGTCCGTCTCGCTGCTCGCTACCCCGCCCCGAGAACCACTCACGACGAGCAAGACGCCGCAAAAACCGCCCGTTCGGACTACTCGTGACCGAAGACGGGGACGGGCTCGTAGGGCTCTTCGAGGTACTCGACGTCCGACTCGGACAGCGACACGTCCAGGGCCTCGACGGCGTCCTCCAGGTGTTCGACGCTGGAGGTGCCGACGATGGGCGCGTCGACGTTGTCGTTCTGGAAGTGCCAGGCCAGCGCGATCTGGGCCATCGTGACCCCTTTGTCCGCGGCGAGTTCCTGCACGCGCTCGTTTATCTCTTCGCTGCCGGGCCCCTCGTGGTAGGGGGTGCCGTAGTCGACCTCGTGCTCGCCGCGGGTGGTCTCGGTGAACTCCTCGTGGGGCCGGGTGAGATAGCCGGCGCCCAGCGGCGACCACGGCATGACGCCCACGTTCTCCTTCTCGCAGATCGGATACATCTCGCGTTCCTCCTCGCGGTAGGTCAGGTGATAGAGGTCCTGCATCGTCTCGAAGCGGGCCAGTCCCTCGCGGTCGCTCACGTGCAGGGCCTCCTGGAACTGGTGGGCCCACATCGACGAGGCGCCGATGTGTCGGACCTTCCCGCGGCGGACGGCGTCGTCGAGCGCGCGCAGCGTCGTCTCGATGGGCGTGTCGTAGTCCCAGCGGTGGATCTGATAGAGGTCGACGGTGTCCATCCCGAGCCGGTCCAGCGAGCTCTCGAGCTCCTGCTCGATGGCCTTCCGCGAGAGGCCCTGTGCGTTGGGATGGTCGGCCATCTCGCCGAAGACCTTGGTGGCGACGACCTGTTCGTCGCGGTCGTAGTGGGCGAGCACGTCGCCGAGGATCTCCTCGCTCTCGCCCGTCGAGTAGACGTTCGCGGTGTCGAAGAAGTTCACGCCCAGGTCGATCGCGCGCTCGACGAGCTCGCGGCCCTCGTCGGCGTCTAGCATCCAGTCGTCCTGACTCCCGAAGCTCATGCAGCCGAGACAGATCTTCGAGACTTCCATGCCCGTGGAGCCGAGTGTGGTGTACTCCATGCTCGATGGAAGGGGGAGACGACCGTAAAACGCCCGCTCGCGGAACCGGCTGTCCGCGACGGCGAGGCCGTGGACCGTCCCCCACTTTGACATTGCGAGACGGTGAACGGGGTCGTATGGTAGCCGATGACGAGGCCGCTCTGACCGACGCCCTCCGAGAGCTGGCCGGCGACTCGCTGCGCGTCGTCGCCACCTACGACCGAGACGGCTACGACCCCGTCTACGTCCGCTCCGACGCCGAAGACCGGGTCCGGTCGAGGGGCGATCGCGTCCACGACGAACTCGTCTTGCAGGGGATCGGTCGAGGCCACCTCGAAGACCTGTTCGACGCCGGCGACCTGCAGTGCTCGGTCCACCGCTTCGACGACGTGACCGCCTTCCACTTCGCCGCCGGCGAGTTCTCCGGACTGTTCGTCAGCGTCGATTCCGACGCGGACCTGCCGCTGGCGACGTTCGCCGAGACCTGCAAAGGGTTCCTGTAAGGTCTCCGCTCCGTCACCGCGTCGCTCACGAGCCCCCGTCGGACGGATCGGATTCGGTCCGGAGTCGGTGCGCGACTCGGCCGGTCCCCGTTGCGCGCCGGGTTTATATTTGCATGCTGCCTACGCGTGCGTGTGAGCACCCGTACGAGTGCGCTGGACGCCGTCGTCTTCGGGGTGGACGTTCAGAGCGGCGACGTGCGCGGGGACGTCTCCTACGCGCTGGTCGCGTTCGACGGCGAGCACGTCGACCGCGACGTGGTCTCCCGGCGGAAGCTCCACCGGCTGATCCGCGACGAGGAGCCCGCCATCGTCGCCACCGACAACATGTACGAACTCGCCGAGAACAAGGACGCCCTCGTCCACTTCCTCGGCGAACTTCCCGACGAGACGACGTTGGTGCAGGTGACAGGCGCCGAGCGCCCGGAACCGCTCTCCCGCGTCGCCAACCGCCACGACGTCCCTTACGGTAAGGACCCCGCGAAGGAAGCCGAGGCCGCCGCCCGCCTGGCCGCGAAGAACGTCGGCAAGGTCGTCTCGGCCTTCACCGACGAGACCGAAGTGAAGGTCTCGCGGGGCCGCTCGACCGGCGGCGGCGGGGGCTGGTCCGAGGACCGCTACACCCGCCGCATCCACGGCTCGGTCAAGAAGCGCACCCGCGAGGTCGAGTCCGACCTGAAAGACGCCGGTCTGGACTTCGAGCGCGAGGAGACCGAGAAGTACGGCGGCTTCTCCAACGCCGTGTTCACCGTCGAGGGGCGCCCCCGCGACATCCCCGTCTCGAACGAGCGGGCCGGCGACGTCCGCGTCGAGGTCGAGCGCGTCCGCAGGGACGGCATCGAGTTCCGCCCGCTCGCCAAGCGCCGGGACCACGTCGTCGTCGGCGTCGACCCCGGCACCACGACGGCGGTCGCCATCGTCGGCCTCGACGGCGAGGTGCTCGACGTCCTCAGCACCCGTACCGCCGACAGCGCCGACGTCACCGAGTGGATCGTCGAGCGCGGCCGCCCGGTCATCGTCGCCGCCGACGTGACGCCCATGCCCGAGACCGTCGAGAAACTCCGGCGGTCGTTCGACGCCGCCGGCTGGACGCCCGACCGCGACCTGCCCGTCGACGTGAAACAGCACCGCACCCGCGAGGAGGGCTACGACAACGACCACCAACGCGACGCCATGGCCGCCGCCTTCGGCGCCTACGACGCCCACGAAGACCAGTTCGACCGCATCGCTGCGAAGGTGCCCCCCGGCCAGGACGTCGGTCCGGTCGTCGCCCGCGTCGTCGCCGGCGAGGAGTCCGTCGAGACCGTCCTCGAGGACCTGCGCGACGACGGCGGCGACGACGCCGAGGAGCCCGCCCGCGAGCAAAACGAACCCTCGCCCGAACAGCGACGCATCTCCCAGCTCGAATCGCAGGTCGCGCAACTGCAATCGCACGTCGAGCGCCTGGAGGACACGATCGACGAGAAAGACGCCGCGATCGACGACCTCGAAGGCAAGCTCTCGGACGCCCGCAGCGAGACGCGCAAGGAGGCACGTCGGGACCGGGAGGTCACCCGGCTGGAGCGGGAGAACCGCCGGCTGGAGGGCGAACTCGACGAGAAAGACGACCGGATCGACGAGCTCGAGGGCAAGCTCGACCGGCTGAAAGCCCTCTGGAAGCTCGACCACTCGAACTTCGCCGACGTCGCCGAGAAGAAACAGGGGCTGACCCCCGTCAAGGTCGTCGACCAGTTCACCAGCGACGCCATCGACGACGCCCACGAGCGCTTCGGGCTCGCCGAGGACGACGTGATCATGTTCCGCGACGCCTCGGGTGCCGGCGCCTCGACCGCCGACAAGATCGTCGACGTCGACCCGAAGATCGTCCTCCGCAACGGCGGGCTCTCCGATATCGCCGACGAGATCCTGTTCAAACACGACGTGCCCGTCGCCCCCGCCGACATGGTCACCGTCCAGGAGGTCGACGAACTCGCCGTCGCCCGCGAGCGCGAGGTCGAGGCCGCCGTCGCGGACTGGGAGGAGCGCGCCGAGGAGCGCGAGCGCGAGCGCAACGCCCAGATGGTCGACCGACTCATCAGCGAGCACCGCGCCGGCGACCGCGGCGAGAGCGACTGACCGGGCGACTCCCGGCTTCTACACCATCCCGCCCATCCCGAACGAGGACATGACGCTCGTCACGAGGCCGTAGAGGACCAGTCCGAGGCCGGCGACGACGAAGGCGATACCGGCGGCGATCAGCGGGTCGACCCACGCGAGCAGTCCGATGCCGCCGAGGATCACGAGGATACCGACGATCCCTGCGGCGCCGAGTTTGTCGAGCACACTTCGGGATGCTCCGCGCCGGGCCTTAATCGTTTCAATCTTCGTAGTCGGTAGTCTGCTCGGTACAGGGGAGGACATAGCAATCAACCGTGGCGCGCGCTGTCGCGCGTGCCGAACGATAGTGAGGCCGCGCGACAGCCCCGTGCGTGGTCTTCTCGAACTCGTGAGAGAAGGCTTGTCAGAGCGTGCTCTGACAGTGGACGAGTGAGCGAGTGAAACGAGCGAGCGAATCGGCTGGGGAGGTGTGTGGCGCAGTGCTGTGTCGGGCGGTTCCTGGCGGACTGAAAGGGCGAGGTGCGCTCGCGCCAGCGGAACGTCGTCTCTGTCGGCGCTATTCGAGTGAGTGGAACGAACGAGAATATCCGACAGAGCGACCGCGAGCGCGCCGAGGGCTTTCAGCGCTCACTGATTCGTGCGGTCACTCTAATTCGACTTCCTTCCAGACCAACCCAACCAGAAACTCCCGATACGCTCGCCCTTCGACCGACCCCTCTCACCGCGACAGCCGGCCCGACCCACTTCCCTCAGTACGCGAACTCCGCCTCGACGCGCTGGGCGGCGCGGACGAGTTCGGTGACCGCCTCGCGGTTGGAGAGCAGCTGCATCTCCGAACCCTCGAACTCCAGCGAGCCGCCCATGACCGCTTCGGTGACGTCGAGGTCGTCGGTCAGCAGGTCGACCCACACGGCGTAGGGTCCGGCCAGCCCGAAGTCGTAGTCGGCGTCGGGGTCGTGCCCGCGGGCGGCCACGCAGGCGCCGTCGGCGACGACGACGGTGAGGACGACGGGCTCGCCGTCGTAGCGGTCGTCGGGGAGGATGGCGAACCGGAACGTGGCGTCGAAGCCAGCCGCGGCCTCGGCGAACGCCTCGCGGTCGTTGAGTCGCGCCTGGAGCCGGTCGGCCCACTCGTCGGCCTCGCCCGGCAGCGTCACTGTCATCTTACGTGGTGTGGCCGTGTCGGCGTCTTTGGTGTTTCGGGTCTAGCTGTTCGTGTGCGTCGCGTTTCGGATACAGTGAGTG
>JBDGSU010000201.1:0-34143 GCA_042217395.1 Halosimplex sp.
TGAACCAGCAGTGGATGATGGGCAAACAGCAGATCGCCCAGCAGCTCACCCAGCTGCTCGACATCGACCGCATCATCGTCCAGGAGGAACTGGGCGGCGGCATGGGCATGATGGGCGGCATGGGCGGCATGATGGGCGGTATGGGCGGCGGCGGTGCCGACCTCGAAGAGGCCCTCGAAGACGAGGACATCGACGCCGACGAGATCGTCGAGGAACTCGAAGGCGCCGAGGAGTAATCCGGTTCCTTCTCTCCGTACTCGCTCAGACGTCCGAGCCGCTGCCCTCGCGCTCGCCCCCCGCGCTCCCGCTCCGCTCGTGTTCGTCGCCGTCGAGGACCGCGTTACACCGGTTGACGAACTGGCCGAGCCCCTGGGCGACGTCGCGGTCGAGCGAGACGAGCACGCCGGTCGACGACGATTCCCGGAAGTGCAGCAGCGCCGCGCGGTCGTGGAGTTCGACGACCGCCTGGGTCTCTCCGAGGGGGGCGTACTCGGAGTCCGAGACGATCGGTTCGGCCGCGCGGGCTCGCCCGGCGATCGAGTCCATCGATTTCCCGAGTTGCTCGGTCGCCACGTCGTCGCGGAGGTACAGGACCGTCCACCCGTCGGCGTCGTACCGGATCGCCCCCCGGAAGGCGTCGCCGGCCCGGTTGTGGACCAACTGGAGGAGCGGCTGATAGCGGTCGTCGGGCATGTCGGGCATATCGTGACAGGCGGGTTTCAATCTGTGGGCGACCCGGAGCGGCCCTCGCGGCGGGTGGGCATCTTTTTCGGTGCCGAACAAGAGGGAGCTCCCGTGCAGGGTCCCGATCCCCGGGACAGATTCGACGACCTCCACGTCTCCGAAAGCAGCGCGGAACTTCCGCCCGGGGAGTTCGAAGAAGTCGCAGGTCGGAAGCGGCCTCGGCCGGCTGGGTAGTGACGGCGTTCGCCTTCGACGACGACGGGCGAGCGCTGCTCATCGACGAACCGTGGACCGACGGCTGGAAAACCCCCGACGGCGCGGTCGAACCGGACGAGTCGCTGCCGGCCGCGCTCCGCAGGGAGGTTCGGGAGGAGACCGGCGTCGAGGTCGACCCGGTCGCGCCGCGCGGCGTCGACGACTTCGCGTTCGTTAACGCCGAGACCGGCGAGAACGCCGGGTGGACTCCGGTTCTGTTCGAGGCGGTCGCCGAGACGACGGCGATCGACCACGACCTCGGCCTCGACGGCGAGGAGATCGCCGACGCCCGCTGGTTCGACGGACTCCCGGACGACGTCTACAACCCCGACCTGATCGAACCGGTCTACGAGCGCTGTGAGAACGCGCGGTGAGGATGTGGGTAGTCTGTTAGTCGGGTCGATTTTTTGTCCGATGGCTTGGTTCGAAACTGTCGTTGGGTACGATTTGTGAGTGTAACAGTGGGTGAGAATGGCGTGAAACGAAGGTGAACTACCGTGACCGCACTCGTCAGTGAGCGATGAAAGCCCTCGGCGCGCTCGCGGTCGCTGAGCGACATATCCTCACTCCTACGGTCGCTCGGATAGTGGCCCGCTCAGGCGACTAGATAAACGCGAGCGAACCTCGCCCTTTCAATCCACCAGGACCGCCTCGCTCAGCACCGCAGACAGCCACACACCTCCCCAACCGATTCGCTCACTCCGTTCGCTCATCCCTCGTGCGACTGTTTCGAGCGGCCCGCCAGGAGGCGGGCACGCTCGACAGCGCACGCCGACCGCACCACTAACTACATTACCGGCAACGAACATTCGCGACGAGCGAAGCGAGGCGCGATTCACCGGACGCAAGGGAGCGAAGCGACCGCCGCGTCCGGCCTTTTTCACCTATGTTTTTGGCGGGTGGGTTCCCGCAGGCGCGCTGCGGGAACCCACCCGCCAAAAAGATGGTGGTCCTAGGCGATATCCCGGCTGGTGTCGATCGAGACCCGCTCGACGAGGTCGAGCTTGATGATGTCGGTGGGGGCGCGGCCGCCGCGGAACTTGGGGATCGCGAGGCGGTTCTCGACCTCGTCGCCGTCGGTGGTGGTCTCGAGTTCGAAGACGACGTCGGCGAAGTGTTCGGTGGTGTCCCGCAGGGGCGGCACGGAGCGGCCGTCGAGGCAGTGGACGATGCCGAGGCTGCCGGTGTTGACGATGTGGTTCTGGAGGTCGTTCATGAACGACCGATATCGGGACGGGGGCTCCTGTGACTCGAGGACGTCCAGCGGGTCGACGATGAGGTTGGAGGTCTCCGGGAGGGCGCTGACGAGTTTGCTGGCGTTGTCGAGCGGGGCTTCGCCGGAGATGTGGCGAACGGTGGGGTCGCCCGTGTCGGTGGGCGACTGCTCGATGCTGGCGGTGACCGACTGGGCGGTGCGGTCGAGCGAGAGGTAGAGTGTGCCGCGGGTGGCGGTGAGCTCGTAGAGAAACAGCTCCGCCTGGCTGGCCGGCTGGGCGCTGAGAGCGACGATGCTTCCCTCCGGGATCCCGCCCCCGAGCTTCCGGTCGAGGACGTCGATGCCCGTGTGTAGCCGGTTGACCATGCTACCGACACGTTCTGGACCCATCAGATTAAATATTCCGCCTCGCGAGGGCCGTTGCGAGCCGATCGTACGACGCGCGTCCGACCCGACTGCCGAGCACGTCGCCCTCGACCGGCGGCACCGTCGCCAGGACGGGACGGAGCGAGCGCGCGTCGTCGCTGCCGGACTGGAGCGGAGACTGGGACGGCGACCGCGTGAAGACGGTGCCGTGGACGGTCGTCTCGAGCGGCTCGCAGATCCGGGCTGTCTTGACGGCGTCGGAGCGGCTGGCGGGGTCGGGCGTCGAGACGACGACGGCGGCGTCGGCGGCCCGGAGCGGAGCGGCGGCGGCCTCGGTCGCGCCCGCGGGACAGTCGAGGACCACGGGGCCGCGGGCGCGGGCCAGTCGACGCAGCGCGGTCCGACCGAGCGGTCCGGACGCGTCGCCGGACGGGAGCACGTCGACCCCGGGGAGGCGGTCGCTCCGGTGGGTCGCGGCGGCGATAGACGCGCCGTCGGCGACGGCGTCGACCCCGGGGTGGCGGTCGACCTCCGCGATCGTGTGGAGGTTCGGCATGTCGCAGTCGGCGTCGACGACGAGCGGTCGCTCGCCGTTGCGGGCGAGCGCGGCCCCGAGCCCGAGCGCCGTCGTCGTCTTCCCACAGCCGCCCTTTCCGCCGGCTATCGCGAGCATGGTGGCGGGTGGACGCGCTCTCGCACTTGAACGTACGGACGGCGGGAGGGGGTGGATCGATCGACGGCGGATCCGCGGACGTCCCCGTGTCGGGAGTTTCAAGACGGTCGAGAGCGCGACTTCGATCGATGCGTCACGACCACATTATCAGTGCGAAACAACTCTCGCGAGCGGACATCGAGGAGGTCCTCGACAGGGCCGCCGAGGTCGCGGCGGACCCAGAGTCGTTCGCCGACCGCCGCGAGAACACCCTGCTCGGCCTCTGTTTCTTCGAACCGAGCACGCGGACGAAGATGAGCTTCACCGCGGCGATAAAGCGACTGGGGGGCGACGTCGTCGACATGGGTCCCGTCGAGTCCTCCAGCGTGAAGAAAGGCGAGAGCCTCGCGGACACGGTTCGAGTGGTCGAGGGCTACGCCGACGCGCTCGTCCTGCGCCACCCCAGCGAGGGGTCGGCCCGGATGGCCAGCGAGTTCGTCGACGTGCCGCTGATCAACGCGGGCGACGGGGCGGGCCAGCACCCGACCCAGACGTTGCTCGACCTCTACACGATCCGCGAGTCGGCGGGCTTCGACGACCTGACCATCGGGATCATGGGCGACCTGAAGTACGGACGGACGGTGCACTCGCTGGCCCACGCGCTGACGAACTTCGACGCGAACCAGCACTTCGTCAGCCCGGAGAGCCTGCAGTTGCCCCGCAGCGTCCGCTACGACCTCCACGAGGAGGGAGCGTCGATCCGCGAGCACACGGAACTGGACGCGGTGCTCCCGGAGCTGGACGTCCTGTACGTCACCCGCATCCAGGCCGAGCGGTTCCCAGACGAGAGCGAGTACCGCGCGGTCGCCGGCGAGTACCAGATCGACACCGAGACGCTCGAGGCGGCCCGCGACGACCTGACGGTCATGCACCCGCTGCCCCGCGTCGACGAGATCGCCCACGAGATCGACGACACCGACTACGCCCACTACTTTCAGCAGGCCCACAACGGCGTCCCGGTCAGGATGGCGCTGCTGGACCTGCTCCTGGAGGACGACCGATGAGCGACCGCGAACTCCGCGTCTCCAAGATCCGCAACGGCACCGTCGTCGACCACATCACGGCCGGGCAGGCGCTGAACGTCCTCGCCATCCTCGGCATCGACGCCCACAGCGGCGAGACCGTCAGCGTCGGGATGCGCGTTCCCAGCGACCGCCTCGGCTCCAAGGACATCGTCAAGGTGGAGGGCCGCGAACTGAGCCAGGACGAGGTGGACGTCCTGTCGCTCATCGCGCCCGCGGCGACGATCAACATCGTCCGCGACTTCGACGTCGTCGAGAAACACCGCGTCGAGCGCCCCTCCGAAGTGGTCGGCGTCCTCTCCTGTCCGAACCGCCACTGCATCACCACCGAGGACGAACCCGTCGAGTCGCGGTTCGACGTGCTCGAGGACGGCATCCGCTGTACCTACTGCGACACAATCGTCCGCGACGACATCGCCCAGCAGATCGACGTGGCCTGAGACTCCCACCGTCCCGCAGTCGGTGTCCCGTCTCCGCCCGACACCCGCGATCTCCCGGTTCCCGTTCGCATCTGACGCTCGCGACACAGGAACTGGCCACCGGAAACATTTTATCCGATTGCCACGAACGACTGATCGATGTCGAAGAAGACACTGCTCCTCCTGGTCGCCCTGGTCGCTATCGCCGCCGTCTACAGGACGTCGCTGAGCGGCGAGTGACGAGACGGGCGGCGGGCGTGACCCCCGCGACACGCGGCGCTCGCCGCGGTCGTCGGCCCGGTGCCACTCCCGAGGTATCGTCCCCCGACCGCTCTTTCGAACGACTTACACCGGCGGCGCCGTACCTACGGGTATGTACGGCGTGGTGACGCGCAACGAGCCGGAGCTCGAGTGGGCGGAGTTCGACCGCGGGTTCTACGAGGTGAAAGACGTCACCGGCCGCGCGGCCGACCCCGTCGAGAACGCCGTCAACATGATATCCTGTTTCGGCGACAACAAGGCCGCCGCCGACAACCCCGACCTGGTCCCGGTCAGCGACGAGGGCGACCCGGCGACGCGGGACCGGCCCTACTTCGACTGGGCGTACGTCTGTCCGACGCACGAGCGCTATCGCGAGGGACTGCTGGAGATCGTCGAGGACGCGGCCGACGCGAACGGCGACGTCCGTCTCGACGACGTGGGGTTCCCCCGCGAGGAGTACTGTCACTGCGACCGCTGCGAGGCCGCCTTCGAGGCGAGCGGCTTCGACGACTGGCGGGCCTGGCGGGCGAACGTCATCACCGAGTTCGTCGCCGAGGCCCGCGAACGGGTGCCGGGGAAACTCTATCTCGCGCTCTACCCCGACCCGTACCCCGGCCACATCTACGACCGCTCGGGGCTGGACGTCGACGCACTGGCGGAGTACGTCGACGAGTTCGTGGTCCCCATCTACGACATGGCCTACACGACGACTTACTGGCTGGAGATCCTCGCGAAGGGGTTCGAGGACGCGCTCGAGACGCCGTTCAGTATCGAGCTCTACGCGGTCGACGTGGACATCGACAACCTCGTCCACGCGACGGAGGTCGCCGAGGGGTACGCCGAGAGCGTGCTGTTCGGCTACGACGCGAGCAACGCTCGCGCGACCGTCCGGCGGATGGGCGCCGACGCCCGCGAGGGCAAGTCGTTCGGGCCCGATGCGTAGAACTGCCGAGAGTTCGTTCGACAGTATTCTCTCCGGCTCCTATCGTAGAATTCGAAAGACATCGCTCAGACAATCGCACGCTGTCGTGCGATCGACTGTGCAAACGCTTCCAAATTCTACGATAGTTTCGGGGCCGTCGGGGACGGTCTGTTCGGTCAGTGTGTCACTGCCCGCTCACGTGCCGGTCCGGTCCGTGTCTGTCGCGTCTCGCGGGAGAAAGTAGAACACGACCGCGAGTCCGATCGCGGTCCCGACAGCGGGAACGACCGCTTCCTGCCAGGGATCCCCCAGCACGACGACCCCAGTCAGTACCCCCGCTCCCAACCCGATGCACAATCCGAGCGTGGCCCTCACTCCTGGAGAGCGGAAACTGAGACTCATATGTCACGATTTCCGTCGCTACGTAAATAGCACGGCGGTCGTTTCCCGCTCGGTCCGGCTGGGGTCTCAGCTACGCTGAGCGGGGAGAACCGAGAGGCGGGTCGTGTCTCACTCCAGTTTCCGCTCGCGCCACTCCTGCAGGACGCTCCGGTCGCGCGTGTTCTCTGGCAGGTCGTCGAACCATCGCGCCGCGGTTATCTCGCCGTCGGGGTCGCACACCTCGAGGTCCGTCGATTCGGCCTCGCCCTCGTAGATGGGGAGGACGCCCCACGTCTCGTGGCCATCGCAGTGAAAACGGACCTCGCCGAGGACGCCGAGCCCGTCGTAGGTCACGTCGACGCCGGCCTCCTCTCCGAGTTCGCGACGGGCGCCTTCGCGGAACGACTCGCCGGGCTCGACTTCGCCGCCGGGGAGCACCCAGGTGTCGATTGCCGCCTGTTCGACGAGCAGGAGCTCCCCGGAGGGGCGATAGGCGAGCGTGTGCGCGCCGTACGGGAGCCCCTGGGCTTCGATGCGCTCGGCGACCGTCCGAAACCGGTCGCGCGAGACAGACCGGGTCGTCCGGAACTCGACGTAGTCGTCGTGGTCCTCGGCGAGTCGGTGATACACCTGTTCGGCGCGCTGGCGCGCCTCGCTGGCGAGGAACCAAAGGTTGTCGACGGCGGTCATCGCGACTGTCGCGGCGGAGAGGGGGCTATCGGCACGCGGCGGCGCGTCGCGGAAAGCGGTGGAGAGATCATAGCACTCGTTTCGCGAGTATCCGGCATAAGTTTTCGACCTCGCAGCCCCGCGGCGCGACGGCCGCACGCCGCTCGTCTGACGGGTCATTAAGTGGTCCGTCGAGCGATCCCACGTCGATGAGTGCAGGTCGCCACCGTTCCGCAGGCCTCGTGCCCGGGACGGACGCTCCGCCGCGGTCGGCCGCGGGAGGTGTCGACGCGTGAACGCGGACCGCGCGGGCGCGACGCTCGTGTACGAGTCGGCGTTCGAGACACGCCCACGGGATCGGGTCGCCCGCACGCTGGACGACCCCGACGTCGAGGAGCGTCCCGTCAGCGCGCTGGCCGTCCTCTTTCGCGGGGACGTAGACCGCTGGATGGACGCGCTTCGCGGCCGTGAACGTCGGCTCTCGTCCGCGGCGGTCGTCGGCGTCGGGCCCGCGACGGGTGCCGCAACCGGGGATCACGAAGCGGTGCGTGTCGTCTCGGACCCGTCGGATCTGACGGGCGTCTGCATCGCCGTGAGCGAGTGGCTGGACGCCCGCTGCGGGGAACACCCCGTCGTCTGTCTCGACTCGCTCTCGACGGTGCTCCAGTACGCCGACCCGGAACGAACGTTCCGGTTCGTCCACGCGCTGACCGCGCAGTTCCGGTCGCACGACGCACGAGCGATCGTCACCGTCGACCCCGGCGCGCACGACGACTCGACGCTCGCCACGCTCGGGACCCTGTTCGACGACGTTCGCGGTTCGGCGACCACCGCTGCCGACGGTCGGCCCGCGGCGACCGACTCGACCGTCCGGTCGGACGCGTCGGGACGGGCCGTCGCGACCGACGGCGGGGACGCGCCGTTCCGGGGTTCGGAGCCGTCGGAGGGCGCGAGCGGCGGTCCCGAGTGAGCGGGATCAGTCCCTTTTTGTCCGGGCGTCGAGAACCGACGCCCATGGCATTCGAAGAGGACGACAGCGTCATCCTCCACGACGAGCACAGCGAGTACGACGGCGAGACGGGCACGGTCACGCAGGTCGTCGAGACCATGTTCGGCGACGAGAACTACACCGTCTCCTTCGAGGACGGGCAGGAGGCCGGCGTCTCCGAGGACCAGCTCGAGGCCGCCGAGGGCGAAGCGGTCGAGGAGTGAGGGCAGATGCCCTCGGTCCCGCTCCACTACGTCGACCTGCGCGCGTTCTGTTACGCCACCGAGGACGAGGAGCGCGTCGAGCGCGCGCTCCGCACGTTCCTCCCGGAGGAGTTCGAGGTGGAGCGGTCCGTCTCCGAGGGTCACCACGGCGACCGCATCGTCGTCCTCTCCGCGCGCGTCGAGCGCGCCGACGAGATCAGACACGTCCTCGACGCGCTGGGCGACCTCGACGACGTCGACGCGGTGGTCGACGAGCTCGACGAGCGGGTGGACGACAACTGCGCCTTCTACCTGACGCTCGACAAGCAGGCGGCCTTCTCCGGCGACGTCGAGCGCGGCGACGGCATCACCCTCCGCTCGAAGGTCGAAGCGTACCCGGCGAAGAAACCCGCGGCCGTCGAGAACGCCCGTGAGGTATTCGAGGCGCTGTGAGACCCGTGTCCCGCCGTCTCGATTCTCCGCGCGCCCATGTTTGAGGCCGTCCACGTCGCGCCGGACGGCGAGGACTCCGTCGAGCGCGTCGCCGAGACGGCCGCCGAGTACGGGTTCGAGGGGCTCGTCGTCCGCAATCACGGCGACGCGTTCGCCGACGTCGACGCCGACGCGGTCTCGGAGCGGTTCGGTATCGACGTGGTCGAGGGCGTCGAGGTCAGGGCCGAGGACCCCTCGCGAGCCAGCGGGTTCGTCGGTAACCATCGCGAGTCGAAGCCGGTCGTCGCCGTCCACGGAGGAACGCCGGCGATCAACCGCTTCGCCGTCGAACAGCCCGCGGTCGACGTGCTCGCCCACCCGATGGTCGGCGACGGCGACGTGAACCACGTCCTCGCGAAGGCCGCCGTGAGAAACGGCGTCCGGCTGGAGTTCTCGTTCCGGCGGGTGCTGCGCGCGGACGGCGGCCAGCGCGTCCGGGCGCTGCGCGGGCTCCGGAAGCTCCGCGAACTCGTCGAGACCTACGACGCGCCGTACGTCGTCAGCGCCGACCCGCGCAGCCACCTCCACCTGCGCGCCCCCCGCGACCTGGTCGCGGTCGGCGAGACGGTCGGATTCGACGCCGAGCGGATCGAATCGGGGCTCGCCGAGTGGGGGCGACTCGTCGAGCGCAACCGCCGCCTGCAGCGCGACGACTTCGTCGAGCCCGGCGTCTACCGCGGATCGCCCGACGAGGGCGACTCGGGGCCGTGACGGCTCGACCGGGCGACTCGGAGTCCGGACAGGTCCGACCCGTAACGGGGCGTTCATTGTCCTCCGGAGCGGACCGACGGGCATGAAGAAGTCCGTCGAGGAACACGCCGCTCGCTTCGACGAGATAGCGGCCGATTACGACGACTCGGAGAGCGAGGAGTACCGCGCCTGCGCGTCGCTCGTGGTCGAGTACGCGGCCCCCGGACCGGACGACACCGTCCTCGACCTGGGGACCGGCACCGGCGCCATCGCGCTCGGGCTGGCCGAGGACGCCGGCCGGGTGATCGGTCGGGACATCAGCGAGGGGATGCTCGAGCGCGCTCGCGAGAAGGCCGGAGAGCGGGGCCTGGAAACCGTCGAATTCGGCGAGGGACGGTTCCGCGACCCGAACGTCCCGGCGGACGCCGACGTGGACGTCGTCACGACGAACTTCGCGATGCACCACCTCTCGGACGACGAGAAGCGCGAGGCGATCGACGTGATCGCCGCGCTCGAACCGCGCCGGATCGTCCTCGGGGACGTGATGTTCTTCGGCGAGCCCGACCCCGAGGAGCCGTTCTACAGCCCGGCGGTCGACGACCCCGCGACGGTGGGCGTGCTCGCGGACGCGTTCACCGACGCCGGCTACGCGCTCACGGCGGTCGAGTCGGTCCACGACCAGGTGGGCGTGCTCGTCGCCGAGCGAGCGGCCGACGCGAGGCGGTCGGGGGCGGACGCGACGGTGGATCGGGCCGCCGGTGACGAGTCGTGAAACACCTCCCCAAACACCTCCGCCAGCGCTGGCGGTACCTCGCCGTGGAACTGCGCGGACGCCCCGAGGCCGACTTCGACCGGCGGACCTTCCAGCGGGAGGTGTGGTTCGCGGCGCAGAACCTGATCGGCGACGCCGGGAGCGCCGACGTCGACCTCTCGGTGTTGCGCTTCGCGTTCGACGACGGCGCGGGTCACGCGGTCGTCCGGACGCGCCGTGGCGAGAGCGGACGCGCCCGCGCGGTCCTCGCCTGTCTCGACGAGGTCGACGGTCACGACCTCGGGGTCCGCACCCGGGGCGTCAGCGGCACCGTCCGGGCCTGCGCGGAGGAGTACCTCGGCGCGTAGGTGCGGGCATCGCCTGGGTTCGCGCGAGGGGGTCCCCTCCGCGGGCCGGTCACGGGCTGAACGACCAGACGCGGTCCATGAACGGAATCCCCTCGTCCGGGTCCGCGTCGGGGTCGACGCCCTCGCGCTTGAACCGGCCGGTGTAGGCCTCCCACTCGGCGACCGCCTCGTCGCCGTCGACGGCGTCCAGGTACGCGTCCAGGTCCTCGCACTCGAGGATACAGACGGCGAGGTCGTCGCGGACGTAGAGTTCGAAGTCGGTGACGGTGCCCCGTTCCATGGCGTCGGTCACCCCCTCGGGCACGTCGTCGTGGGCCTCGACGTACTCGTCTCGCCGGTCGGGGTCGATCCGCTGGACGTACACCGCTCGCTCGGTCATGTGCGACCCGACGGCGCGGCGGCGGAAATAGGTTCGCGGCCGCCCGGTCGTACGGATCCGGAGCACGCGCTTCCCGGGCCGACCGAACGACTGCGTTCGGTCGGCCCGTCGGATCCCGGCGGGCGAGGGCGGGAGTCGGCGAGGGCGGGGCGACCACGACAAGAAAAGTATATACGACGTCCGCCGGAACGAACGCATCAGAGAAACGTCGTCTCCGAGACACCCGAGCGGCGAGGCGCCCGCCCGTGCGACCGGCGTCGATGCGGCGACCGATCGGTGCGTTTTCGGGGCGACCGAACTCATCTATAAATATGCAGGGACAATCGCAACAGCAGGCGTACGACCGAGGGATCACGATCTTCTCGCCGGACGGCCGGCTCTACCAGGTCGAGTACGCCCGCGAAGCCGTCAAGCGCGGCACGGCGAGCATCGGCGTACGAACGGCAGACGGCGTCGTCCTGGCGGTGGACAAGCGCATCCGCTCGCCGCTGATGGAGCGCTCGTCCGTCGAGAAGATCCACAAGGCCGACGACCACATCGGCATCGCCAGTGCCGGCCACGTCGCCGACGCGCGCCAGCTCATCGACTTCGCCCGCCGACAGGCGCAGGTCAACCAGCTGCGCTACGGCGAGCCCATCGGCGTCGAGACGCTGACGAAGGCCGTCACCGATCACATCCAGCAGTACACGCAGGTCGGCGGCGCGCGCCCGTTCGGCGTCGCGCTCATCATCGGCGGCATCGCCGACGGCGAACCGCGCCTCTACGAGACCGACCCGTCGGGCACCCCCTACGAGTGGAAGGCGCTCGCCGTCGGCGCCGACCGCGGCGACATCCGGGAGTACCTCGAGGACAACTACACCGAGGAGATGGACCTGGAGGGCGGCGTCTCGCTCGCGCTCGAGGCGCTCGCCTCGGTCAACGAAGACGAGCTCTCGCCGGAGGGCATCGGCATCGCCACCATCAGCGGCGAGGACGAGCAGTTCACCGAGATGAGCGACGCCGAGAAGGAATCGCACCTCGACGAGCTCGGCCTGCTCGCGGTCGAAGAGGACGAAGACGAAGACGAGGAGACCGAGGAGTAAGCTCGACGGTCTCCCCGGAGACGGTCCGTCGTGGTCGTCGGCCGACGGCGGTGGCGGTCGCCACCGCCCCACACACCTTTTTACCCGTCCGGTCGAACCTCAGGGTATGATATCGCTCGACGAGGCAGTGACGGCCCGCCTCGAGTCCCACGGCGAGCGCTTCGAGGTGCTCCTCGACCCGGACGCGGCGCTGGCGATGAAACGCGGCGAGTTCGAGGGGGACCTGGAGGACGTCATCGCGGCCGAAGACGTCTTCGAGAACGCCTCCCGGGGCGACCGTCCGCCGGAGAACGCGCTCGAAGAGGTGTTCGGGACGACCGACCCCCTCGAGATCATCCCCGAAGTCGTCAAGCGCGGGGAGATCCAGATCACCGCCGAGCAGCGCAAGGAGATGCAAGAGCGCAAGCACCGCGACCTGGTCAACCGCATCACGCGCAACGCGGTCAACCCGCAGATGGACGACGCGCCCCACCCGCCCGAGCGCATCGAGAACGCGCTCGAGGAGGCCGACTTCAAAGTCGACCCGATGGAGCCCGTCGAGACGCAGGTCGACGACGCGCTCGACGCGCTCCGGCCGGTGATCCCCATCCGCTTCGACACGGTGAAAGTCGCCGTCCAGTTGCCCGCGGACTACGCCGGCAGCGGCCAGGCGCAGGTCCGCGAGTTCGGCGACCTCGAGCGCGAGGAGTGGCAACCCGACGGCTCCTGGGTGGGCGTCGTCGAGTTCCCCGCCGGGATGCAAAACGACTTCTACGATCTGGTCAACGAGGTCTCCAGCGGCGAGGCCGAGACGCGCATCCTCAAGGAGGAAGACGACATCGAGACGCGGTGAGGGCGGATCGGTCACCCACGGCGGCGGCCCGACCCCACGTGTCGACGGCGGGGTCGATCGGGCGGCCTGACCCGGATTCGCTTCGGGTCCGCTTCGGCTGTCCGGACCGGATCCGGGTATCGAACCGACGAACGGGCGGCGGCCGGCATCGTCCCGCCCGCGTCGAGGGATTCCATTGGGACGAGGCTACCGCCTCTCGTCCCGCGATCGCATAACTTCCGGGGCCGATTCCCGCGGTCGTGAACGTTCCGGTGTTGATATATGGAGCGATCGCGAACTTCCGATTATGACCCACATCTGCCGCAACTGCAAACGCACGTTCAGCACGGAACTCGAGCTCGAACTCCACCGGGACACGTGCTCGCAGGGGGACCTGTTCTGCGACGAGTGCGGCGAGCGGTTCGCCGAGCGGACGGCCACGGAGGACGGCTGGCACTATCGATGTCCCAACGAGGACTGCGACGGCGAGGGGATGGGCGAGGACATCCACAAGGTAACCGACGCACGCATCGAGAAGTCGCTCTGAGCCGGTCCTCTCCCGCTCGGCTCGACGACTCCGAACTCCGTTTCGCGACCCCACCGATACCGGCCGGTCGCCTCGCTCGACTTCGGACGGTCGCCCCTCGGCATCTCTCTTAGTCGGATCAGTGCTCCGTCTCGACTATCTCCGCGATCCGGTCGAGCGCGCGTCGACACACGATCGCGTAGCCGCTCGCGTAGAGGGGGATCTCGAAGGCGACTCGCGAGCGCCCGCTCCCGAGCGGCGTGACCGCGTGGCCCGTCGCCGGGATCTTCGCGACCGACCACGTCCAGCGGTAGCCCCCGCAGGTGTCCACCTCGAAGGGGAGCCACGGGCCACCCGCGACCTGCACCTCGCCGGTGGTCCCCGCGCGGACGTGGCGGTCGTCGCAGCGGACCGCACTCACGCTCGGTCCCCACTCCGGCCAGCGCGCCGTGTCGGTCAGCACGTCCCACGCCGCGTCGGCGTCCGCGGCGACGACGCGGCCGACGACCAGTCGTCGGCCGTCCGGCGTGCGTTCGATGCGGGGTAGCCCGGCCATACCCCTGTTTGGGGGCGGTGCTCCTTGGGTTTCGCGGCGGGTTAGACAGATTCTTGCGAGCGTGTCCTGGGTCGATTCGGGACTTCGTGCAGGATCCCGGACTGTCCTGCAGGAATCCGTATCGGGGAGTATGCGCCGTCAGGGAATCTCCTCGACTGCCCGCCGGAGGTCGCTCTCGTCGGTCCACGTCACGACCCGGTCGCCGGCCGCCTGTTCGAGGGCGGCAAGGTGCGACGCGGCCATCCCGTTGTCGTATCGCTCGCGCTCGGTCGCGCGGTCCCCGTAGACGCGCTTGAGCAGCCAGAGGACGTCCCGAGCCCGGCTCTGCTGGTGGTAGAGGAAGCCCAGTTCCCAGACGTGCCCGCCGTCGTAGTCCTCGAGGACGCCGACGACGTGGGTCGCCTGCTCGCAGAGGATCTCGAACGCCGGCGCCCAGAGGTCGATCTGCTCGCCCGCCAGCCCGAAGTCCTCCAGCATGAACGCCGTCGCCCCTCGCCGGTCGTCTAACCGATCTCGGACGAGTCTGCGCCGACGACCCGGTCCGTCGTCGCCCCCGCGTCCGACGACGAGGTATCGGCGGTCGCTGTACTCGATGTCGTTGAGCCGGTCGCCGTGGAGGTGCGTCTTCAGTCGCTCGTGTTGCTCCGGCGTCAGCGTCAGCGCGTCCGGGCTCGTGTCGACGAGCGCTCCACCGTCGACCCCCGCGACGTATTCGGCGTCCGCTTCGTCGTCCCCCGACTCGCTCCCGTCTCCGACCATGACGGCACGACTCGCGGCCCCGTGAAGTGTCTTCTGACCGCCTGGCGAACGATTGGGCGATCATCTGACGAACGGTCCGGAAACGGTTGCGCTCAGCGTCGGTGTGTTTATTGCGCTGGGTCGCGAACGACTCCATATGCGACCCGACACCGCGGCGGGCGGCGGCGAGGGGGCGACCGACGGGTTCGACGACTGGCTCGCCCTCCAGCGGGTCACCGACGAGACGCGGGCCAACATCGTCGCGGACGTCGTCGGCCACCCGAAAGGGGCGCCCAGCGTCGACGAGCTCGCCTACACGAACCCGAGCCTCGAAGCCGACACCATCCGCAACCACCTGAAGGTGCTCGCGGCGGCCGGCGTCGTCGAGGAACTGACGGTCCCGGCCGGCGAGCGCACGCGCGGGTACCCCTACAAGTTCTACCGCGTGACCGACGAGGCTCGCGAGCTGTTCGACCGCAACGGTTTGTTCCCGGCGGAAGCGTGGCAGCGACAGTACGACCGCGTCGAGAAGACCCCCGAGATCCGCGAACTCGAGGCGATGCCCCGACCCGACGCGTGAGTATTTCGTTCGGTCGTGATCCTTCGTCGAGCGTGTTCAGTTCTATGTGCGAACTTATCATTGGCATTCGCGCGAACGCAGTGAGCGCGAATGACCGAACCCGAGCGAAGCGAGGGTTCGGCCCTTTTTGCCCCATCTTTTCCGAGGAGCCCTCCCGCAGCGAGCGAAGCGAGTGAGGAAGGGCGACGACGAAAAAGGTGGCTGCGCTGGTCATCTGCCCATCGGAGCGGCGTCGAACGGCAGTACGCACCGTCCCCAGATCCGATAACGGGGGACGAACCTATACAATCCCCCGGTCGCAAGCGACGGTCGAATGATAACGGCCCGCGACCTGCGCAAGGAGTACGGCGGCTTCGTCGCGGTGGAGGGGAGCACGTTCACCGTCGATGAGGGGGAAGTGTTCGGCATCATCGGGCCGAACGGCGCCGGCAAGACGACGACGCTGAAGATGCTCGCCGGCCTCGTCGAACCCACGGACGGCGAGGTGTCCGTCGCCGGCTACGACGCCGGCGAGACGGAGATGCGCCGGCGACTGGGCTTTCTCCCCGAGGAGTCGCCGCTCTACGAGGAGATGACGCCCCGGTCGTACCTGCACTTCTTCGCGGACCTGTACGACGTGCCCGACGGGGTCGCGGACCGGCGGATCCACGACACGCTCGACCGCCTGGAACTCGACCACCGCGACCGGCCGCTGGGGGACATGTCCAAGGGGATGAAGCGGAAGGTCGCCATCGCGCGCTCGCTCGTCAACGACCCCGACGTGCTGGTCTACGACGAGCCGGGCAGCGGGCTGGACCCGCTGACGACGAACTACATCGTCGACTTCACCCGCGAGCTGGGCGAGCGGGGGAAGACCATCGTCTTCAGCGCGCACAACCTCTATCACGTCGAGAGCATCTGCGACCGCGTCGCCATCATGAACGAGGGTCGCATCGTGGCGAAAGGCGACCTCGACGACCTCCGGGCGGAGTACGGGAAGACGGAGTATCACGTCTACACGACGGTCGACGTGCCGGGGAGCGCCCGGGAGAACGGCCACTACCGGCGGGTCGTCGAGAGCATGGACGCCGTCGACGAGACGCGCGAGGCCGCCCGGGAGGCGGGCGGCGAGGTGGTCGACATCCGGACAGAGGAGTCGAGCCTGGAGGAGGTGTTCCTCAACGTCGCGGAATCGGACCCCGAGGCCGAGCGGACCTCGGGGGCGCGACCGTGAGCGGCGACTCCGTCGCCGGGTCGAACTCGAACGGGAGGGACGGTCCGTCCCGCGTGCGACGGCTCGGCGCCTGGCTTCGCACCCGAGCGGAGAACGTCGGTCGGATCGCCCGCTGGGAGGTGACGAAAAACGCCGGCGGCGTCGACCGGCGGACGGTCGTCATCGCCGTGCTCGCCGTCGTCGGGCTGGGCGCGATGGCGCCGATGGCCGTCGACCATGGCGTCGCGCTCGACAGGGGTATCTATCGGGTCGGGGTCTCCCCGGAGGACCCCTACTACGACCCGGTGTTCCTCGACCCGACGTTCAGGGTCCAGGAGCCGAGTTCGGCGGCCGTCGCGGCCGGCCACCAGGAGATACGGGTCGTCGGACCGCAGGTCCGCGAGTACGCCGAGACGACGAAGGGCCGCGCGGCGGTCGCGGAACTGCGGTCGACGGTCGAGCGGTACAACGACGGGATCATGCGGCTGGAGGACAACCAGTCCGCGGCGTTCCCCGTGGTCGTGAACCTCACCTACGTCGACCGCGAGGCGACGCGCGTCGTCGCCCCCGGAACCCGGGCCATCGCCGTCCAGTCCGATAGCGGATCCGGCGACGGTTCCGGGGGTGCCAGCGGCGACCAGGCGTCGAGCGGCGACCAGGCGTCGAGCGGCGGCCGGACCGACGCCGGCAGTGACGGGGGTTCCGGAACGGCGAGCGACGCCGGTGACGGGACCGGGTCGTCGAGCGGTACCGACGGGAACGAGTCGTCGGGCGTGACTCGACCCGAGGGCGGGAGCAACGTCGGCGGGTCGTCGATACGCGCGCGTCTCGCCGGCGGCGGCGGGACGACCGGTGCGCCTTCGGACATCACGCCGCCGTTCCCGTTCCGGTCGCTCGTGCTCGCGTTCGTGTTCGTCCTCCCGCTGAACTTCGTCATCCAGGCGTACGGGTCGACGGTGCTGAGCGAGCGGATCAACCGCCGGGGCGAGCTGCTGCTCGTCTCGCCGGTCTCCCGGGGGGACATCATCGTCGGGAAGACGCTCCCGTACTTCGCGGCCGCGGTCGGCGTCGCGACGGCCATCGCGCTCGTCCTCGGCGGCTCGGCGATTTCGGTGTTCGCGGTCGCCCCGCTCGCGCTCCTCTTCCTCTCGGCGACGTTCCTCGGCGCGATGTTCGCGCGGTCGTTCAAGGAGCTGACCTTCGTGACGGTGACCATCACCGTCTCGCTGACCTCCTACGCGTTCGTGCCCGCCATCTTCACGGACGTGACGCCCATCGCGCTCATCTCGCCGCTGACGCTCGTCGTCCGTGACCTCCAGGGCCAGGCGATCGGCGCCGGACAGTTCGCCTTCTCGACGCTGCCGCCGACGCTGACGGCGCTTGTCTGTTTCGGGCTCGGCGCCGGCCTCTACCGCGAGGAGGACATGTTCACCCAGCGGCCCATCCCGTACAAGGTGCTCGACGCCCTCGCGGGCCCGATCGAGCGCCGACGGAGCGTCGCGCTGGTGACCGCCGTGCTCCTGCCGTTCGTCCTCGTGGCCGAACTGGTCGTCGTCGCGTTCATGTACCCGCTCACGCAGGCGCCGATCCCCATCGAACTAGTCATATTCGCGGCGTTCCTCGGGATCGCGCTCGTCGAGGAACTCGCCAAGAGCCTGCACGTCTACGCGGGCTACGCCCACGCGCGCTTCGACGACGGCCTCCGGACGGCGCTCGTCGTCGGCGGGTTCAGCGGCGTCGGCTTCTTCCTCGCGGAGAAGCTCACGCTCATCGCGCGGCTCGCGAACCTCGACGACCTGCAGATCGGCCGCGCCGCGATGGGCGAACAGGCGCTGGTCGGGACCGGCGTCTCGCTGCCGGTGCTGGCCGCCGCGCTCCTGGTCGCTCCGCTGGCCCTGCACGTCGTCACTGCGTCGATCTCGGCGGTCGGCGCTCGTCGGGGACGTCGCTCGTACGCGGTGGCCCTGTTCGTGGCTGTCGCGGTCCACGTCGCGTACAACCTCTCGGTGGTGAGCGCCCTTGTCGGGTGAGTCGCCCCCCGCCCCCGAGCCGGGGTCGAGCGCCGCCGAGGGCGGTCCGACCGGCGGAGGGTCGTCGAACCGCTCGCTCCTGTCCGACCCCCGGCTCGCGATCGCGAAACGCGACCTGTCCTCGCTCGGCCGCGAGAAGACGATCGTCCTCGCCCTGCTCATCCAGCTGTTCGTCGCGGCGTTCTCGTCGTTCCTCGTCGTCGGCCTCACGTCGCTGTACAGCCCAGGGTCGGTCTCGGCGGGCGAGGTGGTCGTCGGGGTGGCCGGCCAGCACGACGACGCGATCGTCCGGGCCGCCGAGGACCAGCGGGGGCTGCGCGCGATCACCTATCCGAGCGCCACCGCGGCCCGCGAGGCCTATCAGGGCGGCAAGGTCCACGCGGTGCTGATCGCGGGCGACTCGGGGGACCGGATCGACGTCGAGGTGCTCGCACCGACCGAGAGCATCGAGACGACGCTCATCGTCGACGAGGTGAGGACGCTGCTCGAACGCGTCGAGCGCAGCGAGCGGATCGCCCGCGCCGACCACCTCGACCGCTCGCCCGTCCCGGTCCCCGAGGACGTCGACGCCAGCCCCTACTTCGGGTTCACCTACACCGTGCTCGTCCCGCTGCTCCTCTTTCTCCCCCCGTTCATCAGCGGCTCCGTCGCGGTCGACGCGCTCACCGAGGAGATCGAACGCGGCACGCTCGAACTGCTCCGGGTCGCGCCGCTCTCGCTGGTGGATATCGTCGACGGGAAGGCGCTCGCGATGGTCCTCATCGCGCCCCTGCAGGCGGCGCTGTGGATCGGGTTGCTCTCCGTCAACGGCATCGCCGTCGCGAACGTCGGCCAGTTGCTCCTCGTCGTGACGGCGCTGGCGACGCTGGTCGTCACGCTCGGGCTCTCGCTGGGCGTGGTGACCGCCAAGCGCCGGCAGGCCCAGCTGCTCTATTCGGTGGTCGTCATCTTCGGGTTCGGACTGCTGACGTTCGCCCCCGAACACCCGGCGACGACCGTCGCGAAGCTTGCCGTCGACAGTTCCACGCCGACGACGACGCTCCACGTCGCCGCCTACGCCGTGGCGGCGGTCGCGCTGTTCGCGGGCGCTCGCCGGCTGGTCGCCCGGACCGACCCCGAAGGGCTCTGACCGGCGGGCGCCGCGTGCGAGACCCGGCGACGCCGGCCGGTGAACCCACCTTTTTGCGCCGCGCGGCCGATCGGTCCCGCATGGAGTACACCACCCTCGGTTCGACCGGCGTCGAGGTCAGCCGCATCTGCCTGGGCTGTATGAGCTTCGGGACGAGCGACTGGCGCGACTGGGTCCTGGACGAGGAGGAGGGCGTCGAACTCGTCGAGCGGGCCCGCGACCTGGGGATCAACTTCTTCGACACCGCGAACATGTACTCGCGGGGCGAGTCAGAGCGCGTCCTCGGTGAGGCCCTGGAGGGCCACCGCGAGGAGAGCGTCGTCGCCACGAAGGGGTACTTCCAGATGGACGACGACGACCCCAACTCCGGGGGACTCTCGCGGAAGGCCATCGAGCAGGAGCTCGACAACTCCCTCGAGCGGCTGGGGATGGATACGGTCGACCTCTACCAGATCCACCGGTGGGACTACGACACGCCCATCGAGCAGACGCTCCGGGCGCTCGACGACGCCGTCCGGCGAGGGAAGGTCCGGTACGTCGGCGCCTCCTCGATGTGGACACACCAGTTCGCCGACGCGCTGCACACCAGCGACCGACTCGATCTCGAGCGGTTCCAGACGATGCAGAACCACTACAACCTCCTGTACCGCGAGGAGGAACGCGAGATGCTGCCGTTCTGTGAGCGGGAGGACGTCGGTGTCATCCCGTGGTCGCCGCTGGCCCGCGGATATCTCACCCGCCCCCACGAGGAGTACGACGCGACGACCCGCGGGGAGACCGACGACTACGCCCGGGAACACCCGTACTTCGAGGGGGGCGGCCGCGAGATAAACGAGCGGTGCGAGGAGCTCGCCGACGAGTACGGCGCCACGATGGCTCAGATCGGGCTGGCGTGGCTGCTCGACAAGGAGTGGGTCGACGCGCCCATCGTGGGTACGACGAGCGTCGAGCACCTCGAACAGGCCGTCGCGGCGCTCGACATCTCGCTGTCGGACTCCGACGTCGAGTACCTCGAGGAACCGTACGAGCCGGTCCGGGTGTCGGGCCACGAGTGAGCCGTCGGCCGGCCTTCGAACCGGCGTTCCGGGAGAGAGCGGCCGAGGGGCTCCCGATAGCACTTTACCGCGCCCGGCCCACGGCTGAGGCGATGACAGATCCCCGCGACGACGGCGACGGCGCCGATCCGCCCGCGGACGGCGCGACGGCCGACGGGGAGTCGCCCCCCGACGACTCGCCGAGCGGCGTCGCCGACCCCCCTTCGACAGCGACCGATGCGACCGACGCCCCGTCGTCGGGGCGGAGCCCGGGACCGGCGGGCCCGCGGTCGACCGACGCGAGCGACGGCGGTTCGGACGCCGAGGTCGACGGCGCCGACGGCGAGGCGGTCGACCGCGACGAGTTCGCGGCGGCGGTGGAGACGCCCGGCGACCCCCGGCAGTTGGACCCGAAGGTCCGCTACGAGTGGATCGTCGCGCCGCTTTCCGGCACGGCGGTGCTGGCGGTCGGCGCGGCCGCGCTCGCGTGGTTCGTCCTCTTCCGGTTCCTCCCGTTCGACCGGACGACGAGCGCGGTCGGCGCCGGCGCGGTCGTCTTCGTCCTCCTCTCGCTGTACGGCGTCGTGCGGACGGTCTATCTCTATCGCTCCTGGCGCTACGTCGTCCGCGACGAGTCGCTGTACCTGACCAGGGGCGTCTTCACGCGCGTCCAGACCGTGGTCCCGTACGTCCGCGTCCAGCACATCGACACCCGCCGCTCGGCGCTCGAGCGCGCGCTCGGCCTGTCGACGCTGGTCGTCTACACCGCCGGGTCGCGGGGCGCCGACGTGACGATCCCCGGGCTGCTCCCCGACACCGCCGAGGATCTGCAGCATCGCCTCGAACGACTCGCGATCGCCTCGGAAGACGAAGATGCGGTGTGACCGAGCATGAACGGAGACGGATCGTCGGCCCCGGGGGCGGACCGGGACTCCGACGCGGACTCTGGCCCGGCCGCGGACCGCGAATCGGTCAGCGAAGCGGCGGCCGAGGAGGCAGAAGCGACCGGTCCCTCGCCGGCGACGCCGCGCATCGAGGGCGCCCAGAAGCTCCACCCGCTGACGGCCCCCTACCGCATCGCCCAGCAGGGGATCAGCATCGCAGTCGCGCTGTTCGTCTTCGGCGGGTCGGGGATCACGGCGCTGTTCACCTCCGGGCGGAGCCTGATGGCGATGCTCGCGACGCTCGCGGTCGTGCTCGGGGTCGCGGCGTTCGTCGGCTACTTCGTCGCGGCCTATCGGCGCTTCGAGTACGAGCTCACCCCGGACACGTTCGACATCCGGTCGGGCGTGTTCTCGCGGCGCAAGCGAGAGATCCCGCTCCGACGCATCCAGAACGTCGACATCAGCCAGAACGTCGTCCAGCGGGTGCTCGGGATCGCCGAGGTGGGGATCGAGACCGCCGGCGGCGGCGAGACGGAGGCCCAGCTCCGCTGGGTCGGCGAGGCCGAGGCCGAGCGCCTCCAGTCGGAGATCAGCCGGCTGAGCCGGGCCGCCGACGCCGCGGACGGCGAGACCGCCGCCACCGACGACGAGCGATTCGAGACGATATTCTCGATGACCGAGCGCGAACTGGGCATCCTCGCGCTGATCTCCGTCGACTTCCGGATCGCCTCCCTCCTCTTTTTCGGCGCGTCGATCTTCGCGCCGTCGGCCGTCTCGATAGCCCAGCCGGACAACTGGTGGGAGTACGGGTTCGGGCTGGACAGCCTGGTGGGCGCGATACTGGGACCGATCGCCGCCATCGGTTCGGTGATCGTCCTCGCCCTCGCGTCGGGGGTGTTGAACGCCCTGCGCTACCACGGGTTCAGGCTCGACCGGGGTACGGACGAACTGCGCTACGAGCGTGGCCTCCTCCAGAAGTACCGCGGGACGATCCCGCTCGCGAAAGTGCAGACGCTGACGGTCGAGGAAAACGTCCTCGCCCGCGCGCTGGGGTACGCGGCGCTGACCATCGAGACGGCGGGCTACACCCCGACCGGCGAGTCCGACGGCTCCCAGTCGGCGATCCCCGTCGCGGAGCGCGACCGCGTCGTCTCGCTCGCGCGGTCGCTCGAACCGTACGACGTGGACGGGTTCGAGCGACCGCCCGAGCGGGCCCGCCTGCGCTACGGCTTCCGCTACGCCGTCGCCCTCGCGATTCTCGTCGCGCTACTCTACGCCGGGACGGCACTCACGTCGTTCCGCCTCTACTGGTACGTCCCGCTGGTCCTGGCCCCGCTCGTTCCGGTCGCGGCGCACCTCAAGTGGAGAAATCTCGGCTACGCCCTCGGCGAGGACCACGTCGTCACACGCAGCGGATTCTGGGTCCGCCAGCAGAAGGTCGTCCCCTACCACCGCGTGCAGACGGTGTTCACCAGCGAGACCGTCTTCCAGCGCCGCCGCGACCTCGCCACGGTCACCATCGACACCGCGGGATCACAGAGCATCACCGGACAGGACGCGAAGGCGGTCGACGTCGACGTCGAAACCGCCGACGCGATCCGCGAACGCGTCCCCGACGAGCTCTACGGCGCGCTCGCCCGCCGAAAGCGCGGCGCCGGTCGGCGGAGCGACCGCGACCCGGGATCGCTCGGCGTCACCGACGGAGCACCGGGCGACTGACCGGACCTCGGGGGCGAATCGGTCGGAAACCGCCCGAACCACTAAGGTCGCGGCCCCGAGATGTACGCGCCGAACACAGGGGCCGCCGGTCCCGAAGGGGCGTTGGGCGGCTCGGGCACTCACCATGGCAGCGATAGAGACACGCGATCTGACGAAACGCTACGGCGACGTGACGGCGCTCGATTCGCTCTCGCTATCGGTCCCCGAGGGCGAGCTGTTCGGCCTCCTCGGGCCGAACGGGTCGGGGAAGACGACGACCATCGAGATCCTCACCGGACAGCTCGACCCCACCGAGGGGGGCGCCGAGGTACTGGGCCGGGATCCCGTGACGGAGGGACTGGCCGTCCGCGAGGCCGTGGGTATCCTCCCCGAGCGCGAGGACCCGCCGAGCTTCCTGACGCCGCGGGAGTACCTCCAGTTCGTCGGCGACGTGCGCGGGTTCGACGACGCCGACGACCGCATCGCCGAGTGGGCCGACCGGCTCGGATTCGTCGAGAAACTCGACACGCTGTCGACGGACCTCTCGGAGGGGGAGCGCCAGCGCGTCATGCTCGCACAGACGTTCATCCACGAGCCCGACCTGGTGTTCATCGACGAGCCGCTGGTCAACCTCGACCCGATCATGCAGGCGGAGGTCAAAGACCACATGCGCGACTACTGCGAGCGCGGGAACACCCTGTTCCTCTCGACGCACTTCCTCGAGGTCGCCGAGGAGCTGTGCACCGCGGTCGGGATCGTCCGCGACGGCGAGTTCGTCGCCGAGCGCGACCCCCGGGACCTCGACCCGGACGAGCGACTGCTGGACTACTTCCGACGCGAGGTCGAGCCGACCGACCCCAGCGACGTCACCGCGAGCGAGGGCGCCGTCGCGGGCGACGGCGGGCAGGTACGGACCGCAGGCGACTCCGAGCCATGAGCGGGAACAGCGACGCCCGGTCGCCGGGGACCGCGCAGGGCAGTGGCGCCAGTCGCGGGCTCTCGACGCGGCTGGTCGGTCGGATGATCCGCGAGGAGTGGCGCCTGCAGGCCGAGCTGTTCGGCGACCGCTTCGCCGCGTTCCCGCTTGCGATCGTCGCCGTCGCCGCCGTGGGCGTCTACCTGTTGACGGTCACGGGCACGTCGATGGACACGGTCGCGGCGGGGCTGCACGCGCTGGTCTTCTTCTTCGGGCTCCAGACCGGGACCATCGGCCTCGTCGGGCGCGACGCGCTCCGGGACGTGCTCGGCGACGTGACGCTACTGGTCTTCTCCGCCCGGACGCTCCCGGTCACCTGGCGGCGCCTCCTCGCGATCTTCGTGGTCAAGGACCTGCTGTACTACTCGGCGCTGTTCCTCGCGCCGCTGGCCGCCGGCTACGCCGTCGTCGCGCTCTCGACCGGCGCCGCTCCCGCCGGCGTCGCGCTCCTCTGGCTGACGACCACGGGCGCGTTCGCGCTTGGCGTCGGGACGAGCCTGACGCTCACCGGCGTCGGGACGCGCAGCCGCGCGGCCGTCGTCGCCCTCGTCGCCGCGCTGGCCGCCGGCCTCCTCACCGGTCGACTCGACGCGGTCGCGCTCTCGCCGTACGGCTTCTACCTCGACCCCTCGGTCGGGTCGGCGGTCGCCGGGTTCGGTCCGGTGGTCGCCCTGGCCGTCCTCGGCCCGCTCGCGTTCGAACCGGCAGACAGCGGGGTCTCGCGGTCGGCGCCGGAGCGGTACTCGGGGCTGCGGTCCGCGTTCCGCGACGACCGGGGGATCGCGACGCGCACCGTGCTGGAGATCACCCGGTCGTCGGGGTCTGTGTGGAAGGTGCTGTTCTCGATCGGCGTCTTGTTCGGCGTCGCGGCGCTGGTCGTCCGCGAGGTCGCGAGCGCGACGACGCTCGACCCCTCCTACGGCATCGCGGTCGGCGCCTTCCTCGGGCTGGGCGCGTTCACGACCTACAGCTGGGTGACGCAGTTCGACTCGGCCGACGAGTACCGCCGGTACCCCGTCTCGCTGGCCGCGGTGTTCGCCGGCAAGCGCGCGGCGTACCTCCTCCTGTCCGTGCCGGCGGGCCTGGTCTACCTCGTCGCCGCGCTCCGCTGGCTCCCCGCCGGCGAGGCGCTCGTCGGCGCGGTCGTCTTCCCGCCGGTCGCCGTCTACGTCTTCGGCGTCACCGCCTACGTGACCGGCTTCTCGCCGAACGAACTGCTGTTCGACGCGTCGCTCTTTCTCGCCTTCGGCGCCGCGCTCGCCCTCGTCTCGATTCCGCTCGTGGTCGCCGCGCTCGCCTACGGCGCGGCGCCGACGGCGGCGACCGGGGTCGCGGTGGGCGTCTCCCTCGTCGCCGCGGTCGTCGGACTCGTCCTCGCGCGACGGGCCGGCCCGCGGTGGGAGCGGAAACTGCGCTGAACCGGTTCGATTCAGGGTTCGGTCCCCGGTGGGTGGCGACCGGTGGGCTATTCCCGAGACGGCCCCTACGACCGTCCGAGGGCTCTCATGACGGACGCATCCGACGCGGAACGGGACGGGCACGAGGTCCGCGGCGTCGTCGTCGACCTCGACGGGACGGTCTACAGGGGAGACGGCGCGCTCCCGGGCGCGTCCGAGGCCATCCAGCGACTGCGCGACCGGGGCATCCGCGTCTGCTTCTGCTCGAACAACCCGACGAAGACGCCCGCGGAGTACGTCGACCGACTGGCCGGCATGGGTATCGACGCCGACGAGTCGACGATCCTCCCCGCATCGACGGTGACCCGGGACTACCTCCGGGAGCACCACCCCGACGACCCGACGTACGTCGTCGGATCGGACTCGCTGGCGGCCTACCTGCGCGAGTCCGGGCAGCCCCTGGTCGACGGCCCCCGGGACGCCGACGTCTACGTCGCGTCGTGGGACGAGGCGTTCGACTACGCCGAGATGCGCGGGGCGCTCGCGGGGATCGACGCGGAGACGACCTTCCTCGGCACGGACCCCGACCGGACCATCCCGACGGCCGACGGCTTCGTGCCGGGCTCGGGCGCTATCGTCGGCGCCGTCGCGCGAACCGTCGGCCGCGAACCCGACCGCGTCCTCGGCAAGCCCTCCCGCGAGGCCGCCGAGGCCGCGCTGGACCGCCTCGGCGTCCCGGCCGAGGCGTGTCTCGTCGTCGGCGACCGCCTGGACACGGACCTCCGGATGGGCGCCGACCACGGGATGGCGACCGCGCTCGTGCTCACCGGCGTCGCGACCCGCGCGGACGCCGCGGCGAGCGACGTCGACCCCGACCACGTCCTCGACTCGCTGGCCGATCTGCCCGCGGTGCTGCCGTGATCTGCTCTCGTACGGATTCTTGCGAGACAGTCCGGGCCCGACGGGTCGAGATAGCTTTATCCTGTCGCGAGACCAACTACTACGCGAATCCAGTGGGGGTTCAGATCACCATGACAGGCAAGAAGCTACTGCTCATCACCGGCGACTTCGGCGAGGACTACGAGGTAATGGTGCCGTTCCAGGCGCTCCAGGCGGTCGGCCACGAGGTCGACGCGGTCTGTCCGGACAGGGAGGCCGGCGAGACCGTCAAGACCGCGGTCCACGACTTCCGCGGCGACCAGACCTACCTCGAGGAGCGCGGCCACGACTTCGAACTGACGGCGACGCTCTCCGAGGTCGACCCGGCCGACTACGACGGGCTCGTCCTCCCGGGCGGGCGCGCGCCGGAGTACATCCGCAACTACGACGCGGTCGTCGACGCCGTCGAACACTTCTTCGCCGAGGAGAAACCCGTCGCGGCCATCTGCCACGCGATGCAGATCCTCGTCGCCGCCGACGTCGTCGAGGGGCGCACCTGCACCGCCTACCCCGCGCTCGAGGCCGACGTCCGCGCCAGCGGCGGCGAGTGGGCCGAGGGCGTCGTCACCGACGGCAACCTCGTCACCGCGCAGGCCTGGCCGGACCATCCGGAGTGGATCGCCCAGTTCCTCGACGTGCTCGGCACCGACGTCCAGCACGGCCAGCCCGTCACCGCCGACTGAGTCGGGTCGGTCGACCGCGTCGCGTCGGCGACCGTCGTTCTCTCGATCACGCCCCGCCGAGTCGGAAGACCGCGCCCGTCTCGCCCGAGACCTGCCCCTGTGCGGTCGTGCAGACCAGCAGTTCGCCGGCGGGGGTGCGGCCGAACGAGAGCACGTTCGGCCCGAACCGGCGCTCGGACTCGACGCTCACCGTCGTCGTCGGCCAGAGCCCGTCGGGTGTCTCGCGGGCGGCGAATAGGCGGCCCTGCGCGCGCCAGTCGGCGAACAGGTATCGGCCCCGGAGCTCCGGGATCGCGTCGCCGTCGTAGCGGTAGCCGCCGATGACGGCGACGCCGCTCACCTCGGCGTCGCCGTGGGGGTACTCGACGACGGGGTCGCGCAGCGGGCGGCCGCGCGGGCTCTCGTCCGGACAGGCGTCGGCCCGAAAGCAGTGTGTCCCCTCCTTCACGTTCCAGCCGTAGTTGCCGCCCTTCTCGACGACCGACACCTCCTCCCAGGCGCCCTGCCCGACGTCGGCGACGAACAGCCGGCCGTCGGGACCGAACGAGAACCGCCACGGGTTGCGAAACCCCCACGCGTAGTGCTCGTCCAGTCCCTCTTCGCCGACCAGCGGGTTGTCTTCGGGGATCGCGTAATCGCGTACCGAACCGGAAGCCGACGACGGGGTCCGGGGAGAGCCCCCGTCGGCGGTTCCATCGCCTCCGTCCCGGGTCGACCCCGTCGGCCCGCCGTCCACGTCGATCCGCAGCACGCTCCCCAGCAGGTTCTCGGTGACGTCCTGGCCGTTGCCGCCGTCGACGGCGTCGTACCAGTCGGCGACGTAGCCGTTGCCCTGGTCGTTGGCCCGACCGCCGTCGCCGGTCCCGACGTAGAGGTAGCCGTCGGGACCGAACGCGATCGCTCCGGCGTTGTGGTTGCTCTGCGGTTCGGGGATCTCCACGACGGTCCGCTCGGAGTCGGGGTCGGCCGTCGGCGAGTCCGGGTCCGCGCGGAACTCCGAGAGCACGAACGTGTGGGAGTAGCCGTCGGGCGTCCCCTCGCGCGGCGGCGCGCTGTAGCGGACGAAAAAGCGCCCGTTCTCCGCGAACTCCGGGTGGAAGGCGAGGCCGAGCAGCCCCCGTTCGCTGTAGCCGCTCACCTCGACCGTCCGGTCCGAGACGTCGAGGAACGGCTCCTCGCGCAGTCCCGCCTCGTCGTGGAGGTAGATCCGCCCCGGCTGGTCGACGACGAAGCGCCGCCCCGACTGCGGGATCTCGACCGCGATCGGAGAGGTAAACCCCGACGCCAGGCGCTCGGCGCGAACCGTCAGGTTCTCGAACGCCGCCGTGCCGGTTCTCTCGCGCGTCCCGGCGGCCGTTCCCGACCCGTCGCCGGCCGCTTCGTCGGCCGTCGATCCGTCGGCACCGGGAGCAGCCGTCTCGCCCGCCGATCCGCCGTCGGCGTCGCTCCCACAGCCCGCGAGCGGCGTCGCGAGCGCGAGTCCGCCGAGTTCGAGCGCCCGGCGCCGCGTCAGTCGGTCTTCGCTCATGGGACCCGTTCGGACCGCACGGACAGGAAAGTTTGGGTCCGGTGACAGGACTCGCGGCCTGCGAATAAACGATGAATTAGTTGTGAGATGTGAATCTCGAACCTTTTTTACCGCCCTGCCGACATGGTAGGGGTATGGTCGACAGGCAAGACCTCCGCGAGCAGTTCACCGAGGCGTTCGAGGGCGCGGACTACCCGATCTCCAGTCCGATGGATCTCGTGCCGGCCCTTCCGAACGGGCCGGGGACGAAGTTCGAGTCGGGCGACTTCTCGATGACGGCGATGGAGCTGAACACGAAGCTCGGCAGCGGCAACTTCCCGTACGACAGCGTCGACGCGTTCGTCGACGACGTCATGGACCAGCTCGACGACCAGGATCTCATCTAACCGCCGGCGACGAGCGCCGTCGCCGTCGTCACCAGGACGCCGGCGGCCAGCAGCCCGTAGTTCGCAAGGGCGTTGTCCGCCCTCGCGACGTCGAGCGTGTAGTTTTTGAGGGCACTGTAAGAAGGGGGTGAGACGAAAATTTGCCCCCTAAGATCCGGCGGTAGAGCGTTTGGTTCCCGAATCAAAACCCGGAAACAACCTTTTTACTGCGCCCTCAGTTTTTCGACGAGAGCGGCCAGAACGGCGCGATCCCCGCCGGCGTCAGCGCGTCGGCCAGGAGGTGCGAGCCGACGGCGAGCGCGCCGACGAGAACGCCGACCGCCCCCGCCGCGGTGGCGCCCGCCAGCCCCGTCTGGCCGCCGGTCCCGGCCTCGCTGCCGACGGCCAGCCCCGTCCCGCTCCCGACCGCGAACCCGACCCCGCTGAGGACGGCGGCGACGAGCAGGGCGAATCCGACCGTGTGCGTGACCCCGCGATGGGAGATCAGGGGGACGCGCTGGTCGTAGTCGGGGAGCGGCGCGACCGCGAGCGCGACCGCGCCGCAGACCAGCGCCGCGCCCGGGAACCCCGCGGCGAGGAGGACGCCGCCGACCGGCGCGTACGCCAGGAGGGCGGCCCCGTAGTGTCCGGTCCGGTACATCGTCGGTACGGACCCACGGCGTCGCCGTACTTACCGTCCGGGGTCTCGGATCGCGGGGCGAGTCGTCGCGGCGTCCGCCCGAGCACTCAAGGTCGCTCCGGACGCTCGTTCGGGTATGACCGACCCAGCGATGACGCGGTTCCCGGTACCGGACGTCGAGGACCTGCCCGCGGACCTCCGGGAGCGCATCGCCGAGGAGGAGGACGACGCCGGCTTTATCGCGAACGTGTTCCTGGCCATGGCCTACCGACCCTCGCACTTCCGGGCCTTCTTCGCGTACTACGACGCGCTGGTCGAGCACACGGAACTCGACCGCGCCGAGATCGAGATGATCGTCGTCGCCGTCAGCGGCGCGAACGACTGCCTCTACTGCAACGTCGCCCACGGCGCGCTCGCGCGCATCTACGCCGACGACCCCCAGATCGCCGAGCAACTGATGAGCAACCACCGAACCGCGAACGTCTCCGAGGACCGCCGGGCGATGCTCGATTTCGCCGTCGAGCTCACCGAAGACCCGGCCGCGGTCGACGAGGAGGACTTCGAGCGCCTGCGCGAGCACGGCTACTCTCGGCGGGCGATCTGGGACGTCGGCAGCGTCGCCGCCTTCTTCAACCTCTCGAACCGGATGGCCCACCTCGCGGATATGCGTCCGAACGACGAGTTCTACGAGTTGGGGCGGTGAGTCGGCGACGCGGTCCGCGTCGATCGGACGACCGGACGCGATCGCCGGGCGGCGAGCGCTGTCGTTCGGTGCAACACGCTTAAGGTTTCGATCCGTCTAGGTCGCGATAATGCTCAGCGCCAAGATGGAGGATTACCTGAAGGCGATCTACGAGCTCCAGCGCGAGAGCGAGGACCCGGTCGCCACCTCGCACATCGCGGAGTTGCTCGACGTGACGGCGCCGACGGCGACCAGCATGATGGAGAAGCTGGCCGACCACGAGCTCGTGGAGCGCGAGAAGTACAAGGGCGTCCGGCTGACGCCCGAGGGGGAGACCGTGGCGCTGGAAGTGGTTCGACACCACCGACTGCTGGAGACGTATCTCAACGAGGAGCTGGGGTACGACTGGGCCGAGGTCCACGACGAGGCCGACCGGCTCGAACACCACATCAGCGAGGAGTTCGAGCGCCGCGTCGCGGAGATGCTGGACGACCCGGCGGTCGACCCGCACGGCGACCCGATCCCGACCAACGCGCTCGACCCCGTCGACGAGTCCGCGGGACGCACCCTCGGAGAGTGCGCGGAGGGCGAGCGGGTCGTCGTCGAGCGCGTCCGCGACCGGGATCCTGAGGAGCTCGCCTATCTCGACGCCGCCGGGGTCACCCCGGGGACGGAACTCGCCGTCGAGGAGGTCGCTCCCATCGGGATGGTGACGGTCGTCATGGCCGGCGCGGACGACTCCGTCTCCCTGCCCGAGCGCGTGGCCGGGACGATCGTCGTCACCCGGATCGATGAGGCGGCCGAACCCGCCGGCGAAGCGGCCTGACCGTCGGGTTGCGCCGTCCCCGCGGCCGGCGAGCGAAACCAGTTTCCCGTCGGCGGACTTGCGTGGGGGTATGCGCGACCTGGACGACACCGACCGGCGGATCCTCGGCCTGCTCCTGGACGACGCCCGTCGCTCGTGGCGGGACATCGCCGACGTCGTCGACCTCTCGCCGCCCGCCGTCGCCGACCGCGTCGAGCGCCTCGAAGAGCTCGGCGTCATCCGCGGGTTCACCGTCGACCTCGACCGCTCGAAGCTCCGGCAGGGCACGCCCGTTCTCGTGTCGGTCGACGTGACGCCGCGCGCGGCGAGCGCCGTCGCCGACGCCCTCCGGGAGGCCGACGAGGTCGAACACGTCTTCACGACCGCCGAGGAGCGCGTCGTCTTCACCGGGACCGTCGACGCCGGCGACGTCCTCGCGGTCCTCGAAGAACACGTCTCGATGGCGGACGTCCGCGAGTACGAGGTGTCCCTGCTGACCGACCGGGCGTGGAATCCCGCCGTCGAGGGGGCCGAACTGGCGCTGACGTGCGACGAGTGCGGCAACACCGTCACCGCGGAGGGCGAGACCAGGTCCCTCGACGGCGACACCTATCACTTCTGCTGCGAGTCCTGCGAGGCCTCGTTCGTCGACAGGTACGAGGAACTGCGGGAAGGCGCCGAGCTGTAGGCCGCTCGATAGAGCGATAGAGCGCGCGCCGGCCTCAGCGCCGCGCCAGTCGCACGACGTGTTCCGGGCCGGTCGCGACCGTCTCGACCCGGTCGAATCGCTTCGCGTGAGCGCTCAGGTCGAGCGACCGGTGGTGGACGAATCGGAACCGGCCGTCGCGAGCGAGAACGGTCCGGACGCCGTCGAACAGGTCCGCGAGGACGCCGTCGCCGGCGTGGGTCGGCGGGTTGCAGAGCACGGTGTCGAACGTTCGGTCGGCCACCCCCGCGACGCAGTCGGCGGTCACGACGCGGCCGTCGACGTCGTTCGCCTCGAGCGTGCGCCGCGCGCAGGCGGTCGCGAGCGCGTCGCCGTCGCTGCACCAGAGGTCGCAGTCGGCGACCGACCCCGCGTACGCGCCGAGCGGGCCGTACCCGCAGCACAGGTCGAGGACCTGATAGCCGTCGGCGATCTCGATCGTCTCGGCGAGCAGTCGAGTCCCGTCGTCCAGTCCGGTCGGCGCGAACAGGCCTGGCGCGGTCACCATCGGGAGGTCCACGCCGTCGACCCGCGCGCGCAGCCGGTCGAACGGGGGATCGGCCGGCGTCTCGACGGTCGGCGGTCGCTCCGCCCGGAGGAGCGCCCAGTCGTCGCGGGTACCGACGGCCTCGGTGGTTTCGGCCGTCTCGGCGAGCGAGTCCTCGTAGCGTCGGAGGCCTGTCTCCGGTCTGGCCGCGACGAAGAGGGACCCGCCGGGCGCGAGCGCCGCGAGGGCACCCAGGATCCGTCGCCGCCCGAGTTCGATCGGGTCGTAGGCTCGCGGGACGTAGACGGCGGTGTGCGGTTCGGTCCGCGGTCCGCCGTCCGTTCGTCCCCGATCCGGTGCGGTGGTCGCGGCGGTTTCTCGGGTCGCGGCGGGCGTGCCATCGCTGTCGAGGTCGGACGCGCCGTCGACGGACGGGAGCCCGGTCGCGATATCGACGGTCGCGTCGGCCTCGTTCGCCGCGAGGTTTCGCCGGCAGAGACCGGCCGAACGGGCGCTCGTGGCGGCGAACTCGACTCCGTCGGCCACCTCCGCGAGGACGACGCCGACGACGCCGTACCGGGGATCGACGACGCGGAGGCGACCGAGGTCGCGGTCCCAGAGGTGTTCGAGCGCGAGGAGTTCGCCCGGGCAGAAGCCGTCTGTGGCGGGGACGCCGTCGGCGGTGTGGAATCGGAAGCGATCGCGGTCGGAGTCCGTTCGCGACCCGAGGACGAGCGGATCGCCCGGGGCGGTCATCGCCGTGCCTCCTGTGGCGACCACGGCCGGTGCGACGGGGATTCGGCGGGTCGAACGGACGGATGGCTGTCGGAACTGTGCGGTCGCGGGTGTGTGTGGCGTGGCATTCGGATGGTCGGCAGGGCTGGCGGTCGTCGACCGACTCAGAGCCGCGCCTCGGGACCGGACGCATCTGCCTCGGGGGACGCCTGTAGAGAACACGGGCGCCGCTGTCCGCGAAGCGCGGCGCCGGGGACCGAAAGCGGGATCCGCGGCGTACCGGAACGCGAGCGCGCTCGGCGCAAGGACCGGGACCCCACAGCCGGCGAGCCGGTCGGAACCGTCCCCTGCCGCCCGGTCGTCGCTGCCGTCGACGACCTACGCAGCGATGGGGGTGCGGCCCGACCTGGAGCCGAAGACCACTGTGCAGGAAGTGTGACCCGCCGGTTACTAAGCGGTTTCGACTGTACGAGGCGAGTTACCGCGCCCCGAATCGACGCAACCGGTAACTCGGGTCCGGTCGTGGACTCGATATGGAACTCGTCGAGGCCACCCGCGAGGACGTCGACGTGCTCGCCGAGTACTGGTTCTCGCTCGCGTCGGAGATGGAGCAGTACGACGAACTCAATCGCCTCGCCGTCGACGGGCCCGCAGACGCCGTCGACGGGATCGAGAGGTTGCTCGACGACGACGAGACCACGGTCTACCTGCTCGCGGCCGACGGCTCGGCGGTCGGCTACCTCGTCCTCCGCGATGTCGAACACCCATCACGCGAGCACTCCGACCTCGTCGACCTCGTCGACCTGTTCGTCGAGGCCGACCACAGGGGCCGCGGTATCGGCAGCGACGCGGTCGAGGCCGCGGTCGATACCGCGCGGGACCGGGGCGCCGACCAGGTCACCGTCTCCTGCGAGTGGCACAACGACGGCGCCCGTCGGTTCTACGAGGACAACGGATTCTCGGAGAAGCAGGTGACCTACGCCCGGCGGCTCGACTAATCCGGAACGTTCATCGGAGACGAAATATGGTTTGGATCGGAAAGTATACTGGCGGATATACTTTCGATAGAAAGTGAGAAACCGCATGAACGGGTAGCCCCTACGTATAGACGGAGGGTGCCACAGAAACATTCACACACCTCAGCTGATTCTCGGATCACAGG
>JBDGSU010000092.1:0-30648 GCA_042217395.1 Halosimplex sp.
GTTCACACGGAACCTGGCGTCGCTTCTGCAGGCCCGAAGCGGACCGTCAGAGGAGCGTATCATGGTATCAGAGTTCGACCTTCCGTGTACAGACTGCGACCAGCAACTGGTGCGGGCGCGGGTGACCGCACCATCGGCCGGCGGCGAGGTGACCGTCGCCGAGTGTCCGACCTGTGGGAGTCGGTACTATCCGGAGTCGGCCCTCGAGAAAGTGTAGTTCCGTCTCGCCGACCGCACTCCACGTTCGCGCCGCTCTCGCCGCCGCGACCGCGTCGGTTCCGTCCCGACCAGTTCTGACAGCGGAGTCCTCGCCCGGGTCGCGGACGAGTTCGGCCGTTCAGATCGCGAACGTGACGCGCAGGATGTCCCGCGTCCCGGGTCCGAGGCCGACGGCCGTCGCGGCGACGAGCAACAGGATCGCGTAGCGCGGGCTCTCCTCGAAGATGCGCTCGTCGAACAGCCAGATGATCCCGACGGCGACCGCGAGTTTGAGGAGCAGGAACGGCCACGACGTGCCGACGACCGAGGCGACCGACGCGGGCAGTATCTGTTCGGTGATGTCGACGATGACGCGATTGGCCGGGTGTTTCGCGCCGTAGGTGAACGGGAGGCCGAGCGCGGTCGTCCAGTCGGCGGCGACGACGTTCGCCACGCCGTCGATGGCCTGCCCCCAGAGGACGAAGATCCCGATCGCCCCGGTGCCGGCGTTGAGTTCGGGCGCGTACCGCTCGATCGCGACGTAAATACCGTAGGCGAGGACGCTCGCGGCGCCCACGTCGAGGATCAGGATCTGCGGGTAGAGATCGAGGTACTCCGTCGTCAGCGCCAGTCCGAAGAGGTACGCGAGGGTCAGTCCGAGGACGCCGAGCCCGATAGCGGTCGTGGTCCGGTAGCGGTCGTCGACGACGCCCTCGGACTCCAGTCGGGCGCTCGCGAGCAGCGCGCCGAAGGTGATAGCGAAGACGGTGACGTAGATGATCGGGCTGATGAGCAGCGTGTTCAGCGGGTACGAGACCGCGGGGTCGGCGCCGGCCGCGACGGCGGCGTCGGTGGCGTCCTCGACGACGCGTAACGCGCCGCCGAACAGCATGAACGGGACGAGCGAGAAGAAGAGATCCCGGTCGCCCCCGAGGTCGAGGCGCTCGAGCACGAGGAGCACGCCGACCAGCAGGAAGACCAGCGTGACCATGTACCCGACCTCGGAGACGGTCGTGTACCCGGTGTAGGCGACGACGCCGTCGGCAGCGCGGCAGGCGGCGTCGCTCCCCAGGAGGTCGACGCCGTTTCCGGTCAGGACCGCGCAGCGCGCGTTGTTGGCGTCCGAGTAGACCGGGCCCCAGAAGTACTGCCAGACGAACCGGTCGTAGACCAGGTCGGTGGCGACGATCGATCCGCCGACGAGCGCGGCCAGCGCGGCGACGAACGCCGCGAGCCAGTTGCGCTCGGACAGGGCCTCCTCGCGTTCCATGCCCGCAATCGCGGGCGTGTGGCTGTTTAGGTTTTCGGTCCTGTCCGTAGGTGCGTCGCGGGCGCCCGACCGCTCGCCGCCGCGTCCGACCGCTCGCCGCCGCGTCCGACCGCTCGCCGCCGCGTCCGACCGTCCACGGGCGCCCGCTCGTTCGCCGCCGCGTCCGACCGTCCACGGGCGCTCGACCGCTCACCGCGTCGCGGCGCGGGCGCCGGCCTCGCCGGCGGTCGCCCCGAGGCGGTTCAGTTCACTCGCTCGCCGCTCGCGCGACCTCGCAGACGGTCTCGTGGGCTTCGCCGTTGCTTGCGACGACGCCCTCGCTGTCGAACCTCCAGGGGTCGCCGTCGAGCCCCGTGACGGTGCCGCCGGCGCGGCGGACGAGGTGGATCCCGGCCAGGGAGTCCCACGGCTCGGGCGTGTAGAGGGAGACGGCGGCGTCGAGTTCGCCGCTCGCGACGAACGCGAGCGTCGATTGCATGCTGCCGAACCGTCGGAAGTCGCCGAGGCGGTCGACGGCCGCCTCGGCGAGGGCCCCCAGCTCGCTCCCCTCGCCGCGCTCGAACCGCCCGACCGAGGCGGCGGCGAACGTCTCGGGGTCGGTGCGGTCGCTCACCGCGAGCGCGTTGCCGTTCCGCGTCCCGGTGTCCGGGCCGGCGGCGTACATGTCCTCGGTCGCGGGGAGATACGTCGCCGCGGCGACGATCTCGCCGTTCGAGACGGCCGAGACCGCCGTCGCCCACGTGCGCATCCCGCGGGCGAAGTTCGCGGTCCCGTCGATGGGGTCGACGATCCACGCGTCGCCGCTCTCGGGGACCGTCGAGCGGATCTCCACCGCCTCGCCGGGCGCCCCGAGGGGAACGGCGTCCTCCTCGCCGACGACGGCGTCGTTCGGGAACTCGGCGCGGACCGTCGAGACGGCCTGGCGCTGTGCGTCGCGGTCGGACTCGGTCACGAGGTCGTTCTTGTCGGCTTTCGTCTCGACGTCGAGGTCCCCGCGGAAGGCCTGTCGAGCGACGGCGCCGCCGGCTCTGGCCGCCCGCTCGGCGACCGCCGCTCGTCGATGTGCGTCCGTCACGTCTCTCCGTGGGGGTCCCGGGCGGAAAGCCGCTGTGTTTCGGCCGCTCGGCGGCGTCGAACTTCGACGGTCCGGTCCGCTAGCGCGTGTCGGTCACGGTCCGTCGGGTCCCCCGACCGGCAGATACAAACCGCCCGCGCTGGTGGATCGAAGCGAGACGATGCCGCCGACATCGACCCTCGAGCCCCTGCAGGTCCTCCCGGGGCTGACCAACGAGGCGCTGACCCTGCTGTTCGCCGCGTTGGCGGTCCTGACGCTCGTCTGGGGGTTCGAACGGTACCGGACGACGTTCTCCCGCGTCGAGTTCGGTCTGGCGGTCGCCGTCGCGCTCGGCCTCCTGACGGTGGCGTTCGCGCCGGGGCTCTACTGGGCGCTCGCCAACCTGTTCAACCTCGAGAGCCGCTTCCTCCTCATCCAGATCTTCGCGGACGTCGCGTTCCTCGCGCTGATCTTCTACCTGATATCGCGGGTGGGCGCGAGCCAGCGGCTCGTCAGCGACCTCACGCGGAGTCTGACGGTCCAGCAGACAGACGCCGACGCGGAGTTCGACGAACGGACCCTGTACGTCGTCATCCCGGCGTACAACGAGGCCGACACGATCGGCGACGTGCTCGCCGCCCTCCCCGAGCGCGTCCACGGCCACCTCGTCCGCCCGGTCGTCGTCTCAGACGGCTCGGACGACGCCACCCGCCGGGCCGCCGACCGGTACGACGCCGTCGTGGTCGAACACCCGATCAACCAGGGCCAGGGCGGCGCGCTGAAGACCGGGTTCGACATCGCCCGTCAGCACGGCGCGGACATCGTGGTGACGATGGACGCCGACGGGCAACACCCCGTCGACCAGCTCGACGAGCTCGTCCGGCCCATCGTCGACGGCGAAGCCGACTACGTGCTCGGCTCCCGCTACCGCGGCGAGGACAACTCCGGCAACTCGATCACACGCCGCGGGGGGATCCGCACCTTCACCTGGCTGATCAACCGCCTCGCCAAGACCGATATCACCGACTGCACCAACGGCTTCCGCGCGATCCGCGGCTCCCGCCTCGACGAGTTGACCCTGACCGAAGAGCGCTTCTCGGCGCCCGAACTCATCATCGAGTCGCGGAAGAACGGCCTCCGCATCGTCGAGGTCCCGGTGACGATCCGCGAGCGCGAAGCCGGCGAGACGAAGAAGCCGAAACTCGGCTACGCGGTCGGCCTCGCGCGGACGATCCTGGTCGCCTGGATCAGGTAAGTCCTGGATCAGGTATGGTGGTTCGGTCGCGCGGTGGTGCCGATCAAAAACGTCATCCCGATGCTGGTCGAGTGTTCGAACGGATGGACGACATCGTCTTCGTCACCGCCGACTCGGTGCGGGCCGACTACGTCGACGAACTCGACTACGTCTCCTCGTTCGACGTCCAGACGGGGATGACGGCCGCCCAGTACACGCGCCCGAGTCTGGCGAGCATCCACTCGTCGAGCCTCGCGTCGGTGCTGACGGGGCGCGTGAACGGGCCGACGCTGGCCGAGGCGCTCTCCGAGGCCGGCTACGCGACGCTGGGGCTCTCGCCCAATCCCAACACCGACGCCACGTTCGGCTTCGGCGACAGCTTCGACCGCTACGACAGCTTCCTCGAGCCGGGCAACCGCGGCAGCGGCCTCCGGCAGTACCTCGCGAACTTCGACCTGCTGCGCCGCGTCTACTACAAAGTCTACCCGCCCCACGCCAAGAGCGAGAACCGCCCGACCGACCGCGAGGTGGTCGAGCAGGCGATCGAGTGGTTCAACGCCGCCGAGAGCCCTCGGTTCCTCTGGGTCCACCTCATGGGGACCCATCGCCCCTACGGCGCCGGCGACGACGCCATCTCGAAGGAACTCGACCAGAAGGCCTTCTTCAAGCCGGAGAAGCTGACCGACGCCGAGCGGGCGGAGATCGAGGGCGCGTACCGGCGTTCGCTCGGACGGGCCGACGAGACCGTCCGCCACCTCCTCTCGGAGATCGACAGCGACGACCCGACGTTCGTCTTCACGGCCGACCACGGCGAGGGGTTCGGCGACGAGGGGTACTACTTCCACCAGCCCCAGTTGCGCCGCGTCGACGACTGCCTCGTCGAGGTCCCCGTCGTCTTCGACGGGATCGACGCGGAGGGGCCGTGCAGCCTCCTCGACCTCGCGCCGACTATCGCCGCCAGCGCCGGCGCCCCGGTCGCCGACCGGTGGGACGGCAACGACCTCAGCGAGACGGAGACCGACTACACGATCACGATCGCGCCGTGGCACGAACGGGCGACGGTCCTCTGGCAGGACTTCGAGCGGCGGCTGGTCAGCCGCGACGCCGACGTCTCTTTCGAGAGCCGCGACCGGGAGGCCGAGGTCGAAGACGAGGTGCCCGAGGAGTTGCAGGGCCAGTTGCGCGACCTGGGGTACGTGGAGTGAGCCGAAGCGGCTCCGGCGGCGACTGCGTAAACGTAAAAGCGGCCACCCGCCAACGCAACAGGTAATGACCGTCGTCGTCCTCGGCATCGACGCCCTCGATCCGGACCTCGTCGATCCGGACGAGTACTCCCATCTCACCCTCGACGCCCACGCCACCATCGGGACCATCGTCAGCGCGACCGGTGAACCGAGCACGCACGAACTGTGGCCGACGATTCTCACGGGTCTCCGACCGGAGGAACACGGGCTGGTGCTCGAGGACGACGGCGTCGCCTGGGGCAACCCCCTCCTCTCGCTGGGGAGCCGGATGGCCGACTACGCGCTCCCGGACTCGCTGCAGACCGCCGTCGGCGCCTGGCTGCTGACCAACACCGATACGGACGCCTTCCGGACGCCGGCGACCTACTACGAGGAGCGGGGGCTCTCGACGGTGCTGGACGGGAGAGCGGCGAAACCGATCGGGATCCCGAACTACGTCGTCGACCCCGACGAGGAGGACCGCGAGCACGCGCTTCGCAAGAGCATGGGCGACCTCTTCGAGCGCGACCGATCGGCGACCGGCGGCCACCGCTCGTCGGACCCCGCCGAGTTCTACGAGCGCTGTCTGGAGATGGGGATGGTCCGCCTGGCCCGCACCCGGCGGGCGCTCCGGTCCCGGAACTACGAACTGGTCTTCGGCTACACGAGCGCGCTGGACCTGATCGGCCACGTCGCCTACCAGTCGGCGGGGATGCAGGCCGCCGGCTACGCCGAGTTGAACGAGTTCGTCGGCGAACTCCGCGGCGACCTCGACGAGGGAGACGAACTCGTCCTGGTCAGCGACCACGGGCTGCAGGACGGCGTGCACACCGACGAGGCGATGATCGCGGCGACCGACCCCGGGATCGTCGACCGCGTCGACGGCGTGCTCGACGTCCGCGGCGCCGTCGAGGCCGAACTCGACGGGACGGACCACCGACCGTCGGGCCGGACGTTCGAGGCCGGCGGCGAGGGCGACGCGGCGGCCGTCAGGGACCAGCTCGAAGACCTCGGATACATGTGAGCCGGTCGCGGGCCGGGGCCACCACCGCGTCCGAACGCCGCTCTCGCCCGCTCAGGCCGCGTCCGCGACAGTTCCGGTAAGCGATAAGTATTAGTTGGCCATCCCACTATCCGGCCGTAGATGACCGACAACATCGTCGTCTGTATGACCAGCAGGGGCAACTACGCCCGCATCGGTCCCGTCCTGCACGAACTCGACCAGGACCCCGACTTCGACCTCGACATCATCAACGCCGGTGCCTCCATGATCCGCAAGTACGGGTCGCTCTCCGCCATCCTCGAGGACGACGGCCTCGAGGTCTCCCGCGAGATGTACAACGTCCTCGAAGGCGGGAACCCGGTCTCCTCCGCGAAGACTACCGGGCTGAGCATGGTGGAGTTCACGAACGTGCTCAACGACATCGACCCGGACGCGGTCATCACCATCGCCGACCGCTACGAGACGATGGCGGTCACGCTCGCGGCCTGCTACCAGAACATCCCCGTCGTCCACACCCAGGGCGGCGAGATCACCGGCTCGATCGACGAGAAGGTCCGCCACGCGACGACGAAGCTCTCGGACTACCACATGGTCTCGACCGAGCGTAGCGTCGAGGTGGTCAACCGCCTCGGCGAGAGCGCCGACCGCATCTACCGGACGGGCTGCCCGTCCATGGACATCGCCGACGACATCGCCGAGGACGGCGACGAGGACTACGACCCGCAGGACGAGTACAGCGGCGTCGGCGAGGACGTCGACGTCGACGAGGACTACATCGTCGTCCAGTACCACCCCGTCCCGACGCAGTACCAATCCGAGTACGAGAAGACCTGGGAGCTCATCGAGGCCGTCGACGAGCTGGACGTCCAGGCGTTCTGGTTCTGGCCGAACATGGACGCCGGGACCGACAAGGTCTCGAAGGCCATCCGCGAGTACCGCGACAACCGCGACCCGCAGGACATCCGCTTTTACATCAACATGCGGCCGACCCACTACCTGACGCTCGTCAACAACTCGGCGGCGCTCGTGGGAAACTCCAGCGTCGGCATCCGCGAGTGCTCCTATCTCGGCCAGCCCGCCGTCAACATCGGCGACCGCCAGCAGGGCCGCGAGCGCGCCGAGAACGTCATCGACGTCCCCTGCGAGACCGAGCCGATCGTAGACGCCGTGGAGACCCAGCTCGAGAACGGCTCCTACGAGGGCTCCACGCTCTACGGCGAGGGCGACGCCGCCGTCGAGATCGTCGACGCGATGCGCGAGATCGACTTCGAGCTGAAGGGCTCGATGGACCCGACGCGACTGGGCCTCTCGAAGGTCTCGCCAACGCTCGACTGACCCATGGGCCGAACGCTCGGCCTGATACCCTGTCGCGGCGGGTCGAAGGGCATCCGGCGGAAGAACGTCCAGCCGGTCGCCGGCGAACCGCTGCTCGCCCACACCGTCCGGGCGAGCCTCGACGCCGACGGCGTCGATCGGACGGTCGTCTCCACCGACGACGACGAGATCGCCGAGGCCGCCCAAGAGGCCGGCGCCGACGTCCCGTTCGCCCGGCCGGCGGAGCTCGCGACCGACGAGGCGCCGACCGAACCGGTGATCGAACACGCCCTCGAGTACCTCCGCGACGAGGCGGGCGAGACGTACGACACCGTCGTCCTCCTGCAAGCTACCTCCCCCCTGCGGAACGCGACCCACGTCGACGAGGCGCTCGCCCGCTACGATAGCGAGGGCGCCGACTCGCTGGTCGCCGTCTCCGAGGACCACAGCTACCGGTGGCGCCGCACCGGCGACGGGGCCGAACGCATCAACTACGACTCCCGGACGCGACGACAGGAGAAAGAGCCGGAGTACGTCGAGAGCGGCGCCCTCTACGCCGTCGACGCCGCACAGTTCCTCGAGACGGGCGACCTGCAGGTCGGCCGGACGGCGCTCTACGTGTTAGACGACGTCGCGGCGTTCGACATCGACGAACCGTTCGAACTATGGCTCGCGGACAAGATACTCCGCGAATGGGAACAATGATCGAGTTCGAGGACGCCCGGATCGGCGCGGGCGAGCGACCCTACATCGTGGCAGAGGCGGGCGTGAACTTCCGGGACGACGTCGACCTGGGCAAGGCCTTCGTCGAGGAGGCCGCCGCAGCGGGCGCCGACGCCGTGAAGTTCCAGACCCACGTGCCCGAGGCCGAGATGGTCGAATCGGAGATGCGCGAGCTGGACCTGGGCGACCTCTACGAGCGGATGGGCGTCTACGCGCTGTCGATGGACGAACACCGCGAGCTGCGCGACCACTGCCGCGAGCACGGCGTCACCTTCCTCTCGACGCCGTTCTCGCCGGCCGCCGTCGAGCGCCTGGAGGAACTGGGCGTCGGCGCCTACAAGGTGGGGTCGGGCGAACTGACGAACCACCACCTCCTGCGGACCATCGCCGAGACGGGCAAACCGATGATCGTCTCGACGGGCATGCATAGCATGGAGACGGTCCGCGAGGCCGCCGACCTGCTCGACGAGCACGCCACGGAGTACATGTTCCTCTACTGCGTCTCCGAGTACCCCACCGAGCCCTCCGATTTCAACCTCGGACTCATCCCGCGGATGCGCGAGGAGTTCGACGTCCCCGTCGGGTTCTCCGACCACTCGACCGGCGTCGAGGCGGCGGCGGTCGCGATGGCACGGGGCGCCGACCTCGTCGAGAAGCACTTCACGATCGACCGCCGGCTCCCCGGCGGCGACCAGGACGTCTCCATCGAGCCCGAGGAGCTCGCGGAGCTCGCCGAGTACGCCGAGCTCTGCCACGCCACGACCGGCGACGAGAAGGAGGTCCGCGACGACGAGGCCGCTATCGCCGAGTGGGCTCGCCACAGCGTCGTCACCGCCGCGTCCGTGTCGGCGGGCGAGACGCTCACCGCCGACGCGCTGACGACCAAGCGACCGGGCACGGGGATCCCCGCGAACGAGTTCGACGACGTCGTCGGTCGCACGGCCGCCCGCGACCTCGACGAGGACACGCTCCTCCGCGAGAGCGACCTGGAGTGACGCGGTCGAGTTCGCTCCAGCGATGAAGGCAGTCATGTACCACTACGTGAACCGCGGCGAAGAGCGGCCGCCGTTCGGCTACTATCACCTCGACCGCGGTGACTTCGCGGCGCAACTCGACCACTTCCGCGAGGCCTACGACGTGGTCGACCGGGCGGCGTTCCTGGCGACGATGCGCGGCGAGCGAGCGCCGCGTGACGACGAGGTCGTCCTGACGTTCGACGACGGACTGGCCGACCACTACGACCACGTCCTCCCGGAACTCGAGGCTCGGGACATGTGGGGGATCTTCTACGTCCCCGCCGGACCGTACCTCCACGGCGGCGCGCTGGACGTCCACCGGATCCACGCCCTGCTGGGCGCCGCGGGCGGAGAGGCCGTCGCCGCGGCGCTGGACGACCTCGTCGACGAGTCCATGCTCGACGAGGAGCACGTCGACCGGTTCGAGGGCTCGGTCTACGACCGACAGGACAACGAGGACGCCACCGAGCGGGCGAAGACGGTCCTCAACTACTACGTCGCGGACGACGCTCGCGGTCGGGTCATCGACGAACTGGACGAGCGGCTCATGGGCGGCGACGGCTACCACGACGATATCTACATGAGTCGCGACGAGCTACGCGCCCTGCGCGAGGCGGGCATGACCGTCGGGTCTCACGCGGTCACGCACCGCGTGATGTCGACGCTCTCGGCCGACGAGCAGCGCGCGGAGATCGAGACCTCCTTCGACTTCCTCGAAGACGTCCTCGGCGAGCTTCCGGTCAGGACCTACTGCCACCCCTACGGCGGCGAGCACAGCTACACCGACGAGACGCTCGAGACGCTCGAGGCGGTCGGGTGCGAGTTCTCCTTCGACGTGAACGACCGCGACCTCGCGGCCGCGGACGTCGACACCCACCGCCACCGGTTGCCCCGGTACGACTGCAACGACTTCCCGCACGGCGAAGCGACCGTCTCGCTGGGCTGAGCGCGTCGTCTCGACGCGCGGCCGGCCTCGGGTCCGCCCCGGGGTCGATACCCGTAATCGGCATCGACACCGCTCGAGGCGGGCACCGAAACCGATTTATCGGCCAGCGGCCGCCTGTCTGGTATGACGATCAGTTTCCGCGGCTGGGTCGAGGAGAGCCTCTCCCACCTGCGGGACGGGGATCGGAAGCTCTCGGCGCGGATGGCCCGGCCCGCCTACTACCTCTGGGTCGGGGCCTTCCTCAGCTACAGCCACTGGCGGACCTACGGGACGAACGTCTACGACCGCGAGTGGGACCTCCTCGTCGTCCTCGACGCCTGCCGGGTCGACGCCATGCGCGAGGTGGCCGACGAGTACGACTTCGTCGAGCGCGTGGACGTCAACACCTCCGTCGGGAGCACCTCCTTCGAGTGGATGGACCACACCTTCACGAACGACTACCTCGAGGAGGTTCGAAACACCGCGTATCTCTCGCAGAACTCCTTCACCGCCCGGGTCCCCGGCGGCGGCTACACCGGCAAGGTCCCGATCCCGTTCGGCCCCTCGGAGTACGACACCGTCGAGCGCGATGACTTCGGTCGCCTCGAAGAGCTCTGGCGGGCCGACTTCGAGGAGGGCTCGGAGTGGACGATCAGTAGCGACGTCGTCACGCGACCGCATCCCCGCTACACGACCGAGCGCGTCATCGAGGCCGGCCGGACGACGGACTTCGACCGGCTGATGGTCCACTACATGTACCCCCACGACCCCTACCCGCTGGCCGACGAGGTGCTCCAGCCGCGCTTCGACTCGGCGCTGAAAGACGGGTCGGCCACCCGCGAGGAGGCCTGGGACGCCTACGTCGAGAACCTCCGCTTCGTCCTCGACCAGGTCGAGGTGCTGCTCGAGAACGTCGACGCCGAGAACGTCGTGATCACCGCCGACCACGGCGAAGCGTTCGGCGAGCGGAGCTTCTATCGCCACCCGGTGGCCTGCCCGCTGGACTGCGTCCGGAAGGTCCCCTGGGTCGAGACCACCGCGGCCGACGAGGAGACGGTCGAGCCGACGGCGCCCGCGCCCGACGAGGCCGACACCGCCGCCTCCGTCGAAGACCGGCTGGAACAGCTGGGGTACCGCTGAGCGCCACGAGCGAAGCGCTGACGGGTACGAGAGTAGTGTCGCGAGAATCGCCCGGCTGTCGACCTAACGCTGCATTTATACACGGTAGCGGCGTACCGCTCCCGACATGGACGTCGTCTGGCTCATCGTCGACTCTCTCTCATATCGCGCCAGTTCGTTCGCGCCCGACGGGCCCGACACCACGCCGGGGCTGGCCGAACTCGCCGCCGAACGGGGGGTCGTCTTCTCGAACGCGTACGCGCCGGGGCCGCTCAGTCCCTCCTCGCACGCGTCGATGTTCACCGGCGAACTCCCGTCGGTCACCGGGATGCACGAGGCCCACCCCTACTTCGACGGCGACCTGCCGCTGCTGGCCGAACGGATGCGCGAGAGCCACCGGACGACGCTGCTGTCGCTGAACATGTGGCTGTTCCAGGGGCTCGACGCGGGCTTCGACGAGGCGAAGGACTTCAGCCGGCAGTACCTCCTCTTTCGCGAGGCCACCGACCCGGTCAACTACTTCCGCAAACACGACGTCGAGGAGCGCTCGCTACGCGGACTGACCTCGTTCGCGATGGCGGACGGCAAGCCGGTCCGGTCGCTGCTCAACTACCTCAACTGCAAGCGCGAGGGCGACTCGCTGGTCCCCGACAACTGGGGGGACGCCGAGTCCTACCAGTACGCGGGGGTCATCAACGAGCAGATCCGCGAGACGCTGGTCGACGACGGCGCGGAGCAGTTCGTCGTCGCCAACTACATGGACGTCCACCCGCCGTTCGACGCCAGCGACGAGGCCCTCGAGCGGTTCGCTCCCGAGTTCGACCGCGAGGACCTGCCTATCGGCGTCTCGCCCGAGCGCCATCTCGAGAACGACGAGAAATCCTACGACGTCGACGCGATGGAGGCGCTATACCGCGCCGTGGTCTGGGACTTCGACCGCAAGCTGACGCCGCTGCTCGAACGGCTGCTCGCCGACGACACGTTCGTGGTCGTCACCTCCGACCACGGCATCTGGAACCGCGACACCGCCTACGACGAGAACCGCCTCCACGTCCCGCTGGTCGTCTTCTCGCCCGAGGTGGAAGCACGCGTCGTCGACGAGACGGTGAACCTGCGGTCGATACCCCGCACCATCGTGCAGGCGACGCAGGGCCCGGAGGCGGCCGAACGGTTCCCCGGTCGGTCGCTGCTGGACGTGACCGAGGACGAGGTGTCGGTCACGGAGGTCATCCACCACCCGAACGACGTCTACGAGCGGACCGGCCGCGTTGACGTGACGAAGTCGATGGACGCCGACGCGGCGGTCCAGCGCGACCTCGTCCTCGTCGAGGGCGACGCCCGCGTCGACTACGTCGCCGGAGAGTGGCGGGTCGTCCGCGGCGACGACGACGAGACCGACGCGCTCCGGGAGTACGGCGAGGAGATCCTCGACGCCGACGTCGAACTCGGCGACGGCGACCTGGAGTACGACGACGTCACCGAGCAGCGGCTCGAAGACCTCGGCTACATGTGAGCCGTCGCTGTCGAGTGCCGCACGAACTTTGACATCCCGGGCCGAACCCCGGTGCATGAACGCGGTCGTCGTGCTCCAGGTACGGATGGGTTCGTCGCGGCTCCCGGGGAAGGCGATGCTCCCGCTCGACGGGACGCCCGCGCTCGTCCACGAGATCCGACGAGCCGCAGCAGCGGAGCCGTTCGGTGTCGACGACGTTGTGGTCGCAACGTCCGCCAACGACCGCGACGACGTGATCGAGTTCGTCGCCGAGCGCGAGGGCGCACGGGTCTACCGCGGTTCGGAGTCGGACGTCATCGGTCGCGTCCACCGCGCGATGGCGGCGGCCGACGCGGACGTCGCGGTCCGGCTCTGCGGCGACAACACGCTGATAGACCCCCAGCTCCCGACGGCGCTGCTGGAAGTGCTCCAGACGGCGGACGCCGACTACGCCTCGACGAAGTTCGAACGGACCTTCCCGATCGGCCACAACGCCGACGCGTTCACGCGGGAGACGATCCGCCGGGCGGCCGACGACGCCGAGAGCGACTACCACCGCGAGCACGTCGGCCAGTACTTCAAGGACGGGCGCGAGCGCTTCGACACCGCGACGGTCACCGCCGACGCGGTGTTCGACGAGTCGGTCCGGAACGCGGTTCCCGACTTCTCGGCGCTCAGATTGACGATGGACGAGGCCGACGACTATCGACTCCTGTCCCGGGTCTACGAATCCGTACCGCACGACGAGATTCTCGACACGGCCGACGCGATTAGATATATCGCCGAGGAAGAGCTCGCCGGGATCAACGCCGACGTGGAACAGGCGGTGTGGTGAGGGGCCAGTGGCGACGAGAGGGCCACCGTGGTCGGTCCGTGGCGGGGGCGCAACCCCGCGGCGAGATCAGCCGCTCGGTCAGCGCTCCTCGAGTTCGTCTCGCCGCTGTTCGGTCAGCTCCCGGATCCGCACCGTCGCGTCGCCGAGTACGACGAGCGGCGCGGAGTCGGGATTCGAGAACGAATCGGGGTCGGTGAGTCCGGCCTCGACGGCCTCGCCGACGGCCGGGCCGTCCGTGAATCGTACCAGGTCGACCGGCGCGAGCTCGGAGAGTCCGCGTTCCCAGAGGTCGGCGACCACGACTGGCACTCCCAGGACCGCGCTCTCGACGAACGCCGTCGAGGTGTTGACCACGGCGACCCGGGCGTCGAGCAGCGCGTCGTCGATGTCGTCGTAGTCGACGACGTACTCGCCCCAGCCGCGGCGCTCGTACCAGTCGGCGTCCTCCAGTGGATGGAGCTTGACCGCCAGCGACCGCTCGCCTCGCTCGCAGACGTCGAGCACCGCCTCGACCATCTCCTCGAAGGCGGGTTCGACCTCGTCGGTGAGGCCGTGGGAGTCGCTGACGAGGAGGACGTCGTGGGTCGGCGAGCGGTCGCTGTCGCGCTGGTCGGCGAGGTACTCGTACCACGGGCTACCGACGGTGACGATCTCCGAGTCGGAGTGGACGAACCGCTCGAAGTTGCGCTTCCAGGGCTCGCCCCAGACGAGGTAGGTGAGCGGGAAGCAGAAGGGGGCGGCCATGATCTTGCCGCCGATGTTCTGCTGGATGCCGTGCTGGTAGACGAACAGCCGCTCCGTCCCGGCGGCGTCGACCAGGTACGGCATCGGCGAGTAGGTGTGCACGAGCGGATCGCCAGCCGTGAGCGGCCGGACGCTCTCGCGTTTGACGTGTTCGAGCAGGACGAAGTTGTAGTACAGGACGTAGTTGCCGATCCCCCGCTCGACGTCGGCGGTCCGGACGAGCGCGGCGGTCTGGACGACCGCGGCGACGATGTCCCGGAGGAGCGCGAGTATCGAGACGCCGCGGTGGAGTTCTCGATGGGTGACCGTGTCGTAGCCCTCGCGTTCCCACTCCTCGCGCCTGTCGGCCGCCGCGGGCGAACAGAGGAAGACGACGTCCTCGCCGGCCTCTGACAGGGTCGCAGCCACCTCGAGGAACGTGTGGGTACGGTAGCCCTGCGTCGAGGTCATCGAGAACACGTGGTCGACGGGCCCCGAGGCGGGTCCGGGCCCGACCGGTCCATCTCCCAGAGATCCGTCGAGCAGGCCCCGGACGCGCGAGAGGACGAGATAGCCGACGATCGCGATCGGAAAGATCGGGTTCGTCACGAAGGGTATCTCGTCGGATTCGGAGATGTCCCGGTCGTGGCGGAGGAGGTGAGAGATCCGGTATCCGGCGTAGGCGAGCGGGTAGCGCTCGAACAGCGCGGTCAGCGCCGGGAAGCGCTCCTCGGGCGGGTCCTCGAACTCGTCGCCGCTCATCGCGTCCGTGCCTCCGTCATGTATGGGTCCGCGTCGGCCGTGGATCGGGGACCGGCGGTGTGTCCGGTCCGAGTGGCGTGGTTCGATTAACTGTTGCGAATCCCGGTCGAGAGCGATCCGGGGGAGACGCTCCAGGACGGTCGTCTCGACGCCGCCCGGGATGAGAAAGTCCTTATTGGGGGCGAGGAAACCCCGAGCCGTGTCCGACGACCGCGACGAGGAGACGCCGAACGACGCCCCAGAGGGGGGTGCCGCTGACGACGCTCGGGACGAGGAGCTGTCGGAGGAGGCGGAGACCGAGGAGACCGCGGACGACGACGGCGGCGACACGGACGACATCGTCCGTTCGATAGGAAAGAGCGGGATCGTGGTTTTCGCGGGGACGTTCCTGGAACTCGGGATCGCCTTCTTCGCGAAGCTCATCGTCGCCCAGGACCTCTCGCAGGCGAGTTACGGCGAGGTGACCGTCGGGCTGACGATCCTGACGGTGACGGCGATACTCGGGCGGCTCGGGTTCGACACCGGGATCCCGCGCAACGCGCCGCGGTACGAGGGCGAGGCGCAACGCGGCGTCTTCGTCTCGTCGCTGCTGCTGAACGTCCTCGTCTCGGCGCTGATGGGCGTCGTGCTGTTCGCGAGTGCGGGGTTCGTCGCGGACCTGCTGGGCAATCCGAACCTCGCGGACGTCCTGCGAGTCGTCGCGCTGGGGACGCCGGCCATCCCGCTGATGCGCGTCTCGCTCAGCGGGACCCAGGCCGTCGGTCGCTCGTCGCCGAAGGTCATCGTCCAGAACTTCACCCACCCGATCACGCGGATCGTCCTGATCATCCTGGTCGTCCTCGCGGGAGCGCGGCCGGTCACGGTCGCGGCCGCCTACGTCGCCTCGAACTGGATCGGCGCCCTCGGCGCGGTCTACTTCCTCGTCCGTTACACGCCGATACTCGACCGTTCGATCGGCTGGGAGCCCAAGTACCGCGAGATGCTCACGTTCTCGCTGCCGCTGATGGTGACGACCGGGCTGTCGTTCATCCTCGGGAACACTGACACGCTGATGATCCAGTACTTCCAGGGGTCGGCCGACGTGGGGGTCTACGACATCGGCTACACCATCGCGCAGATGCTGTCGGTCGGGCTCGGCTCGCTCAGTTACCTCTTCCTGCCGAGCATCTCCGATCTGCACTCAGAGGGCAAGTGGACGGAGATCACCCACATCTACCGGCTGGTCACCAAGTGGATCGTCTTCGTCACGATCCCGCCGTACCTGCTGGTGACGTACTTCCCGACGACGGTCATCTCGAACACCTTCGGGAGCAAGTACGCCGGCGGGGCCATCTACCTCGTGATCCTCGCGAGCAGCTACATGGTGACGGCGGGGTCGGGGCCCAACAAGCGGACGCTGTCGGCCATCGGCGACACGACGTACATCATGTACGTCAACGTGTTCGCCGCGACGGTGAACGTGGTCCTCAACGCGGTACTCATTCTGACCATCGGCACCGTCGGCGCGGCTATCGCGAGCGCCGTCGCGCTCGTCAGCGTCCACGTCCTCTACAGCGCCCGGCTCTACCGGACGTACGACATCTGGCCGTACTCGTGGTCGCTGGTTCGACCAGTGGGGGCGTTCCTCGCGGTGACCGGGGCGATCTATCTGGTCGTGCGATACACGATCGGCCGGCCGTCGCTGCCGGTCGTGGTCGCGCTCGTGGGCGCGGCGGCCGTCCTCTACGGAGTGACGATCCTCGCGCTGGGCGGGCTGGAGGAGGACGACGTGATGCTGGTCCGGAGCGCAGAGCAGAGCCTGGGCATCGACCTCGAACCGCTCAAACGCCAGGCGCGACGCCTTCTCTGACACCGATAGCCATTTAGTTGTCGCCGCAGGACGGCCAGTAATGCCCTCGAACGTCCTCCTGGTGATCATGGACAGCGTGCGCGCCCGGAACACGTCGCTGGGCGGGCACGTCTCCGAGACGACTCCCTTTCTCTCGCAGTTCGCCGACCGCTCGACGCTGTACACGCAGGCCCGCTCGCCGGGCGCGAAGAGCCTCACCAGCCACGTCAGCATCTTCACCGGACTGGACGTCGAGGAACACAACATCACCTCCGCCGACGACCGACTCGCCCCGGGCTACTCCGCGTTCGACCGACTGCGCGACGAGGGGTACGAGACCGCGGTCTTCTCCGAGAACACCTGGCTGACCGACGTCGAGGTCGGGCTGAAGGAGGGCTTCGACACCATCGAGGGGCCGCGCAACGTCCCGTTCCCCGACGCGGTCGACCCGAAGGCGTTCGTGGCGGCCGAAGGGCGCGGGCAGTACGGCGAGTACCTCCGGGCCAGCCTCGCCAGCGACGCCCCCGTCCGCTCGCTCGCCAACGGGGTCGCGACGAAGCTCGCGTGGGACTACCCCGCGCTCCTCCCGGACTCGCTGAAGGCCAGCACGGCCGCAGACGTCTACACCGACCTCTTTCTGGAGTGGGAGGCCGAGCGGTCGGGGCCGTGGGCGGCCTGCATCAACCTCATGGACGGCCACATCCCCTACGAACCGAGCGCGGAGCACGACCGGTGGGGCGGGCCGCAGGCTCGCGAGATTCAGGACGAACTCCCCGACCTGGAGTGGGTCTTCCTGGGCGGACAGCGGCCGTGGTGGATGCGACGGGCGCTCGAGGGCCTGTACGACGGCGCGATCCACCAGATGGACGCGCAATTGCGCCGACTGGTCGAGACGCTCGACGAGCGGGGTACGCTCGAGGACACCCTCGTCGTGGTGACGAGCGACCACGGGGAGGGATTCGGCGAGCGCAGCGAGATCCGGGACGTCCGGATCGCCGAGCACGGGGTGGCCATCCACGAGTGCGTCGTCCACGTCCCGTTGCTGGTCAGCTACCCGGGTCAGACCGAGGGGAGGGTCGTCGACCGGCCCGCGACGCTGACGCGGTTCCCCGACGCCGCGATGGCCGCAGCCGACGGCGAGGCGGCCGACGGCGCCGACCCGGACGCCGCGGCCTCGTTCGTCCCCGACGGTCCGGTTCGGGTCTCCGCGGTCGGACTGAACGAGGCGCTGATGGGACGGGCGGGCGAGTACATCGACGACTTCCACCCGTTCACGGCGACCGCCCGGGCGGTCTACCGCGAGGACGACGGGCTCGTCCGCAAGGACGTGACCTGGCGCGACAGGGCCCGTCGGGTCGAGGTCCGCGACGCCCAGACGAGCTACGTCGTGAGCGGCGACGACGACGTGCGAGAGCGCGTCGAGACGGCGTTCGCCGACGTCGCCGACGCCGGCGTCCGCGAATCCGGCGACGGCGTCGCGGAGATGGGCGACGCGACCAAACAGCGGCTCGAGGACCTCGGCTACGTGTGAACGTTGGACGTCCGCCTCCGGCGGAGACGCGCCGTTCGTCCGCTTTCAGTCCCCGTCGTTCGGATAGGCCTCGCGGCTCTCGTGCTCCCAGATGAGGTCGAAGTACCGCTTGAGCCCGGCGACGAAGGCGCCGTTCTCGGTGATCGCGGCCTGTCGCATGTGGTTGGGGACGTCCTCCTCCTCGACGAGGAGGATGGCCGATCCGGTGTCGTAGTCCATGCTCGGGTCGGCGAAGTTCCCGCGGAAGGGGAGCTTCCCGGTCGAGAAGCGGATCTCGACGGCGGGATACTCCTCGCGGATCCGCTCGACGATGCCCCGCTGGATCGCGGGCTCGTCGCGGGGGTCGGTCGAGAGGAACTCGGGGACGAGCATGAGGATCGAGACGTCGACGCCCCGCTCGAGCGCGTCGGCGAAGGCGGGTTCGACGGAGTCGAAGTACTCGAAGCTCTTGGTGACGACGCAGACGCGTTCCTCGGCGTCGTGGTAGAGCTGGCGAGTCTCCCGTTCGCTCGGCTCGCCGACGTCGACGACGTGGAACAGCTCCTCGGTGGGGGTGATGTCCTCGCTGGCCCGCTCGAACCGGGGCCGGAACTCCGCGAGGAACTCGTCGCGGAAGCGGTCGACGGTGTTCGCGAACCCCTCGTAGTCCTGGCGGCGGTTCTCGACCGCGCGGTCGAGGATCTCCTCGGGCGGCTTGGGCTGGTACTCCTTCGGTCGCCCGGGGATGATCCGCACGAACCCGCGGTCGGAGAGCGAGTCGAGCACGCCGTAGATGCGCGCCTTCGGGATGTCGGTCGCCTCGGCGAGGTTCGGCGCCGTCGTCCGGCCGAGCGTCAGCAGCTCCCGCAGGGCGGTCGCCTCGTACTCCGTCAGCCCCAGCGTGTCGAACCAGTCCGGGTCCGGGCCACTCATGTCTCACCCCTTCCGTCGCCGGTGGCAAAAGCGGTCCGGATACGGCGACCCGACCGTCCGCGTCGGTCGCGGGCGCTCGTCCGCCTCGATCGACGGAAAGTATTTACGTGGGGCTTCCATGGTTACTCACGAACTGAGTAACTATGGATGCGCGACAGAACGCGGACGGCGACCACGCCGGCGGCGACAACGCGGGCGAGAGCGCGGCGGCGGACGAGGAGCGCTCCGCAGACGGCCATCTCGACGACATCGAGGACGGTTGCGGCTGCACGGAAGTCTGGGAGCACCTGAGCGACCAGCGTTCGCGGGACTGACCGGCAGGCGGTCAGGTGGTCAGGCGGCCGATCGCAACTCCGCGGCTCGCTCGTCCAGTGCCCGGTACGGTGGGAGCGACGACGACAGGGAACCTTTTTCTCCGGGAGTGCCGAAGCGGGGACGATGGTAGCGTACGACGACGTCTGCGTGCTGGTCCCCACGCTCGACGAGTCCGAGACGATCGGGCCGGTCGTCGAATCGTTCCGGGCGGAGGGGTTCGAGAACGTGCTCGTGATCGACGGGGGATCGACCGACGGCACGCCGGAGATCGCCGAACGGAAGGGCGCACGCGTCGTCCGGCAGCGCGGCTCGAAGGGGAAAGGCCAGGCGCTCCAGGAGGGCTTCGAGCTGACCGACGCGCCGGTCGTCCTCATGCTCGACGGCGACCAGACCTACCGGGCCGAGGACGCGAAGGCGATGCTCGAACCCATCTTCGAGGGGCGGGCCGACCACGTCATCGGCGACCGTTTCGCCGACATGGAGGACGGCGCGATGACCCGACTCAACCAGTTCGGCAACGGCGTCATCAACCGGTCGTTCACGTTCATCCACGGGCGTAACTACCAGGACATCCTCAGCGGGTATCGCGCGCTCACCCGCGAGGCCCTCGAGCGCATCTCGCTGACCGAGGACTACTTCGGGATCGAGACGGAGATGGCCGTCGAGTGCGTCAAGCACAACGTCCGGACGGAGGTCGTCCCGATCCGTTACCGGGCCCGGCCCGACGAGTCCGAGACGAACCTCCGACCGTTCCGCGACGGCGCCGACATCATCCTGACGCTCTACAAGATGGCGAAGACGAACAACCCCCTCTTTTACTTCGGGAGCGTCGGCGCCGTCAGCACGTTCGTCGGTCTCGTCCTCGGCGCGTACGTCGCCTACGAGTGGTTCTCGGTCCCGAAGACGTCCCACGAGGTCATCGCCTTCCTCGGTGGGTCGGCGATCCTCTTCGGCGTGCAGCTGTTGATGTTCGGCGTCCTCTCGGACATGATCCTGACGGTCAACCGGGAACAGACCCGCCAGCTCGAGGACCTCGCCGAGCGGCTCTCGGACGAGGGGTCGCCGGGGACGCTCCCCTCGCGGGGGCCGAGCCGGTCCGCGGCCGACGAGTCGACCGAGGCGAACGACGACGCGTTCGAACCGGGCGGGCCGGTGAGTCCGGCCGAGGGGGAGGCCGAAATGGACGGCGGACGGTCCCGTCCGGACCGGGGCTGACCGGCGCGGTCGGCTCCGCGCGGCTGTCGTCCGCCGACCGCCCGACGGCGCGGGCGTCAGAACGGGACCAGCGAGCGCAACTGTGAGACGAGACTCGTCGAGGCGGCCTGTCGCTCGCGCTCGAAGACCGGGTGGAGCGCGTTGAGCAACTCGGCTTTCGAATCGAACGCCTGTCGGTCCGTCTCCGCGAGCGCGTCGTCGACCCGTAACTCGTGACCGGCGGCGTCGTAGGGGACTGTCGCGTCCCCGAACCGGGCCTCGAGTTCCTCCGTCGAGACGGGATACGCCAGGTCCGCGTCGTCCAGCCGCGCGTCCAGCGCCGCGATCCCGAACTCGACGACGTCCGGTTCGTCGTCCACGTCGTTCGACGGTGGCCGAACTCCCATCGACCGACACTTCGGTATCGGCCCCCGAAAATCCTGCGGCTGGCGCGATCGCTCCGACCGGCGACGAGTCGCGGTCCGACCGGCGGACTCGGTCCGTGACCGCCGGACACGACGGCGGTGTCGCTGCCAGATCGCCACCAAGGTTACCTTACCGCGCCCCTTTGTGGCGGGTATGTCGCAGTTGCCGTCCCCGTCGGGTCTTCGATGGGTGCTGGACCTGCTTCCGTGGCAACAGCTGTTCCTCGTCCTCGCCGTGGTCGGATCGGTGGCCGTCGCGCGCCGCCTCTCGCCGCGGGAGTCGCGGTGGGGCGACCGTCTGCGCGCGCGGTTCGTTCTCGGGGTCCCGTGGGGGACGCTCCTGACGGTCTTCGGGGTCTTGCTCGTCTACTGGGTGATCCAGGGCGGCTGGGAACACCCGAACAACCCGCTCGTCGTGCCGTTCCGCTCGTGGTCGTACTTCTACCCGCTCGGGGTGTTCGTCGCCGGGTTCGCGCACAACGGCGTCGGCCACATCACCGGGAACCTCCTGGGCACGGTCGTCTTCGCGCCCGTCGTCGAGTACTACGTCGGCCACTACCCGACCGAACGGGGCTCGGAGTCGTTCTCCTCGGCCCTGACCAACCCGTTCGTTCGGATCCTCCTCGTCCCGGCCGGATCGTTCGTCGTGGGCCTGTTCACCGGCGTGTTCTCGATGGGGCCGGTCATCGGCTTCTCGGGCGTCGTCTACGCCTACGTCGGGTTCGCGATGGTCACTCGACCGCTGCTGGCGGTCTTCGCGCTGGTCGGCGAGCGCGTCGTCGACCTCGTCTACAAGGGGCTGCGGAACCCGTACATCGTCCGCGAGCCCGGCCCCGGCTTTTTCTCGCCGTGGTGGGCCAATATCGCCATCCAGGGCCACGCGATCGGCATCCTGTTCGGGATCCTCCTCGGGGTCGCCGTCCTCGCCCGCAGGGAGGAGTATCCCGACCCGCTGTACCTCTGGGTCGTGGCGGTCGTCTTCGGCATCCGGCAGTCGCTGTGGGCGATCTACGCGCCGCAGGGCGCCAGCGAGTTCGTCCTCTTCAGGGCGATCGGCGTCGGCGTCGTCTTCGTGTTCGCCGCCGTGGTCGCGACAGGTATCTCCGCGCCCGACCGCGACCTGCTCCCGTCGTTCGACTGGTCCGGCGGCACGCTCACGCGCGGGACGGCGGTCCGCGTCCTCGTCGTCTCGCTGGTGCTCCTGAGCGCGGTCGCCGTCCCGTTCGGCCTGACGACGATCTCCGGAGACCTCCCGCCGGACGCGGCGACGGTCGAGGTCCGCGACTACACGGTCACGTACGTCGAGGGCGTGCCCAACCAGTACGTCTCGCTGGTCAACGAGTACCTCTACGGCGAATCCCGGCAGATCCGCTCCAGCGGCGTCGTCGTGATCGACGAGGACCGGGAGATCTGGATCGAGGCCGTCCCGAAGAGCCGCCTCAAGTTCCAGGGCGGCGCCACGGTCTGGGTCGGCGGGCTCGGCTGGCGCGAGGCCGTCTTCGCCGACCGCGAGGGGTGGTCGCTCGTCGGCAACGGCTCGGCGTACACCGTCTCGCTCCGCCAGCGGGGCGAGCCGGCCGTGCGCGCGTTCACCAGCGATCCCGTGCGCGCCGACCCCACTATCGCCGGCCGAAACGTCTCGATCGAACCCGTCGACGGGCGGTTCGACCTCGTCGTCACGCACGATCGGACCGTCGTCGGTCGCGCCCCGATCCCGGCCCGATCGAACGAGACGGCGGTCGGCGGCCTGACGATACGGCGGACGGGGAAGGAGCTCTACGCGGTCCGCAACCGCACGCGCGTCCACGTCGCGAGCAAGGAGATCCCCGGCGCCAGACGGGACTGACCGGCCCGAAGCGCACCGGCGCCGGTGACCGCGGGACGCTCACTCCTCGTCGTCGTCCCGCGCATCGGCACCGTTCCGCGCGTCGCCACCGTCCCGCGCTCCGTCGCCGTTCCACTCGATCCGGAAGACCTCGACGTCGATGGTCCGGGATTCGGCCTCGTGGAAGTCGAACTGGTGGGGGAGGTCGAGTTCGGCGGCGAAGGCGTGGGTGACGCGGCCGCCGTTGTCGGCCGCGAACGACTCGACGAACGCCTCGCTGCCGGCGTTGTGGACGGAGTAGGAGACGTCCCCGATCTCGGCGGCCGCGGCGAGAAATCCCCTGTCGGCGTGTTCGTTGCCCGACTGGGCGCCGAAGGGCGGGTTCATCACGACCGTCGTCGGGCCGTCGGGCGCGAGCGGGACGCGGGTGGCGTCGCCGCGGACCCACTCGACGTCGGCCGCAGCCGCGACGCGGCGCTCGTTTGCCCGCGCCGTCGCGAGCGGTTCCGGGTCGAGGTCGACGCCGACGACCGACTCCGGCCCGCGCAGCACGGCCGCGAGCGCGAGCATCCCGGTCCCGGTGCCGAGGTCGACGACGGTTCGCCCCTCGATATCGCCCTGCAGGTCCGCCCGGTGGATCAGGTGCGCGGCGACGTCCGGCGGCGTCCGGTACTGCTCGAGGTCGACCCGCGGGTCCTCGAACCCCGCCACGACCGCCAGTTGCTGGGCGAGCCGCGTCTTCGTGCTCATGGCCGATCCCCGTCGACCGCCGGAGCGCCCGTGCGCCGTCCCGTCTCGGTCATCCTGTCTCAATATCCGTCGCGTATGCAAAAATGTTTGCGGATAACTATTGGTAATTCCCTTTCAGGCGCGCGGGAGTTCGAGGACGAACGCGGCGCCGCCGCGGTCGCTCTCCTCGGCGCGGACGCTGCCGCCGTAGGATTCGACCATCGAGGAGACGAAGAAGAGACCGAACCCGGTGCCCGACGACGCGCGGCCCTTCTGACCGCGCTCGAAGAGGTCCCCGGTCCGATCTGCGGGGACGCCGCTCCCGTCGTCGGCGACGGTCAGTTCGACCGTCGGCCCGGTCACGTCCGCGTCCACCGTCACGGTCGTCTCTCGGCTGGTGTGTTCGACGGCGTTCGAGAGCAGGTTGCCGAGGACGTCCGAGAGGAGGTCGTTTGCGAGCACCTCCACGTCGTCGGGGACGTCGAGACGAAACTCGACCCGGTCGCTCATCGACCGGACGCGGTCGGCCTCCGCGGCGACGACCGACGAGAGCGCCACCGGCTCCAGCGAGTCGTCGCCGTCCGCGGTGACGGTGTCGAGGATCGTCCGGATCTTGTCCGTGAGTTCGACGATGTTGTCGCCCCACTGTCCGATGCTCGCGGCGTGGTCGGCCAGCTCGGGGTCGTCGACTTCGCTCTCTATCATCTGGGCACGCGCCAGCATCACGTTCAGCGCGTTCATCAGGTCGTGGCGCAGGAGGCTGTTGAAGAAATCGAGCTGGTCGTTGCGTCTGGCGAGCACCCGTTCCTGTTCGTGGCGTTCGATGGCGTAGCGCAGCGACCGGGCGAGCCGGTCCGCGTCGATGTCTCCCTTCTGGAGGTAGTCCTGCGCGCCCGACTGGATCGCCTCGACGGCGATCTCGGTGTTCTCGAGACCGGTCAGGACGATGATCGGCACCGCCGGGTCCGTCTCCGTGACGGCCCGGAGCGTGTCGATCCCGTCCGACTCGGGCAGCCCCAGATCGAGGAGGATCACGTCGTATCGCCCGGTGCGCAGGTGGTCCGCGCCGTCGGCCAGCGTCTCGACGTGGGTCACCGTCACGTCCTCGAGGAACGCGCCGACCGAGGGGCTCTCGAGGTAGTGCTCGACCAGCGTCGCGTCACCGGGGTTGTCCTCGACGAGGAGGGCGTCGATCGTCCGCGTCATCTCACTCCGGTGGCATCTTGACGACGGTCAGCCAGAACTCCTCGATGCGCTGGACGACGTCGAGGAACCCCTCGAAGTCGATCGGCTTCGTCAGGTAGGCGTTGGCGTGCAGGTCGTAGGACTGGACGATGTCCTCTTCGGCCTCGGAACTCGTCATCACGACCACCGGGATCCGCCTGAGTTCCTCGTCGTCTTTGATGTCGGCGAGGACCTCGCGACCGCCCTTGCGCGGCATGTTGAGGTCCAGCAGGATCAGGTCCGGCCTGGGCTGCTGGGCGTACTCGCCCGCCTGACGGAGGTAGTCTAACGCTTCGACGCCGTCGGTCACGACGTGGAGGTTGTTGACGACGTTGCCGCGCTCGAGCGCCTTGCGCGTCAGTTTCGCGTCGCCGGGGTTGTCCTCCGCGAGGAGGATCTCGACCGGCTGTCCCTGGTGTCCGCTCACGGGCGACCCCCGTCGGCGGTCGCGGTGCGTGCGGCGTCTCCCGTCGCGGTATCGTCCCCGACGGCCGGCATCGTGAAGTGGAACGTCGCGCCGTCGTCCGCGGCCGATTCCACCCATATCTCGCCGTCGTGGCGCTGGACGATCCGCTTGCACATCGCCAGCCCGATCCCGGTGCTGTCCGTCCGGCCGCTGTTCTGTTTGAAGATCTCGAAGACGCGCTCTTGCTGGGCTTCGGCGATCCCGGGCCCGTCGTCCGCCACGGTGAAGTGGACCGTCTCGCCCTCGCGGACGCCGGCCACCTCGACGGTCGGTTCGGGACCGGCGTGCTGGACCGCGTTCTTGACGAGGTTCTGGAAGAGCTGTCCGAGCTGGCTCCTGTCGGCCTCGACCGGCGGCAGGTCGTCGGCCGCGACCCGCGCCGACTGCTCCTCGACGAGCAGTTCGAGGCCCTGCATCGTCTCCGCGAAGACCGCGTCGGTGTCGACCGCGACGAACTCCTCGCCCCGCGTGTGGACCCGCGAGTACTGCAACAGCGCGTCGATCATCTCCTGCATTCGCCGCGCGCCGTCGACGGCGTAGCCCATGTACTCTTCGGCCTCGTCGTCGAACAGGTGACCGTACTCGTCGTCGAGCAGCGAGACGTAGCTGGAGACCATCCGCAGCGGCTCCTGGAGGTCGTGGGAAGCGACGTACGCGAACTGCTGGAGGCTCTCGTTGGACCGCTCCAGTTCCCTCTGGTGGCGCTCGAGCTCCCGCTCGCGCTCGACCCGGTCGAGGGCGTCGACGGCGGCCTGCCTGATGATCTCGATCAGGTTCCGGTCGAACTCGGCGAACGTCGCCGCCCCGTGGTCGCCGACGTTCAACAGCCCGTGGTCGCCGAGGGGCACGAACATGACCGTCTGGAGGGCCGTCTCCGGCGCCGACGGTTCGTCGAGCGAGGGGTAGTCGCTCGCGACGGACACCTCGTCCCGTCGAAACCGTTCCATCTCGGCGTTACCGGGGCCGATCACCGGGAGCTCGCCGGGCGATTCGACGCCCGCCGCGGCGAGCGCCGCGTCCGACGCCACCGTCGGTTCGAGCGCGTCGGCCGCTTCGTCGGAGGTCCAGTAGGCGTTGACCGGACAGTCGATGACGGTGTCGACGATGTCGACGACGACCGTTGCGACCTCGCGCTCGGTGCGGGCGTGGGGGAGTTCCTGTGCCGCGCGCGTGACCCGTTCCATGCGCGCCTCCCGTTCGTTGAGCTCGGTCACGTCCCGAGCGACGCCGACGACCACGTCGAGGTCGCCCTCGTCGTCGAACACCGGTCGGTACCACGTCTCGAAGACGAGGTCGCTCAGATCCTGGGTCGCTCTGACCTCCTCGCCGTCGAGCGCGCGGTCGACGGCGTCGACGATGTCAGACTGGTCGCCGTAGGCGTCGTACACCGACTGCCCCTCGAGGTCGCCGGGCTCGAGGCCGAGGATCTCCAGTCCTTTGCCCGACGAGTGCCGGAAGACCCCCGAGGGGTCGAGCGTGAACACGACCACGGGGAGGTTCCCGACGATGGTCTCGAGGCGCTCGTTGGCCTCGCGCTCCCTGCGTTCGCGCTCGCGCCGCTCGGAGACGTCGCGCGTGAACCCCGCGACGTAGGCGACTTCGCCGTCGTCGAAGACCGGTTCGGCGTGGACGCTGACCCAGCGCTCCCGGTCGTCGTCGGTACGGAGTCGAAACTCCATGTCCGCGCGCTCGCCGCCGGAGACCTCGACCATCTCCCCGCGGACCGCCTCGCGGTCGTCGGGGTGGACCCCCGCGAGGAAGTCCGACGGGTCGTCGACGAGGTCCGCCTGCGACCGGCCCCAGACGTCTTCGTAGGCGTCGTTGATGACGACCGTCTCCGACCAGTCCGCGGTGAACATCCACAGCGCGTCGTTCGCGTACTCGGTCAGCCGGAAGAGGCGGTCCGTCGTCTCCGAGAGGCGCCGGCGGGAGCGGTGGTCCCGGACGACCGTTTCGATCCGGTCGACGAGCGTCTCGACCGTTCCGGTCCCGGGCCGGCCGTCGTAGACGACGTACCCGTCGGCGCCCGCGTTGACCGCCTCGGCCGCGACCCGCTCGCTCCCCTCGCGCGCGACCAGCACGACCGGGAGCCGGTCGAACTCGGCTCGCACCCGTTCCAGTACGGTCACGCCGTCGCTGCCGGGGAGCGACAGCGCACAGACGAGGCAGTCGACGTCGCCCGTCTCGAGGCATTCGAACGCGGCCGGGATCGTCGTCGCGGTTTCGGCCGTGAGGGCGTCTTCAGCCGCTTCCAGCCCCTCGACGAACGCGTCGCCTGTCGCCGCCTCGGGGTGCAGACAGAGCACTGTCGTCTCCTCGTCCGACTCCGTCAGCGGCCTGACGTACGTCGACGACCGGGGTACGGAGCCCGTCACGATACGACCGCCCCTCGCTCCGTCGGCAGGCAGCGCCCCACCGTCCGGCGTCGTACAGTCGGCGATACAGCCGGTGAAACTCGCATATCTCCCGCTCGGTGTCGACGAATATATCCTTGGGGTACCAGTTATCGCCGCTGATACCATCGGCGAGCCGCCGATACCGTCGGGACAACTCACCGGAAATCGCGGGTCGAGGCGCTCGCGTCGCCACTCGCGTCCGCCGTCGGTAGCGGTCGACGGACCCGAAACGTGGAGACTGTTCCGCCTACCAGGTGCCGTGGAAGGTGTCGAACGAGAGGTCCTCGAGCGGTTCCTCGCCGATAGCGATGCGGTACTCCTGGGGGGTGAGCATCGGCCGTTTGAACTGCGGGCCGTCGTCGGTGGTGATGCGCGGACAGCCCGTGTTGACGTAGGCGTCCAGCCCGAAGTTCGTCAGGCGGTCGGGCGTCACCTCGTCCATGGTGAGGAGGTAGGCGTCGTCGTTGTTCTCGACGATCTCCTGGGCGATCTCCCAGCGGCCCTGGCCGATCTTCGTGCAGAAGATGACGCCCCACTCGTCGGCGTCCATCGCGCGGTGGACGGCGCCGTAGCGCTGTTTCATGAACTTCTCCGTGTCGGCGACGGAGACGGCGTTGTTGACGGGGTCGGCGATGACCACCGTCTTGTCGGGGTGTTCCATCGCGAGGCCGAGCGGGTGGAACTTGCCGCCGCCGACGTACAGCATCTGGTCGGCGTCGACGTCGGCGCTGGCGTAGTTACAGCCCAGCACCTGTCCCTCGTGGGTCAGCCGCTCGTCGCCCTTGCGGGTGTGGACGGTGTAGCCCCGTTGCTCGAGCCACGAGCGCATCTCGTCGAACTTGTTCATGTGCTGGGCGGTCGTCACGAGGCCCACGTCGGCGTCCTCCTCTGCGGGCGCGAGCTGCTCGTCGAGCGCGCGCTCCATGATGGGGAAGACGTCGACGTTCGAGAACAGGGGAACGTAGATGATCTTCTCGGACTCCTTCATCGGGCTGTGCCCGAAGTGGACGAAGACGTCCGTCCGTCGCATGAGATAGGTGTCCAGATCGCAGGCGCCGTAGCAGGGCTGGCCGGAGATCATCACGTTCACTCCGTCCGGGAGTTCGGCGCGGAGGTCGTCGGCGACCCGGGGGCCGCGCCGTTTCAGCCCCTCGGGGAACTGGAGGCCGACCGTCTCGGCGTCGCGCTCGTCGACGGCGTCGACGATGCGGTCGAGTTCGTAGTCCCATTCCCGGTCGTGGCGCAGCGACATCCCCGTCTTCGTGAGGTCGCCCTCGGTGCGAGGCGTCGCCTCCTCGCCCGGGCCGTTCCCCGTCGATTCCTGGCTCATTGGCACCTCGTATCCGCTCGCGGGGTAAAACCTCCGCGGTCCCGAACCGGTCCGCGAGCGCCTGCCACGGCCAGCGGTCGCGGCTGGCGCGGTCGGGGTCGAAACCGGGCCGACCGGGAGCGATAGCGCAGCCGCTGGCCGTCGCTACGAACGTCTACCCCGACCGAGACCGTCGATCAGGGGTCCTCGACGACGAGCCCGTCGTCGCCCCCGCGAGCGCGGGTCAGGGCGGAGACGATACGGTCCTGGAAGCGGAGGAAGCCGAACACCAGCAGCGCGAGCAGCCCGCCGACGACTAGTTCGGACACCATATCCGGAGGTTCGGGCCCGCGCCGGAAAAGGGCTCGGGGTGCGTGCGAGCGTCTCCGGTTCCGCCTCCCGTTCGCGGACCGGGACGGCAGACCGCGGCGGACGGCCCGCTCACGTATCGCGCTCCCGGGTCGCCGGGCGACCGGCGACCGCCCCGGACCGTTCGCCGGAGCTATGCCGTCCGAGTTCCGACCACCGGTATGGCCCTCCGGTCGGTCGCCGGGGCGACGGTCGACCTCCTGCTGGCCGCCCTCGGCCTCTATCTCCTGCTCGCGCCGGCGTTCACCGTCGGCTACGCGCTCGCTGCGGGCGGCGACCTGTTCGCGCAGGCGCCCCAGACGGCGGCAGCGGTCGTCGCCGTCGGCGGGAGTTACCCGTTCGTCGCCGACGACTGGTCGTATCGCCGCCTCGCGGTCGCCGTCGTCGCCCTCTACGTCGCGAGCGGTGCCGCCGGGCTCGCCGGGCTGGCCCTCCTGCGCTCGCTCGAGGTCGCGCTGCCGTCGACGGTCGTCGCTCGCGCCGGCGCGCTCGCGGTCGCCTACCCCGTTGCGGCCGCGGCGGCCTCCCGCGACCGCGAGAGCGAGGCGCGACTGTAAGGAGCGCCTCGTCAACGCGAACGGGGAACGGAGTGACCCGTGAGCGAGTCGCCGCCGACTCGGGTTCCGTCCGCTCGACGCCGACGAGACGCCGCGGCGCTGATCGACCACCCGGGCAGGAGTCGGCACCTTGAAAACCGCGAGGCCCCAACGGCGACACGATGAGCATCGAGACCGACGCCACGGACGTGGACGCGGGCGACGACGAACTCGACGCGCTCGCGCGGGAACTCGGCGAGCGGATCGAGGGCATGCCGCTCTACGAGCGCTACCAGGAGGCCAAGGCCGAAGTGGAGGCCGACGAGGACCTCCAGGAGCAGATCCGCGAGTTCGAGCAGATCCGCGAGGAGTTCATGCTCGCGCGCCAGACGGGCGAGGCCACCCGCGAGGAGCTCCGGACGCTGCAGGACGCCCAGGAGGAGCTCCACGACCACCCGGCGATGTCGGAGTACCTGCAGGCCCAGAACGAACTCGAACTGCGCCTCCAGGAGCTCAACGAGATCATCTCCGAGCCGCTGACGGTGGACTTCGGCGGCAAGGCCGGCGGCTGTTGCGAGGACTGATACGGATTGCTCTAAGTCAGTTCCACATCGACCGCTCGCAGTCAAGCGGTCGTCGTGGTAAACAGTTAGAGCAATCCGTATGAGGCGAGGACCGCGAGGCGGAGAGCGGCGCAG
>JBDGSU010000098.1:0-1957 GCA_042217395.1 Halosimplex sp.
GTGGCGACCCTGCGTGAGGCCGTCGGAGCCGGCCCGGAGGACGCGGTGGCCCTGGTCGCGGACGATCCCGAGACCACCGAGCTGGCTATCGAGGCCGTCGCTGAGCGCGCCGCGACGGCAATTGAGGGGGTCCCCGAGGAGACCCGCGACGCCCTGGAGGACGGCAGCACCACCCGATACCTGCGGCCCCTGCCGGGCGCGGCCCGGATGTACCCCGAGACGGACGTGCCGCCGGTCGAGCCCGACCCGACGGAGGTGGAGACGCCCGAGCTTCTGACGGAGAAGGTCGAGCGCTACCAGGCCGAGCACGGGCTGGACGCGGGCCTGGCCGAGCAGGTGGCCTACGGCCAGCGGATGGGGCTGTTCGAGGCCGCCGTCGAGCGCGGGGTCGACCCCAACCTCGCGGCCCGGACCGTCGAGTCCACCGTCACGGAGCTCCGGCGGGACGGCGTCCCCGTCGAGGACCTGACCGCGGCTCACTTCGAGGGGGTGTTCGACCTGCTGGCCGCGGACGAGCTCGCCTCCGAGGGCGTGCCGGACCTGCTGACCGAGCTGGGCGAGAACCCGGCGCAGGACGCCGCGGCGGCCGCCGAGGCGGCCGGGCTGGGCAGCGCCGGCGAGGACGAGGTCCGCGAGGCGGTGGTGGAGGTGGTCGAGCGCCACGCCGACCAGGTCGCCGAGGAGGGCATGGGCGCGTTCTCCGCGCTGATGGGCGAGTGTATGGGCGCGCTCCGGGGGAAAGCCGAGGGTGACGTGGTCAGCGACGTGCTCCGCGAGGAGATCCAAAAGCGGGCCTGATCACCGCAGGACGAACTCGTGGAGCGGCCAGTCGGCCTCGTAGGAGAGGAAGGCCTCGGGGTCGACCCCCAGCTCCCCGGGGTCGCGCACCCGGAGTTCGACCGGGCTGTCCACCTCGACCGCCGACAGGTCGGCGTCGACACGCCCCGTCAGGCGCGCCCCGGAGTCGAGTTCGACCACCGCCAGCGTCACCGGCGCGAGGTCGGCAAAGGCCGGCGGCGGGCGGTAGGCCGCGGTGTAGCTGACCACGTGGCCGGTCCGTGGCTGCTCGGCGAGCTCCACCGCCCGGCTCCCGCAGTCGTAACAGGCCGGGCGGGGCGGCAGCAGGTGGGTCCCGCAGTCGGTACACCGGGCGGCGACGAGTCGCCCCTCGGCCAGTTCGTCAAAAAAGCCCGGCAGAGTGAACGGGGAGTCGGCGGTGAGCTGGTCGGCCGAGAGCGGCCCGCCGGCGCCCCCGGCGCCCTCACGGTCGCCGCTCATGCCGGCCCCTCCAGGACGTGGGCGGCGGTGTGTGCGTCGGCCAGGCCGCCCTCGTTGACCAGCAGGGCCGTGTCGGCGCCGGGGACCTGGCGGTCGCCGGCCCGCCCGAGCAGCTGCTCGTATGCCTCCACAGCCTGGACCAGCCCCGTCGCGCCGATGGGGTGGCCCCGGGCCTTCAGCCCGCCGCTGGTGTTGAGGTGGACGTCCGTCCAGCCCGCCGACCGCTCGGCGGGGTCGCGGGCCGACTCGACGCCCCGGCCCTCGGGGGCGAAGCCGGCGGCCTCCGCGAGCAACGCCTCACAGACGGTGAACGCGTCGTGGACCTCCGCCACGTCCACGTCGTCGGGGTCGACGCCCGCCTCCTGGTAGGCGCGGTCGGCGGCGACGGCCGCCCCCTCGACGCTGGTGAGGTCTTTCTCGGCGACGGCCAGGGTGTTGGCGGCGGTGCCGACGCCGGCCACCCGGACCGACTCCGCGCCCAGCCGGTCGACGACCTCGGGGCGGGCGACCAGGACCGCCGCGGCCCCGTCGGTGACCGGCGCGCAGTCGTACAGCTTCAACGGCGGGGCGACGGGCTCGGAGTCCATGACCCGGTCGACGGCGACCGGCTCGTCGAACATCGCCCGCGGGTAGGCCGCGGCGTTGGCGTGATTCTTGGCCGCGATGGCCGCCAGGTCCC
>JBDGSU010000098.1:1967-4284 GCA_042217395.1 Halosimplex sp.
TCCCGCTCGGTCGCCGCGGTCTCGTGGAGGTACCGGCGGGCAAGCATGGCGTACTGGGCGGGCGCGGTGACCCCGGAGCGCTGTTCGAGGGCGCGCTCGAAGGCCGCGGCGAGTGCCTGTGTCGCCCCTGCGGTCCCCCCGGCAGTCATCTTCTCGACGCCACAGGCCAGGACGGCGTCGTGGACGCCCGCGCGCACGTCCCGGACGGCGTTTTTCAGCGCCAGCGCCCCCGCCGCAGCACAGGCCTCGACCCGCTCGGCGGGGATATTCGAGAGCCCTGCCCACTCCGCGAGCAGGGTGCCCTGCATGATCTGGTTCTCGTAGCGCTCGGACTGGGCGCCGACGTAGACGCCTTCGACCACCTCGGCGGGGTCGGGCAGCCCCGCGAAGGCCTCCGCGAGCGCACGGGAGAACAGGTCCCGGCCGGGCAGGTCCGTCCGGCCGAGCGGCGAGGTCCCCACGGTGGCAATGTGAGCCGGTGGCATATCTTAGCTTCGCGGCTCCGGGGCATAACCGTTCGCCCCCGGCTCACTCCTCCAGGCGCTCGGTCGCCCGCCGGAACAGACCGCGCAGCGTCCGGACCTCCCGGCCGGTCGGGTGCGCCCGGCCGAGCAGTCGCCGCCACAGCCGGCCTGCCTTGGGGCGTTTCTCCTCTGGGTGACCGACCGCGGCCAGGAAGTCGGCGAACTGGTCGTGGAGCCCCTCTATCGCCGGCTCCTCGGCGCGGTCGGTTATCTCGGGCAGCTGTGTCTCGGCGACCGTCAGCTCGCGCAGCTCGTACAGCGCGACCGTGGCGGCCTGGCCCAGGTTGAGCACGGGGTAGTCGTCGCTGGCGGGGATGGCACACACCTCGTCGAGCCGGGCGAGTTCGTCGTTCGTCAGGCCGACCCGCTCGCGGCCGAAGACGAGACAAGTGTCGGCGGCCACGTCCCGCAGCGACCGCCGCAGCTCGGCGGGCGTGCGGAACGGATAGCGGACGTGTTTGGTGGCGTCCTCGTTGGTGACGGCGGTGAAGCCGACGGTGTGAAAGCGCTCGACGAGCTCCTCAAAGCGGACCTCCTCGGCCCCGGGGAGTACGTCCTCGCGGGCGGCGCCGGCGAAGCCGTAGGCCTCCCCCTCGGGGTCGAGCTCGGGCGGGTCCACCAGGTACAGGTCCGAGACGCCGAAGTTCCTCATCGCGCGGGCAATCGTGCCAATGTTGCCCGGTGTCTCGGCGTCGACGACCGCGACCGACAGTGACCCGGGCGCCTCCGCCTCCGGTTCCGGTTCCGCCGACCCCTCGTCGCCGGATTCCTCGCTCATACGTCCAGGTCGTCGAGGTCGACGTCAAGGGCCTCGCGTTCGGCCTGGTCCATCGCCGCGGCCTGTGCAGCCACCTCGTCGAGGCTGTCGGCGGCCATCGGGTCCGGGACGCCCTCGGGGTCGCGGTCGACGTGTTCGACGCCCTCGTACCCCTCGGGGGCGCGGTTGCCGTCGGCGAACCACTCGTAGAACTCGTCCTGGAGGGCTGCCCGGCCGGCGTACTCCGACCCGCCGGCCTCGCGGAACCAGTAGACGAAGTCGGGTTCGTGGTCCGGGCAGAGCAACACCTCCGCGAGCACCTCGCCGTACACCACCTCGCCGGTGTTGCACCGGTCGAGGTCGGCCTCGCCGTGGACCAGCCAGCAGGCGCTACAGGGCTCGCCCAGAAGCGCCGACAGCCGGAGCAGCCGGTTGCGGGTGTCCTCGGACATCTCCGTGACGTCTCTGACCGAGCCGTCGGGGGCGAACACCTCGGCCTCGTCGAACCGCCAGCCCCGCAACCCGATCGACACCTTCGACATACCAACCGGTAGGCCGCTGTCGACCATAAGTCGCCTGACCCCGGTCGGGGGTGTCGGACCGAGACCGACCCGGTTAAGAACGGTCGGGCGCTGGGGATGGTATGCAAAATGTTGACGCAGCCGGCCTGGGGATCGGCGACGACCACCCGCCGCGGATCATGGGTGTGCTCAACGTCAGCCAGGAGTCGCCGTACGACCCGTCGGTGTACGACGACCCCGGCGAGGCCGCCGCCTACGTCGACGAGGAGCTGATCGGCGAGGGCGCGGACATCGTCGACGTGGGCCTGGAGTCGGCCAACAAGAAGTTCGACGTGCTGAGCGCCGAGCAGGAGCTGGAGCGGCTGGACACGGCCGTCGAGACCATCCAGTCGGTCTCGGGCGAGGCGGTCTTCTCCATCGAGACGCGCTACCACGAGGTGGCCGAGGCGGCCTTGGACCGCGGGTTCGACATGGTCAACGACATCTGCGGGTTCGCCGACCCCGAGATGCCCCGG
>JBDGSU010000098.1:4294-29476 GCA_042217395.1 Halosimplex sp.
CGTCGCCGTCGGGAAGATGGCCAGCCCGCCGGATCTAAAACGGCCGGGCGCCATCGAGGACGTCGACGAGATCTACGACGCCCTTTACCGCAACGGGCTCACCGACAAGACGATCGTCGACCCGGCCTTCGGCGGCTGGAGCGAGGCGAAGACCCTCGCCGACGACCGCGAGACGTTCCACCGCCTCCGGGAGTTCCGGGCCGTCGGTCAGCCGATCCTGGTGTCGATCAACCGGAAGAACTTCCTGCGCAGCCTCGCCAGCCGCGACACCGAGGGGGCGCTGCCGGTGTCGCTGGCCGCGACCGCGATGGCCGTCGAGCGCGGCGCCCACGTCGTCCGGACCCACGACGTCGCCGAGACCCGCGACGCGGCCATCGTCGGTGACGCCTTCACCCGCGAGCGGGTCCGCGAGGAGAGCGTGGAGGAGCTGGACGTGACCGCCGTCGGGGAGGCCGAGCGCCACATCGAACGGGTCGACGGCGACGCCGACCCCGGCCGGGCGGTGGCCCGGTCGTTCCTGCTGGAGCTGTCCGGCGAGGCACGAGCCGCGCTCGCCGAGGCCGCCGCGGGGACCGAAACGGTCGTCACTGGAACCGACCGGGTCGTGCTCGCGGGGACGGTCACCGCCCTGCGCGAGGTGGCCGCGTCGGTCGAGGAGCCCGCGGAGCTCGTCGCGGCGCTCGACCGAGTTCGGGAGGCGTGTAGGTGAGAAAACTTATACCCCATGCGCCGCAATCGCGACTCGAAGGCCGAAAGGGCACGCGGGCAGGGGTGTCTCGTGCCATTTCGGCTCAACCCGGATTATCGAGCGATCTGACCCCGACCAGCCGGTAGCATGGAGTTTGCCACCTGGGAACCCGTCTACGAAGCCGTCCTGGCCGACTTCGGCTTCGGCCGCGAGGCCGACGAGCGCGCCCGGGACGTGCTCGGGGAGGTCGTGACCGACCCCTACCCCCTCGAGGACCTCCGGGCGGTCGCGGACGGCCGGACGGTCGCCGTCGCCGGCGGCGCCGACCGGCTGACCGACGAGGCCGACCTGGCGGTGGCCCGCGAGGCCGACGCCGTGTTCGCGGCGGGGGCAGCGGCCGGCCGGCTGGTCGACGCCGGAATCGGGGTCGACGCGGTCGTCACCGACCTGGACGGCGACCCCGAGCGGGCCGTGGCGTTCGCCGACGAGGGCGTGCCGGTCGTCGCCCACGCCCACGGGGACAACGTGGGCGCGCTACAGGCCTACGGCCCGGACCTCGCCGAGGGGGCCGTGGTGCCGATCACGCAGGCGGCCCCCCGGGGGGTGGTGCAGAACGTCGGCGGGTTCACCGACGGTGACCGGGCGGCGTTCCTGGCCGACCACCTCGGGGCGGCCCGGCTCACCTTCCCCGGCTGGGCGTTCGAGGACGAGACCGTCGGCCCGCTGAAGGCCCACAAGCTCGTCTGGGCCGAGCGGCTGCTGTACTGGCTGGAGCGGCGCCGCGGCGAGGAGTTTGCCGTTCTCGACGGTCGGCGGGCGGCCGTGGACACCTCTGCGCTCCCGGGCTGAGCGGGTGTCGCTCTTGTGTGTCGGCCCGGTAGCGAGGGTATGGGCTATCACGTCCTCGCCTCCAACGACCTGGCCGACACGCCCGACCACCCGTGTGACCGCCGCTCGGTGACCGAGGCCGTCGACCTCGCCACCCTGGCGGCGGCCGTCTACACCATCGCCCCCGGCGAGCAACTGTCCCGGGAGTACCACTACCACGAGCACCGCGAGGAGCTGTTCTACGTGCTCGCGGGCCGCCTGCACGTCGAGACTCCCGACATGGAGTACGAGGTCGGCCCCGAAGAGGTGTTCGTCGCCGAGCCCGAGAGCCCGCTCCGGCCGTACAACCCCGCCTCGGCCGACGGGCCGGTCCGGGTGTTCGGCGTCGGCGCCCCGAAGTTCGACCCCGGACGGCCCTACGAGCCCGACGGGTAGGCCGGTCGCGTCTGCGACGGACTCAGAGCCGCGTGGAGACGTAGGGGCCGTCCTGGTGGTAGCCGAGCTTCTCGCGGTAGTACTGCCGGACGCCGACGCCGCTGAGCACGGCCAGCTTCTCGTAGCCCGCGTCGGCCGCGAGGGCCTCGGCCTCCCCGAGGAGGCGCCGGCCCCACCCCTGGTGTTGGTGGGCGTCCTCGCCGGCCTCGCCGACGCCGACCTCGCTGCCGTACACGTGCAGTTCCCGCACCAGCGCGGCGTCGGTGAGTTCGCGCCGGGTCGGGTCGCCCGGGAAGCGGAGCCGACAGAAGCCCACCAGGAGGTCCTGCTCGCGGTCCTCGACGCTCAGAAAGTGTTCCGTCCCGCCGGCGGCCTCGTAGGTGGTCGTCTCGACCGACAGCGCGTCCGGGTCAGGGTCGGCGTCGTTGTGACCGACCTCCCGACAGCGGATGCAGTCACAGCTCCAGCCGTGCTCGGCCATCCGCTGGCGCGCGAGCTGCCGGAGGTTTGACTTCCAGACGCCGCCCTCGATGAAGTCGGCGGGGATGTCCCGCTGGACCCGCTGGAGGCGCGTGTACTCCGGGATCATCGACTTGATCTCCGCCACGAGCTCGGCCGCCTCGTCGTTGTCGAGGGGTTCGAACTCGTCGTTCCGCCACCAGTCGTAGGTGACCGTCCCCTCGACGACGAGCGTGGGGTAGATCTTCAGGAAGTCCGGCCGCCAGTCCGCGTTCTCGAAGATGCGCCGGAAGTCCTCCAGGCACATCTCCTTGCTCATCCCCGGCTGGCCGGGCATCATGTGGAAGCCGACCTTGAAGCCCGAGTCCCGCAGCCGACGGTTGGCGTCGATGGCGTCCTGCGTGCCGTGGCCGCGGTGCATCTCGCGGTTGACCCGCTCGAAGGTGGTCTGGACGCCGACCTCGACCTTCGTCGCGCCGAGATCGAGCATCCGGTCGATCTGCTCGGGGTCGCACCAGTCGGGCTTGGTCTCGAACGTCGTCGCGACGTTGCGTACGTCCGCCGTCTCGTTCTCGGCGATGACGTCCTCGACGTAGCTGAATCCGTACTCGTCGGGATCCTGCGCGAAGCTCTCGTCCTCCGCGGGCCGGGGCTCGCCCGTCGGGTCGTACTCGTTCATCGCCTCCAGCGCGCGCTTGACGAACCACTCCTGGTAGTCGTGGCTCCGGGCGGTCATCGTCCCGCCCATCAGGATGAGCTCCACCTTGTCCACGGGGTGGCCGATCTGTCGGAGCTGTTCGAGTCGCAGTCGCACCTGCCCGTAGGGGTCGTAGTCGTTCTGCACGCCGCGGGCGGCCGCGGGCTCGTGGCCCGTGTACGACTGCGCGCTCGAAAATTCCGAGTCCGGGCCGCCTGGGCAGTAGAGACACTTCCCGTGAGGGCACCGCCTCGGCGAAGTCATGATCGCCACCGGCGAGACGCCCGAGGCGGTCCTGACGGGCTTGCGCTGGAGGACCTCTTCGAGTTCCTCGCGCCGGTCTTCCGGCCCGAAGTCGATGAGGTCGGAGTTGCGGGGCACCTTCGGCGAGGAGTACTTCCCGCAGACCTCCTTCTTGGCCCGCTCGACCCCGTCCTTTTCGATCTCACCGGCGAGGATGCGGTCGACGAGCTCCTGACAGGCCTGAAGGAACGCCTCCGGTTCGTCGCTGTCGGCGTCCGCGCCGGGCGTTTCGGTGCTCATCGCGTTGTCGTGGATCGGCCCCTGCGGCGAATAAGCGTGTCGCTACCGAATCTCTGCACTCCCGCATCTGGGGCCCCGTCTTCTCGACCGACGCGACCGGGAACACGTTCGGCTCAGCCGACTTCGGTCGGCGGCCCCTCTCTCCCATCACGATGCCAGCGACGGACTTCGACGCCGAACGGGAGTACGACGACGACCGATTCACCGCCCGCGAGACCTTCCGCGGCGACCACCTGAAGGCCGTCTGCGGCTACTTCGAGCCGGGGCAGTTCATCCCGGTCCACGCCCCCGGGAGCGACGTGGTCGTCCACGTCCGCTCGGGGACGGGCGTCGTCCGCGAGGGCGACACCGACCACGGCGTCGAACCCGGCGACGTCGTCGCCGTCCCCGCGGGCGTCGACCGGGGAGTCAGGGCGGACGAGGACAGCCGGCTCGAGGCGCTGCTCGTGACCGCCCCGCCACCGACCGACGCCGAGCACGAACCGGTGCGCGAGGGGCTCCGCAGGGGCGTCTTCGATCCGCGCGACGCCGACGACTCCGAACCCGACCCGTGACGGGACGGTCGACGCTCGTGCGCGACGCTCGCACGCGGCCGTCGGCTTTGTGTGAGAGCCGTCCTCGATATCGGCTATGACCGCGACTGCGGACCGAACCGAGGATGCCGACGGCCCGACCGCGCCGGAGTTCCGGGGCTGTCTCTTCTGTTACGGCGCCGAGTGGGCGTACTACGGCGCGAAGAAGGGCATCCGGGCCGTCCGCGATTGACGGCGACTGATACGCAGTACTGCAAGACAGCCCGAGATCGACCGCACGATTGCGTGCGGTCGATCCGGGAAATGATTGCAGTACTCCGTATGACGCCGGTCCTTCGACCGGTCGGCGAGTCGACCGGTCGATTCTCCCGATAACGGCCTTCTGAAGTCACAAGCGCGGGCTCGACTGACGGTCCCGGGGTAGCGTGTGCGCGGAGATCTACTCCTCCCAGTAGTCGACCTCGGCGTCCAGATCCACGGTCTTCGAGACGTACCGGTCGTCGTAGTTGCCGGGCGCACCGCCCGCGAAGAGCATCGCCGCGTCGCGCTCGACGAGCACCGACATGTCGGGCTCGTTCATCGTCGAGACGACCAGGAAGCGCGCCGTCTCCTCGCCGCGCGCCTCGAGTTCGTGGGCGTGGTCGGGGCCGCTGGGTAGCGCGACGTAGTCGCCGGTCTCGAGGGCGTGTTCGCTCCCGCCCGCGTCGCGTTCCGAATCCGTCTCCTCGGACCCGAGGTAGAGCGTCAGTTCCCCGCCCAGGACGTAGACGGCTTCCTCGTTACCGGCGTGGTAGTGCGGCGGCCACGTCCGCTTGCCCGGTTCGAGTTCGTAGAGGCTCGTCCCGAGTTGGTCGCCGCCGGCGGCCGCGCCGAGTCGCTTCCGGCGGAACCGCCGGTCGCCGTGCTCGTACTCGTCCCAGTCCACGTCCGCCGCCGAGGTCACCGTCTCGCCGTCGCTCATGGCGGGATCGACGGGCGAGACCGGGAAAAAGGTCGGTCGCTCAGGCGAGTTCGTCGGCGACCACGTCGACGACGGTGTCGAGGACGGCCGACCGCTCGCCGGCGATGTACTCGAGTCTCCCGTCGCGGGCGGACGTGGCGGTCAGGCCGGCGTTGGGCACCCACTCGCGGGCGCGCTCGGCGACGTCGCGCACGTCGATCGGCGCGTCGCTTCGGATGTGCAGTTCGTCGTCGGAGACGCCGATCACGGCCGCGACGTCGTCGCGGTGCCGGCGGTGGAGTTCGTCGAGCAGCAGCTTCGTCGGCGGGAACTCGTAGCGGTGGGTGAACGCGTCGGTGTCGAGGACGGCGATCTCCGTCCCCTCGACGGTCTGGGTGTCGAGGTTGGCCTCTGCGGTCTCGACCTCGGTGTCGAGCTTCTGGCGGAACTGCTCGCTGACGTGGCCCGCCAGCCCGCCGGGTCCGTCGCCGTCGCCGAACAGGAGGTCGGTGATCAGCTCGCGCTTGTCCTCGTAGGACTGGTAGAACGCCTCGAGCGCGACGGCCTCGCGGACGTCCCGCACCGCGTCGGCGTCGTAGCCCGCCTCGCTCGCGGCCTCGACGTAGCCCTCGGGCGCGTCCTCCCAGTAGCTCACCGCTGGGAGGTGTCTCAGATCCGCGCGCACGTCGTCGTTGACGTGGGCGGCGACGTTGGCCGCCAGCGTCGCGGCGGTCGTGTCGGCGGCCTCGCTCGCCCCGGGCGCGACGAGCGCGCCGACCGTCTCGGCCACTGCGGGGTCGACCTCGACGTCGTCGACGAGGGCGCGACCCGCGCCGTAGAGGTCGAGCAGTTCGAAGCCGTCGAGCGATTCCTCGGTCGCCCCGGCGGCGACGAAGACGAACAGCGGGAGCTTCTCGTCGTGGCGGTCTCGGGCCTCGAGCATCCGCGTCGCGTCCTTCGTCGCGTCGTCCATGTCGTAGACGCCCCCCTCGAGCGGGCGGCGGTCGAAGTAGTGGTACACCGCGTCGTGCTGGTCGTGCTGGTCGCGGACGAGGGGAAGCGTCGCCCGCTCCAGCGCGACGCCGGCCACGTAGCCGTCCGCAGTCGCGCTGTGGCGGACGACCACGGGACGCTCCTCGAGCACCGCGCGGCGGATCGCCGTCGCGACCTCGCGGATCTCGTCGGTCAGCCCCCCGATAACGTCGTCGTCGACGAGCGGGTCGACCGCCTCGGGCTCCGCCTGCGCGGTCAGCGCGTCGGCCAGCCGGTCCTCGACGGTCTCGCGGTCCTCGCCCTCGAGCTTGACGAGCGCCTCCGTCTCGACCTGGAGCTCGCCGCGTCGCTCGCGGACCTCGCCGTCCAGGCGGACCACGTCGTCGGTGCCGATCTCGGGGTAGGCGCGGACGCCCGCCTCCTTGAACGCGGCGCACTCGACGCTGTCCGTCTCGTCGCGGACCTCGAAGACCGTCGGGCCGCTGGTCTGGCGCGCGCTCTCGACGACGCCCTCGAGGCGAACGGTCTCGCCGACGCGGTCCTCGAGAGAGTCGATGGCGACGTGAGTCGGCGCCTCGGCCTCCGCCTCCTCGGCGACGGCGCCGGCGCCGCCGGCGCTCGCAGCCGCCGCACCGCCGTCGTCGGGGCCGGAGTCGGTCGCGGCGGTCGCGGCGCTCGTCTCCGGGGTGACCGCGCTCGCCGGCTCGGTCGACTGCTCGTCGACCGTCTCGTCGCGCTCCTCGCGTTCGTCGCGCCCGGTGCGCTCGGCCGCGGCGTCGCGGTCCGTCTCCTCGTCGTCGCTCGGCCCGTCGTCGGTCTCGTCGGCAGCCGACTCGCCGCCGGCTGCCGCGTCTTCATTTCCCGATTCGTCCTCGCTCTCGCCCTCGTCGTCTTTCAGGAACGGTGCGCCCTGGTCGGGGTCGTCGACGAGCGTGCCGCGGAACTCGTCCTCGGCCTGCCGGATGGACCAGGCCAGGTCGATGTTCCCGTTGTCACGCACCTGCTTGACCTGCACGAAGACGACGTCGCCGGAGTCCCAGTCGAGGCTCTCCAGCCGTCGGTCGAGCTCGCTCCGGTGGAGCAGCCCGGTGACGCTGTCTCCGATGTCGACGAACACGCCGAACTCGGCGTACCCGTCGACGGTCCCGCGGTAGTAGCGATCGACCGTCAACTGGTCGGGCCGGTTCCCTCGGAACTCGAAGACGACGTCTTCCTCGTGAAGGTCGCAGATGCGACCGTCGACAGACTTCCCGCAGATGATACACGAACCCATTGGCCGATAGAAACGCCCCGTGCCTAAAACGGTTGTCGAATCGCGCTCGTCGGCCGCGCCCTCCGCGGCCCCGACGTTCGCCCCGCTCTCGGTGCCGAGAACCGGGGGAACGCGAGCGGATCGACCCGCGAACGACCGGTCACTCGAACACGCGGCTGTCGTCTTCGAGCAGTTCGACGCCGCGCGCGACTTCCCGGGCCTCCTCCGGGAACAGCGCGACCTCCACTTCGTTGCCCTCCTCGTCCTCGAAGGCGAGTTTGACGCGGTTGTCCCCGAACTCGCGCACCTCGACGCCCTCCACGTCGTACAGTTTCGCCGTCGCCGTCTTGTTCGACGGTCCGACGTGCTTGATCGCGCCCTCCTTGAGTTCGAACATGAACCGCTCCAGGTCGAGACTCAGCATACCGCCACTCGGTCCGGCGCGCGCTTAAACGGCCGTGGTCGCTCTGTGCGGGGACCCCGCGGGCGCGGGCGGCCGTCTCAGGAGAGCGCAGCGACCACGTCCGCCCACGTCAGGCCGGTCGGCGCCGACAGCGCGGCGAACCCGCGGAAGCCGTAGCCGAACGCGAGCGCCGCGGGCAGCGCCGCCAGCGCGGCGGCCCGGGCCAGCGAGACGCGGTGGACTGCGGCGGTCCCGACCACGAGGAGGACGCTCGCGTACGCGGTCGCGGCCACGCGGACCGCCGGGATCGGGAGCCCCGCGAAGACGCAGGGCGCCGACGCGTAGGCGATCACCTGCACCGTCTCGCTGACGCCGGCGCGGTCGGGCGCGGTCGGGATCAGGATCAGCGTCTGCAGCGCCGCGACCAGGTGCAGCGCCGCCGGTCCGACGAGGACGACCGCGAGCGCGAGGAACAGGACCGTCGACGCCACCGGCCGGTCACCGAGGACCGGGTACGCGGCCGCTCCCGCGAGCACCCGCGTCGCCTCCTCGACGAGCACCACCGCGCTCGCGAAGACCAGCCCCGGCGCCTGGTCGCCCGGCGCCACCGCCGACCGGAACAGCCGTCGCGGCCGAACGACCGCCTCCGCCCAGGCGCGCGCGAGCGCGCTCGGCCCGCGGTCGCGCCCGCCCGTCGGATTCTCGACCCACTGTGTCACGGCCGGAGGTACGGATACCGGCGGTATGACGGTTGCGCATCGGACGGCGTCGACGATTTAAGTACCTCGACGCGCTACCTGACGTCGATGTACAGCGCTCGCGATCAGGTCGAGAACGCGGAGTGGCTCGACGAGATCGAGGCGACGGGCGAACGCCTCGACCTTGACCCGTCGGTGCGATCGCGCGCCGCGGATCTGTTTCTCTCGAACGTCCCGGAGACCGAGCGCTCGAAGCGGGCCGTCCTCGCGACGAGCCTCTACGTGGCCGGACTCGTCGAGGGCGACCGGCGCAGTCAGGAGGCCGTCGCCGACGCGGCCGGCGTCTCCCGGCTCACGATCCAGCAGCGCTGGAAGGAGCTGCTCGAGGGCGAAGGCCTGGACGCGCCGGGCTGGTGAGCGGCCGCCGTCGGCGAGGGGGAGACGCCGCCCGGTTCATACGGATCGCTCGAAGTCAGTTCCACATCGACCGCTCGCAGTCAAGCGGTCGTCGTGGTACACAGTAAGAGCGATCCGTATCAGGCGTCGTCGGTCTCGGCGTCGACCGCGTCGGCGGCCGCGCTGGCGGTGTCGGCGTCCGTCTCGGCGGGGGCTTTCCGCCCGTCGCGGTCGGGGGTCAGCTCGCCGTGTTCGTCGATCTCGCCGCGGACGATGCGGGTGCTGGAGATGATCTCGCCGTCCTCGGCGTAGACGTGGTCGACGACGTGGATGTCGAGCGGTTCGCTCCCCTCGTCGCGGCGGATCTCGTTGATGCGCTTGGCGCCGGTCTCCGTCTCGGGCGAGACGACGATGGCGTCGAACTGGGGCTCCGGCGCGAAGCCGGTCGGGTCGTCGATCTTCCGGATCTCGTAGGAGCGACCGTGCTCCTCGGCGAGGCGGGCGAGTTCGGCGTCGAGGTCGCGCTCGCGCTGGTCGTAGGGCCGGACGTAGCGGTCCTCGCGACGGGTCGTCGGGGCGAGGTCGTCGCTCGTCAGACCGACCGTGGCGTCGCCCAGTTCGAACGCGCGTTCGAACAGCGCGCGGTGTCCGTCGTGGACCGGATCGAACGTCCCACCCAGCGCGACCTTCATACACGCTCAGTTGGTGATTCCCCGGTAAAGTGCCTTCGGCTTCACGCGAACGCCGCCGACCCCTCGCCCGAGAAACCGATAGTTCGCGGCCCGCTCGCGTCAGTACTCGTCGTGTTCGTCGTCACCGTCTCCGGCCTCGTTGCCCGCCTCGTCCCCGTCGTCCTCGCCGCTCCCGTCGTCGGCGTCCTCGACGGTGATGGTGACGGGCTCGGAGTCGACGGCGCGCTCGTCGCCGTCGCTGCCGAGCACCTGGTCGAGGTTGAAGACCGTGTTCAGCTCGGCCTGGACGTCGTCGACGACGTTGCCGACGAGTTCGCTGGGGGCCATCGCGCCGTACTCGTAGGGGTTGTTGCCGGCGCCGTCGTTCTCGCGCTTGTGTCGGTCGACCTTCCCCTCGCCGTGGAGCTCGGCGAGCGCCTCGCGGACCGTGCTGGGGTACAGCCCCGTCCCCTCCGCGATCTCGTCGCTGGTGCTGTCGGGATTCTGTCGCAGGAAGACGTAGATTCGCGCCCGCGTCTCCGTCTCGAGCACCCACGAGAGCATGTCGACGATCCCCTCGTCGAACTGCGTGACCGCCCGGTCGGCCTCCTGCTCGAGCCGGTCGCGCACGTTCCCGCTGTCGCCCTCGGAGGCCTCCCCGTCGGGCTCGTCGGTCCCCTCGCTGTCGTCCGCCGGATCGTCTGTAGACATGTGTCGCCTCTAGGCGGACGAAAGTCACTGCCGGGTAAAAATCTTGCCGACGTTCCCGCTCTCCGGGTATGACGGGGGTCCTCCGTGAGGGCCGTCGACCGGGCCGGCGGTGCTCGACGCCCGCGTCGGCTACTCGTAGTGGAGCCGCAGGGAGTCACAGAGCGCGTCGACGCCCTCCTCCTCGCGCAGGCGGCGCTGGCGCTCGGCGCCGCTCTCGGCGTCGTACACTTCGCGGATGCCCGAGATTCCGAGACGCTCGGCCTCGCGGTCGACGAGTTCGCCCAGCGGCACGGTCGACTCGAACTCGCGGTCGAGCAGCGCGGCCCCCTGCCCGTGGCGGATCGCGCGCCACTTGTTCTCGTCGTGGAGTTCGCGCCGGCGGTCGGTCCCCGACTCGCCGTCTTCGTAGCGGGCCGCGAGGTCGGAGACGAGCGCGTGGGTGTACTCGACGAACGCCAGCACGCGATCGGGATCGGCCTGTCCGTCGGGCGTGCGGACCTCGACGGTGCCGTGGCCGGAGTGAGGTCGGACGTCGAACCACAGCTCGCCGCGGTCGTCGATGCTGTCCGTCTCGAGCATCCGCCGCTCGAAGCGCTCGAAGGCGTCGTAGTCCTCGAAGGAGGTGGGTACGCCCGTGTTCGGGAGCCCCTCGAAGATCTTCGCCCGCGCCGACTGGAGGCCGGTGTCGAAGCCGTTCCAGTACGGCGAGTTCGCCGACAGGGCGAGCAGCAGGGGGAGGTGCCAGCGCAGTTCGTTCGCGATCCAGACGGCTTTGTCGGGGTCGTCGACGCCGACGTGGACGTGCAGCCCCGCGGTCGTGTTTCGGTGCTGGGGGTACTGGATGCGGTCGAGTTGCGATCTATATCGCGGCTTCTCGGCGTGTTCGAGCTCGCGCCACTTCGCGAGCGGGTGCAGGCCGGCGGCGGCGATGTCGAAGCCGTGGGCGGTCGCGTGGTCCACGAGCGCTTCGCGGACCGCGAGCAGCGATTCGCGGGCGTCGCCGAGGTCCTCGATGACGGGCGTCTGGGACTCGATGACACACTTGAACAGCTCGTGGTCGAGGCGTCCCTCGAGGATCTCGGGCGGGTCGGACTCGTAGACGAGTTCGTCGGTGCCCGAGGTGGGACGGCCGTCCCCGTCGACGACGTAGTACTCCTCCTCGATCCCGATCGTGCCCATCCGGTCGAAGGCGTCGCGCGAGCCCCGCTCGTCCATCGACTCGAACGTAGACGCGCCGGCGCTAAAAATTTCCCTTCCCGGCACGCGTCCGGGTCGCCTCGTCGAGACGCCGACCGCTCACCGCGGCGTCGCGACCACGCCGAGGTGGTCGTCGTGGTGGGGCGTCAACCGCCGGGTCTCCAGCACCTCGTAGGCGGACTCCAGTTCGGCGAGCACGTCGTCGAACACGTCGGCGGGGTCGCGGGTCACGTCTTCGCTGCGGGCCTTGATCGCGAGTAGGAGTCGGCCGTCCTCGCGGAGGAACTGCGCGTTCGCCGTCGCGACTTTCGCCTGCCCGCGCGTGGCGACGTCCTGCACGATAGCGTCGACGGGCTCGACGACGTGCGCGTACGTCTCGGGCTTGCGGGCGTCTTTCAGGAGCGGAAAGAGGTTCCCGCGTGCCTCGGCGGCGTCGAGCAGGTCCCGCACCGGCCGCGCGGCGAACTCGACGGCGTAGGTCGGGCCGGCGAAGTCCGCGACGTGGCTCGCGGTCGTCCCCGACGCGGCGCCGAGGTAGAGGACGGTCTCCCCGCCCGCGAGGCCGGTGTCCATCCCGAGTTCGAGCATCGCACCGAGCTTCGAGCGGTCGGGGTCCCACGCGCGCCACTCGCCGTCGGTCGGCTCGCCGTAGTGTGGCTCGCCCCGCGTCGCCAGCCGCTCGACCCCGTCGAACGCGCGGCGTTCGACCCCCTCGGGGAGGTCCGTCACGAGCCGTCACCTCCCTCGGTCGCCTCGGCGTCGCCTCCGTGGTCGCCGCTCTCGGTTCCGGTCTCGCCGCCCGCGTCTCCGCGGATCGTCGCGATGCGCTCGTCGAGTTCGGCGTCGAGTTCGGGTTTGCGATCACCGCTGTAGTGGTCGACGCGCGCGGCGATGGTGAGCTTCCCCGCCAGCGCCCGCGCCGCGGAGCCGCGCTTGTCGGGGCGCGTCCCGCGGACGTACTCGTGGGTGAAGATGACGCCGTGTTTCGGCGAGGGCGCCGACCCGCGGAGGTGCGCGAACAGCGCGTCCTCGGCGCCCAGCACCTGCACCGTGCTGCTGGGCTGTTTCGCCAGCGCCTCCAGCCCGCCCGACAGCGAGACGAGCCGCGCCGCGAGCACCGGCCCGGCCATCGCCGCGAGGTTCGGCGCGACCGACGGCGTCGTCTCCTCGACGTACGTTCGCAGTTCGTCGGCCTCGTCGGCCAGCGCCGCCGTCCGCTCCGCGAGCGCGACGAGCCGCGCCTCGCCCGGGTCCGCTCGCTCGGCGCCCTCGCCCGCGTCGGTCCGGGCGGTCTCGACCTCGTCGCCGCTCTCGGCTCCCCGCTCGGCGAGTTCGCGCGCGTACTCGACGCCGGTCCCGGCGTCGTCGAAGCGGGTGCCCGCCCACTCGGCGACGCGTTCGGCGAGTTCGTTGGCGGTGCGCTCGCAGTCGTCCATCGCGCGGACGGCGTGAGTGAGCTGGTTGTCGTCCGCGCGCTCGCGCTCTCGGGCCTCTCGTCGCGCCGCCGCGGTCGCCGCTTCGTGAAGCTTGTCGTAATAGTCGTCTTCGTCGGCGGCGAACCCGGCTTCGACGGCGAGCCGCGGCCACTCGTCCGGTCGGTCCGCGCTGCCCTCCGCGATCGCCTCGCTCGCGGCCTCGACGTCGCCGGGGTCCAGATCGGTGAACCACCCCCGGTTCGAAGCGCCCGTTTGCTCGGTCATGGCCCACTCTTGTCGGCCTCCTCGTTTATGCGTTCCCGAACGAGCGCGAGGCGACGCGCCTCGACCGGTCCGCGGGAGGCGACGCCGCGGCGACGAGCGAGACGGAGTCTCGGGAGACAGGCCCAAGTCGATCGCACGCAGTCCTGGGACGACCCGGGAAACGCCCGTGATACGCCGTCTGAGACCGCGATCGGTGCCGGACAGCCGTGCGTCGGCCCGGTCGCCGTATCGCTCCGGAGGGCAGCACCTCCCGCTCGAAGACGCCGTCGATATCCCGGGTTCGCGTCCCGAACGCCGCCGCGAACGCCGCGGCTACCCGTCGGCGCGCCGCGGCTGCTCGTCGGCGACTCGATCGCGGGCGAGAAATCGGGAGATCCTGGCGCGCAGTCGGTCGCACTCGGCAGTTGGGCGCGGCGGCGCGCCGGCCACGATCGATCGGTACCCGTTCGCCGGTAGGTGGCGGCGGCCGTTAGTCCCGGCGGTCCGACCGCGGTCCGGGCGTGCAGTCGCCCGACGGGGTCAGGTCCCTTCGGGTCGGAGGCGACCGCGACCCGTCAGCCCTCTGCGGAGTACACCGCGAGCCTGTTGGTGAGTCCCTTCGGGGCGAACGGGTGGGTCCCGCCGGCGGTGACGGCCACGTACTGTCGCTCGGTCTCCGGGTCGTACCAGCTAATGGGGTTGCCGTCGACCGCGGGGCCGAGCTCGTCGGACCACAGCTTCTCGCCCGTCTCGGTGTCGTACGCGACGAGGAGCCCGTCGGTCACACCGGCGAACGTCACACCGGTCGTGGTCGTCAGGGCACCGCCCCACGACGGCTTCTTCCGCCAGTTCTGCCAGAGTATATCTCCGGTCACCGGGTCCAGCGCGGCGATGGTCCCCGGGGGCTTCTCCCAGCCGTCGATCTCGTCCCGTTGCGGTGGTTTCGCCGTCTTGGTCTTCAGCCCGAGGTATCGCTCGTTGACCTCGTAGTCGATCGGTGGGGAGCGCTTCCACTTCGCCGGCTGGTTGCGCCCCTTCACGATCATGATGCGACGTTCGCGGTCGAACGCCGACGGCTGCGGATCGGTGCCGCCGGTGTAGTGAGGCATGATCCACTGAGCGTCTTCGAACGACGTCCCCGGGAGCGTGAACGTGTTCAGGTGTTCGACGTACGGGTCGCTCCGGGTGATCAGCTTCCCCGTCTCCGCGTCGACGGTGAACACCCAGCCGGTCTTTCCGGCCCACGAGGCGAGCGTCCGCTCCTCGCCGTCGACCTCCGCGTCGTAGATGAACGCGGGGCTCGGCGAGTCGTAGTCCCACCAGTCGTGGGGGACCTCCTGGTAGTGCCACTGGTAGCCGCCGTCCTCCATGTCGACGGCGACCTTCCCGGCGGTGTACCAGTTGTAGCCGGGGCGGACGACCCCGTTCCACGGCCCCGGGTTCGACGTCGGGCTGATCGCGATGCCCCGCTCCGGGTCGACGGCGGGGGCGCCCCAGGTGGTACCGCCGCCGTGTTTCCACTCGTCGTCGATCCAGTACTCCGGCGGGACGGTCCGGAAGTTCCACGACTGGTCGCCGTCGGTCGTGATCCCCTCCAGCCAGCCGGAGACGCCCCACTCGCCGCCGAAACTCCCCTTCAGCACGGTGTCGTCGTAGACGAGCGGCGGATACGAGGACGTCTCGCCGAGTTTCCGCTCGTAGGTGAGGGCGTCGAGCATCGCGGTCTGCGGATCGCCGTCTGCCGTCTCGTCGAGGTACTCGTAGGCGCCGTTGTAGTACCACTGTTCGCCGCCCGTGTACCGATCGATCGCGAGGAGCCCGTAGTCCAGCGTGGCCTTGTAGACGGTGTCTCCCAGCACGGCGAGGCCGCGACTGGCGGGCGGACTCTTCTTCACCACCTTCGCTTCGGGCTCGTAGTCGTGCGTCCAGAGCGGGTCGCCGTTCCGCGCGTCGAACGCCCTGGTGACGTCGGGGCCGTGAGTCACGTACAGGACCGGCGGGTCGCCCGGCACCAGTAGCGGCGAGCCCTGGCTGCCCGCGTTCTCGACCCCGAGATCGACGACGTACTCCCGTTCCAGCGCCTCGACGGTGTCGGGCGCGATCGCGTCGGCGACGGTGTGGTGGTGGCGGCGGTAGCCGTCGCCGTACATCAGCCAGCTCTGTGGGTCGTCCGGACCGTTCGTCAGCTGCTCTTCCGTGACGGGTTCCCGCGGGATGACGTCGATTTCGAACTGTTCGATCGTCGACGAACCGGGCTTTTCGACCTTCAGATCGCCCGACCCGGAGACGTCGCTCCCCGATGCGTCTCTCGACATCGTCAGACACCTCCCTGCGGTGCGCGCACCTCGTCGGTGACGTACATAGCGTCGGTGGCGAGTCGGTTCTGACTCGAGATCATGATGGCGGTACTCCCCGAGACGAGCGCGGTCAGCTCCTCGTCGGCGATCTCGTCGCGGGCGAGTCGTTCGGCGGCGGACGCCAGGACGTAGAACCCGCCGAGCATCACTCGCACGTCCCACTCGGCGTCGCCGACGACCTCCTCGGTGAGCAGGACCTCGTTCTGCCAGAGCTGTCTCCCCAGTCCGTCTATCCACAGGAGCGACCCGCGTGCCGCCCGTCGCTGGAGCGGCGGCACTGCTTCGGGGCGGATCGCGTCCCCGTCGTCGTCGAGGTCGACGTCCCGGTAGAACTGCGCGGGCGCCCAGTGGGCGAGGGCGTCCCTGTTCGAGACGACGTCGACCAGGAGCGCCGTCCGCTCGTCCGCGTCGAGGCCGACGTCGCCGAGCAGCGACGAGAGCGCGTCGCTGTGGACCAGCGATTTCGTCGTCGTTTCGACGTGGTCGGGCGTGAACACCGGCAGGTTCCGGTCCGCGGCCGCGAAGAAACCGACCTCGGCGAGGTGCTCTTCCAGCGGCCACGCCGGGTCCGTGAACCGACCGAAGCTATCGACGCTCGGGTCGTCGGGGATGCCGGTCCCGTCTACCTTCGTGGCCCCCTCGGCGATCCCCGCCCGCCCGGTCCCGAGCAGGTCGGCGTCGAGCGACCCGTCGAGATCGGCGCGGATGGACTCCCCCATCTCGGCCAGCCGTTCGGACGACTCGCGACTCGGTTCCGCGTCGATGCTGTCCAGCGTGAACCCGCTCGCGGCGACGCCTCCGCCGACGCCGAGGAGCTTGAGAAACTCGCGACGGTCTTCGTCTGCGATACTCGGCCGTGAGTGTGCGTTGGGCATGTTTGATCCCAGCGGAGGGTCGCGAGGGCGTCCAAAGAAGGGGGAGAACCGTTCGCACGGTAACTCGTACGAACTGGGCGTGACCGTCCGGTTACCGAGCCGGGGCGGCCAGTAGACTAGCGCTATTCGACGAAGCACGCGAGCGTGACGCCGGATTCGGACAGATCGGCGGCGGTGAACGTCCCGTTCGCTCTGTCTCGGCTCGCCGGAGAACTCCCTCGGCGACGAAGTAGTGGGCGTCGTAGAACGCCTCTCGGGTCGTCGCCTCGGCGGAACCGTTCGCCGGCGGTTCTATCTCCGCGCGTTCAGGCGCGGATCCGCACGCGGTGGCCGCCGCCGACCGAGGCGGGCGGATCCGGCGATGGTTTCGGCGTCACTGCGCCACCCCCACCGTCGGATGTGCCGAGGCCGACACACCCGCTCGCCGCGCTCGCCGCGCTCGCCGCTTCAATCGTGCATCGCCTCGAACGGCTGGCCGCAGCCGTCGCAGTAGTACATCGAGCGACAGAGCGACGGCCCCTTCGGGTGTTCGCGCTCGGTGTCGGTCGACCCGCAGTAGGGGCACTCGACGCCCTCTCCCCCCGAACCGCCGGCGTCGACGCTCGGGTCGGGCCGCCCCATCAGATGCTCACCCCGAACTCCCCGAGCGACTCCCTCCCGGCGTCGGTCACCATCTCCAGCGTCCACTCGGGCGACCACACGAGCCGGACCTCCGCCCGGTCGACGCCCTCCGGGCTCGCGGCCGCTCGCTCGATATCCTCGGTGAGCATCGACCGCGCGGGACAGCCCGTGTAGGTGAGCGTCATCTCGACCCTCGCGACGCCGCCCTCGACGTCGACCCCGTAGATCAGGCCCAGATCGACGACGCTGACGGGCATCTCCGGGTCCTCGACCTCGTACAGGGCGTCCCAGACCACCGAATCGACGCCTTCCGCGTCGGCGCCCGTGGCCGGGAGATCCCGGTCGTCGGCCGATTCGCTATCGCGGTATTCGGTGTATGCGCACGGCGTCGGGTCCGACCCCTCGGTCTCGTCCACCGGTTCGATATCGGCCCGTTCCCCGGATTCCTCCCGGAGCGTGTCGCTCACGCGCCCTCACCTCGCAGCGTCCGCACGTCGGTGCGCTCCAGTTGCCGGTAGGTCCGGGTCAACTCCCCGTGCAGTTCCGGCCAGTGGTCGGTGTGGCTGCCGTCGCGGCCCCGCGCCGCGGGCAAGTGGTCGTCGGGGTCGTCCTCGGGTTCGAGCGGGACGCTCACGCCGTGGCCCTCGAGGAACGAGCCGACGGTGTCGAGCCACTGCCGACGCATCGCGTCGAGGGACTCGCCTCGCAGGTCGTACTCGTCGATCGCCTCGGCCGCCGGACCGGACACCCACAGCGTCAGGGCGTGGGGGAACAGCCGGTCGGCGGCCGATTGCACCTTCTCCCGGCCCGTCCCGTCGTCGCACAGCCGCTCCAGCCAGTTCTGGGCGTGTTCGAGGTGGTACTCCTCCTCGCTGCGGAGCTTCTCGATCGGGTCGACCAGTTCGCGGACGCCGGACTCCGCCACCGCGTCCAGCCGCAGGTCCTCGGCCGCGTCGTAGAGGTACGTCCGGAGGATCAGGTCGGCCCAGTCGCCCTCCGCGAAGGGCAACTCGACGAGCGTGCCGTGACGGAACGCCCCGGGGTCGCGCTCCCAGACGAGGTCCTGCTCGGTGCGGCCGAGTTCGCCGAGGGCGTCGAACCAGACGCGGGCGTGGCCGAGTTCGTCCTGCGCGATGTTCGAGAGCGCGAGATCCGACTCCAGGGTCGGCGAGACGACCTGCCACTCGGTGTATCGCTCCGCGGTGACGAACTCGTCGTCCGCGAGCCGGAGGAGGAGCGCCTCGGCGGCCGCTCGCCCCTCGGCGTCGAGGTCGGCGAGCGTCCGCAGTTCGGCCATCAGTCGTCACCTCCACGCTCGCTCGCGGTTTCACCGCTCACTCGATCCGAGGGCTCGCTTCGCTCGCCCTCGCGGCTCGCGGTTTCACCGCTCGCTTTCGAGGTCTCGGTCGCGCCGCTCCCTCCGACCTCGCTTCGCTCCGCGGCGGCCTGCTCCGTCTCCGACTCCGCGACCTCCTCGGCGAAGCTCGCGTCGACGCTGTACGTCGTCGCCCAGCGGTAGGCCTTGTCGGTCCGCCCGCCGAACGCGGTGTCGTCGGCGTCGATCTCGGTCACCGCGTCGCTGGGGACGACCCACAGGCTGTTCGTGGTCATCCGCCGGCCGTGCTGGATCCGGGCGAACAGGGTCGCCATCTCCCGGTCCGGCGCGTGGACGTCCCCGCAGTGTTTGTGGTAGTTCCCCCGCTCGTCCTGCCGGAAAACCTCCCAGCGCATCCTCAGTCGCCCCCCGCCTGCGCGGTCGCGCCCGCTGGCGTCCCGGCGTCGCCGCGCTCCAGCGAATCGCGAACCCACGAAACCGCTCCTCGGGCGTTCGCCCGACCCTCTATCCGGTCGAGACCCTTGGGATACTCGTTTCTCGCGATGGCGAAGAACTCGTCCCAGTCGAGATCGTCCTCGACGACCTCGTAGTGGTCCCGGTCCTCGCGGTAGCGGATGCGGGGCTCGTCGGGGATCTCGAGGCCGTACTTGCGGGCTTTCGGGACGTAGGCGTCGAGGAACTGGTTCCGCAGTTCGTCGTTGGTCATCGTCTTCAGCCCCACCTCGGCCGCGAAGTCGTGGTGCGTGGACCTGTCGTCGGTCGGGCCGAAGAACTGCAGGATGCGCGGCCACCAGGTGTCGAAGGCGTCCTGCAGGCGTCGCTGCTCGGCCTTCGACCCGGTGGCGAGTTCGCGCATGATGTCCTCGCCGTGTTTGACGTGAAAGCCCTCCTCGAAGCAGATCTTGTCCATCGCGTGAGCGTAGGGAGTCCAGCTCGAGCGCTTGAGCGTGGCCTGCCGTTTCATCGCCGCGCCGTCGACGAAGAAGGCGATCATCGGCGTCTCCGCCCAGTCGGTCATCTCGTAGTGAAAGCAGTTGAGGAACTTCCCCTCGCCGCGGGCCAGCTCGTCCAGCATCTCCTCGCGCGTCTTCACCCCCAGTGCTTCCGCCGCGCGATACAGTAACTGGCCGTGGCCGATCTCGTCCTGCACCTTCGCGCTGTACGCCAGTTTCCGGTCGACGCTCGGTGACTGGCGGATGAACGGTTTCTCCAGGTACGCACCCATGATCTCGCTGTTCGCGTGGAACTGGAACATCCGCGTCGCCGCTCGCCGGTACTCCTCGGGCACGTGGTCGGCCGGCCCGAACGCCCGCGGCCCGGTGCGGGCTTTCACGGCATCTATATCCATATTGATCGTTATGGTTCTGGAGCGGGTACGTATTGACCCGCTTATGTCGCGGGTTTAAATGCTGTCCTCGCATACGAGTTCGGGAGATGATCGACGACTGCCTCGCCGTCGAGTTCCGGGTGCGCGGCGACGACTGTCCGCTCGCCCGCGCGACGACCGAGGCGGGGACGACCGTCGAGGCGCGGCCGCCGCAGCTACGGACCGACGGGAACGCGCTCGTCCACGCCAGCGGCCCGGCGGACTCGGGCGCGGCGGCGGCGCTCGACGGGGACGACCGGGTCAGGTACCTCCACGTCGCGAGCGCGGGCGACCGGGAGACGTACCGATGCCTCTCGAAGGCCCCCTGCGTCGTCCACGAACTGACGAACGCGGGGTTTCTCGCCGAGTCGTTGCGCTACCGGGACGGCGAGGAAGTCTACACGGGGGCGGTCGTCGGCCGCGAGGTGCTCCAGGGGGTGCTCGAGGCGGCCGGCGAGGCGGTCGGCGTGAGGCTCGAACGGGCCACCCCGCTGGGCCCGGACGGCGAGCCGTCGGTCGCGGCCCACTGGACTCTCACGCCCGCGCAGGTCGCCGCGGTCGAGGCCGGACTCGCACGAGGGTACTTCGCCGTACCGAGGAACGCGACGGCCGCGGACGTGGCCGACGACCTGGGCGTCAGCAAGTCCGCCTTCCTCGAACGCGTTCACCGCGCCGAAGCCGCGCTGTTCGGCCAGATATTCGGCTGACGGGCGGGTTCTCGGTGCGACGGCGGTCTCGCCGCCTCGAGAAGATAAATGCCTCGTCGCTATATCGATCCGGAGCACTGATTCCACGCAAGTAGTCTGATATCGCTTGGATTGCGTTCTGTTGGCTGTTCGCGGTCAGGAATTGCATCACGTTCCTGATACTGGTTCACCCGCCGTTTCCGGCTCCTCGTAGTCATCGCAGTGGGCTTCGATCACTGACAGCAGGTGCGCCACGTCCGCGGCCTCCGGGCCGCGGCCAACGTCCTTCGCGCGCTCGCTCCAGTTGACCACGTCGGCGGCCTCGAGCTTCTCGAAGTGGAACTGCAACAGCGTGTTGTAGACGCTCTTGTACTCGCCGCTGGTCACCGTCTCCGGGTCACAGCCGCGCTCGATGGCGGCGATCTGCCGGGCGTACTCGTTCTGGCCGACGATCTCCTCGGCGTCGAGCGTGGCGGTCACGCGGACGGCGATGCGGCGTCGGCGACTGCTCAGCAGGTCGAGTACCTGGTTCGGCGGGAGGGCAACGTCCGGGCGGGGCGGTCCGTCGTCGCTGTCGGAGAGGCCGATGGCCTCGCGGATGGTGTCTCTGACCATCACATTCTGCACCAGTTGGTGCATAGTTAAGAACGCTCGTGTTTCGCTCCAACTGGAGCAAACGGTGAAACCTATTGCTCGCTGGCTGGGAACTCCCGATAGCCCCAGCCCTCGATAGAATTGCGGTACTGCATCGCGTTGATGCACGTGTCACAGATGAAGAGGCGTTCCGTGTGGCGCTCCCCGTCTTGCCAGAAGCCCGATTCGATGAGCGAGGTTGCCTCCCGGTGACACCCCTCTATTTCACATCGAGACATACTACTCGAAGCTGTCCATCGTGTCCTTCCACTCGTCCATCGCTTCGAGGCGGCCGACGAGTTCGTCGATGTCCTCGGCCAGCTCCTCGTTATCCGTCTCTCTGGCGTAGGTCTTCAACGCCTCACGTGCCGCCGGATCGGACGCGGGTTTGAGGACGAAGCACCCTGTCTGAAGCTCGCCATCCTTCCGAACTTCGTACTTCTCGTACAACCCCTTCTGGCCGGATTCGCTGTTGCTCATGCCGACTCCTCCGTTGGATCCCACCCGACGTTGTAGCGGTCGCAGTCAGGGTTGGTACAGGTGACGCACCAGCCAAGGAGGGGGTGCGTCTCTGACCCGCATTCCGGGCACTCAGTCATCCTTTTCACCGCCATCTGTCCGTGCGGCGATACTGTCGAAAGTCGTCTGTACTTCGTCGGGTTTCGCATCAGAGTCACCGAGGTCGGGTTTCTCGACCTGCATTCCTTCGACTTCTCCCTTTTCCAGTTGCCGGCAGTTCTCACAGAGCCACGCGCCGTCGGCAGTCCACCACTCCGGAGCATTCGCGTTTTTCTCTCGTGCCTGGCCGGGTGGATACACCTCGGCGTTCCGAGCGGCCCGTTCGCAGGCGTCACAGAACAGGGCGTTGAGTTCCAGGTCGTCAGGATCGGCACCCTTCTCCGCGGCGACTTGCTCCCAAGCCCAGCGCATCTGCTCGCCGTTCCCGCTCGTATCGTCGAACGGGTACTGGATCGACACGTCAACGGTTTCGTAGTCCGCGGCGACCTCGGCGAGCCGCTCGCGGAGCGGATTCACGTAATCTTGGGAGTGGAGAACGACGATCTCGATGGCGTCCTCATCGGTGTGATAGTGGATCGTCTCGTCGCAGTGATCGGCGACGTGGTCAGCCCAGGCGGCTACACTCTCGTGGTTGGGCTCGGAATCGCCCTTGAACTCGCCGTTCTTAATCCGGAGGTCGTAGGGTTCGTAGTAGGCGATCCACGGGATGACGCCCTTCGCAGAAAGGACCGCACAGAAGTCGCCGCACCAGAGCGCGTACGCACGATTCCAGCGAAACCATCCCGACGTGTAGAGATTGTACGCGAGCGTGTTTCGACAGTCGCGTTTCTGGCCGCCACAACCCACGAGGACGTAACGATACGGTTCTGCCTCGCTCATCGGTAGTACTCCTCCTCGAGGAACTCTTCTATCTCCTCTGCGTGATGCCGGAGCCCCTCGATAACGTCAGTCAGGTGGTCGTCCACGTCGTCGCGCGCGGCGAGTTCGTCGGCCTCGCCGCGCATCACCTTCGCGGCGCCGGCGAGGCGGTCACCGTACATCGAGATGTTCTCCTCGGAGATGCAGTCCTGACAGAGGCGGTTGTGCTCCGAGTTGAAGACGCGGCTGGCGTCTTCGTCGCCGCACCGGTCACAGGCGAGGCGCTCCGGGGTGGCTTCGAACCACGGGCCGCCGCAGTCGGCGCACTGATCGACCGGCATCGACCCGGTGACGTGCTTCCCACAGCCGTCGCAAACCCAGCCGGCGTACTCCCTACTCGACATCGTCTACCTCCTGCTGAAGCAGGTCCCGAATCTTAGCGAGTTCGGCGTTCTTGAACGGGCGAACGCGACCCTCTGGGGCGTAGTCGAGGCCGAGTTCGTCGGCGATCCACTCGCGGAGCTCAGGCTCGTTCTTGGTGTCCTGTGCGTGCCGTCGGTGACTCTCGGGAACGTCGCCACCCAGCACTTCGACGATTCGCCACAGTTCCGAGATCGAGAGTCGTGTTCGGGCCGATTTCGGGTTTCCTGGCATGGCTTGTCGGATATCTGCTCGCAGTTCTGACCGTTTCCAGGCGTGCGATTCAGGCACCTCGATCACCACCTTCCCCCGCTTCGAAGCCACAGTAGTCGCAGGTGTCGCCGGGTTGGAGCAGGACGCCATCTCCAGAGAACTCGTCACAGTCGTGGTCTATTGCGCCGTCATCGATGCGGCACTGGACGCAGATTTCGGCGTCCTCATCGGGCCAGTGCCCGTGCCGGTCTTGGTAGTCGATGCAGTCCTGGCACACCGTGCCCCGACTGAATTCCCAACCGTCGTCAAGGCCGACGATGCGGTTGTCGCATCCCTCTACGTCACAGAGAGTACCGAGCTGTTTCCCGCCGTCCGTCACCAGCTTCGTCTGTTCCGGCCCGTCGTCTTCGTCACCGTCGTCACTCCACGAGTCGATGACGGACATACAGCCCTCGCAAAGTCCCTTCCGGGCTTCGAGTTCGGAGGTCAGCGTTTCGTCGCAGTTGTCCGACCAGTTCGGGTTGCTACACTCCTTGAGGTTCCCACACTCCTCGCAGACCCACTGACCGTCGTCGCGGCGACGGTGGGGCGTGGAGATCCGGTCGCAGGCTTTGCAGTAGATTTCGAGAGTCATGCGCTGAAGGCACTCCCACAGTCGGGACAACAGAGATGCTGAATGCGGACTCCACTCGGGACGACTTTCTCCCGCCACTCCATCTCCGAGACAGGAGTTCCGCACTCCGGACACTCGGTGAGCGTGTCGGAATCGTCGAACTCAGGGTAGGTTCCCGTCACATCATCACCTCCAGGCGCTCGTAGCACGATTCGCACAGCGTATCCCGGCCGAGACCACTGCACCCGCGGTACAGGAGTTCCTGACCACAGCGGTCGCACTCGTCGAGGACTGGCCCGACGTGGCGCATCCGCTCGCCACAGCCGTCACACTCCGGGAGCCCCAGACTCGTCGGTGAGAAGTCAGTCTCGGACGCCGGGACTTCGAGCTCCTCGCCGCACGAGCAGGCGAATTCCCAGACGATCTCGTTGCTGGCAGTTGTGCTCATGCTTCCGGTGCTACCTCGGGCTCTTCGGACGCGATCTCCAGAGCTTCGTCCGACAGTGCAGACTCGTGGACCAACAGCAGGCCGTTGATCCGCCGGTCGATCACGTCAAAGGTCTTCGAGAAACCAGTCTCGCTGACGAAACTCACGTCATCCGCGAATGCCTGCTCAGACCACCCGGTCGTGCCGATCTGGTAGAACCCGTCCACGTTCTCCGTGGCATCGCGCTCTTCCGGCGGAAGTTCGTCCTGGACCTCGTTGTACTCCTCGGGCTGTTCCGCGGCCTGAATGGAGTACTCGCCGACCTGTTTGCCGCTGACCACGTACCACTCGTCAGGATTCTCCTTGGTTTCCATTAGTCTATCCAGCTCGTCGAGGAAGTCTTCGAACTTGCTGACTGCGTCATCGTATCACGGCGTAGGTCGCCACCCAGGCCCCGGCGCGGAGTCGAACCGCGCTTCTCCAACGGGGTTAGTCGGATGCTTGCGTGTGATTCCGGATCGGTTCGAACTGTTCTGCGTCCACGTCGAACTCGGCGATCTTGTGATCCACCGAGCCACAGCCGCGACGGTCGCAGTTGTGGGTCTCGTTCGGCTGTCCGGTGAGAACGAGCTGTCCAGTGTTCGGGTCCACGAGGACCGCACCGACGCCGCTCACCTTCTTGTAGCCGTCAGGACTTCGCTCGTCATCCTGAAGGACGCCGTCGAAGTGTTCTTCTGACATCGTCACTCACCCTCCTCGGCCGTGTAGCAACCGTAGCACGGCGCGTCGCCGAGCGTGTACTGACCGCAGTCACACTGGCTGACCTGCTCGGGGTCCATGTTGCCCCAGTCACCCTCGTGAGACTGGACGACGAGGTTGCAGTCCACGATCTGGCTGTTTTTGACACCCTCCACGGTCCAGGCGTCGGCTGGGCCGCTTCGGATGATGTCGCCTTCTTCGATGCCGAGGCGGTCGATTTCGGTCTGAGCCATCTCTGCGCTCATATTACCCCAATTGGGGCATAACCCCATAAACTTTGCCCCAATTGGTGCAGACACCAGTACGGCGGTCTATTATGCCCCAGTTGGGGAAGAATTAAGCACCCTCGCACCAATTGGGGCAAGTATAAGGATGG
>JBDGSU010000133.1:0-29339 GCA_042217395.1 Halosimplex sp.
CCTGTGATCCGAGAATCAGCTGAGGTGTGTGAATGTTTCTGTGGCACCCTCACACCAACTAGATAGATCATCCAGACGGGCCAGCTAACAACACTACCCAGATGCGTCAGTCAGATGCACCAACCGGGCGGATACGTCGGCTGAGTCATCCGACCGGCCCCGTTGAGCAGACCGCCCAGTCGAATCAGTCAGACGGGGCAGGGAGCGGGCCGGAAGGGCAGGGCCAGTCGACCGCATCGTCCGGCTGGCCGCCAGTCGTCACAACCCCCGGATGACACGACCAGCGAAGTCAGCCCCCAGACCGGAGCGACCGGTCCGAACACTGGCCCGCCCGGTTGCGCGGCGCAGATCGCCTGTCTTGAGCACCGTAACGGAGAGAAGAGCGGAGCGGCCCCACAGCTACTAAGCGAAGCGACGCAGCTCAGCTATCCAATCGCAGAGGGACGGCCGAGCCGTCGACACGGGTCGGAGGTTCGAAACGGAGACAGTAATCGCACACCTGACGATTCGGGGGACACATAAACGAAATGGTGTGTTCGCAGGCCGACTGCGGTAGCGAAGACCTGCAGTGCGTGGAACGGAACGAGCGAGAGCGAGAAGCACGCGATGGAGACGGGACAGTGACAAACCGGGAGACGGCGAACTGCGGACGCGATGCAGTCGGACCGCGGCACGAGCGCCGAGAGACAGGTGAATTCAGTCGCGACCGGACCGGGAGGCGCGTCTCAGATGGGGGCAAACGAAAGCGGCGGCGGTTTCCGTAGCGCTGCGAACTCGAAGGGAGGAGACAACCACATTGCTCGGGAGAGGACCCCGGATCGTGGTCACGACGGAGACGACCTCCCGGATCGAGATCATACAGTGTATGCCGATATATAGACCGTGAAACGCTGGGGCAGCCGTCCGCGATCAGCGATCCGCACATCCGATGCGTGACGGGACTCGGACAGTCGCTGCATTTTTCCGGGAAACGCGAGAGCACCGGTCATGGAGATAGTAGTCACCGGAGCCGCCGGGAACGTCGGGCGGCAGGCCCTGGACGCTTTCGACGGCCACGACGTGACGGCGGTGACCCACCGCGACCACGACGACGTCGAGAGCGAAGTGCTGGAGATCGAGGACCGCGAGGCCGTACGAGAGGTCGTCGCCGGTCACGACGTGGTGGTCCACCTCGCGGCCAACCCGAACCCGAGTGCCGACTGGGACGACGTGGTGGGACCGAACATCGAGGGGACGTACAACGTCTACGCCGCGGCCGTCGAGTCCGGCGTCGACCGCGTCGTCTTCGCGTCGACGAACCACGTCCATCAGAGCCACGTCTACGACGGCGAACACGACGTGGAGTCGCTCCCGGACCGGCCAGAGCCGATAGCCGCGGACGACCAGTTCCGGCCGGACTCCTTCTACGGCGTCTCGAAGGTCACCGGCGAGGCGCTGGGGTCGTTCCACGCGGACCGCGACGGGATCGAGGTCGTCAACCTCCGGATCGGCTGGCTCCTCTCTCGGGACGAGTTGCGGGAACGCCAGGCCGAGGGCGGGAAAGTCGCGCAGTTCGCCCGGGCGATCTGGCTCTCGCCCGAGGACTGTCGGCGGGGGATCCGGAAGGCCGCGACGGAGCCGATCACCGAGAACCCGCTGTCGGCCAACCTCGTCTCGGGGAACCCCGAGAACTACTTCTCGCTCGTCGAGGCGCGCTGCGGTTTTGGCTACCATCCGGAGGACGACGCCGCCGACGTCGTCGACGCAGACGGGCCGTAGCCGGTCGCGGAGACCCTGGATCAGGCACCCGCGGATCGCCGGGTCCCAAATATTGATTTGTCGCGAACCGGACCGGGCGGTAGACCCGCTATGTCTATGCCAGCGACGCCAGGGAACTGCCCGATCATCGCGACCCCGTTCACGGCCGACGGCGCGGTCGATTACGACAGCCTGCGAGCGGAGGTCCGCGCTATCGCCGACAGCGGCTGTCGGGCGGCGACGATGTTCGGGATCGCCAGCGAGTTCTACAAGCTCTCGGACGACGAGCGGCGACGAGTGGCCGAGGTGGTGACCGGGACGGCCGACGACGTCGGCATCGCGAGCGTGCTCTCGGTGACCCACGAGGCGACGACGGTCGCGGTCGACCACGCCATCGAGTACGAGGAGATGGGAGCGGACTGCGTGATGGTCTTCCCGCCGCGCCAGCACGGAACGACGGCGGAGATACTCGACCACGTCCGGCGGATCGGCGAGGCCGTCTCGGTCCCGGTGATGGTCCAGCACACGCCGCGCAACGTCGACGTCGACCCCGAGCAGTTCGCTTCCCTCAACCGCGAGGTGCCGAACGTCCGCTACTTCAAGGTCGAACTCGACCCGCCGGGACCCTACATCTCGGAGTTGGACGACGCGACCGGCGACGACGTCAGCATCCTCGTCGGGAACTGGGGATTCGACGTGATCGACGCGTACGACCGCGGCGCGGTCGGGGTCATGCCCATCGCTATCTACCCGGAACTGTACGTCGCCATCGACGAGGCCCATCGCGACGGTGACAGGGACCGGGCGGTCGACCTGCACGCCGACCTGCTCGCGTTTCTCAACGAGATCCGCGGCGTCCCACACTCGAAGTGGGTCCTCGAAGACCGCGGCGTGATCGCCGACGACTACTGTCGGCCGCCGATAGGCGACCAGGGCGACGACCGGACGCGAGCGCGACTCGAAGCCGCACATCGGCGACTGCTGGAGACTGTCGAGACGCTGTAAGCCGGAGCGCCGTCGCGGTCGGACCGTCGGAGAGGCGACTGCCCCAACGCAAAACACTTTGTCGGTGGCCGGACACCCACGAGCCAGACAGATGGAGATCACCAGCATTAGCGCCGTCCTCGTCGAGGGCAACTTCGACTGGCCGATAGTCCGCGTCGAGACCGACGACGGGATCACCGGCTACGGCGAGGTCCGCGACCACGGCCGCGGCGACATCGAGCACGCCGAGACGTACTACGTCGACGACCCGCTCGACCTCGCGCTCGCGCTCGAACCCGAACTCGTCGGAAAGGACCCGACGAACGTCGCCGCGCGCTTCGAGGAGATCCGTCACTTCGGCGGGTGGGGCCGCGCGGGCGGCGGTGTCAGCGGCGTCGAGATGGCGCTGTGGGACGTCTATGGCAAAGCGGTCGGCGAACCGGTCTGGAAACTGCTCGGCGGAAAGTACCGCGACGAAGTGCGCGTCTACTGCGACTGTCGCGCCGGGAAGCCGGTGGCGGAGTCGGCGACCGACTACGCGCTCGACGGCAACGACTACTCTCCGGAGGGGTACGCCGAACACGCCGCACAGCGCGAGGCCGAGGGGTTCGATTTCCTCAAGTTCGACCTCGCGCCGGCGGCGCTCGAACGCGTCACCGGCGACGCCGGCGTCGCCGACGGGAACGTGACCCAGGCGGGACTGGACTACCTCGAAGACGTGACGGCGGCCATCAGGGACGCCGTCGCCAGCGAGACGGACGTCGGATTCGACTGCGCCGGACTCTCGCGGTACCCGGTCGTCGACGCGGTCCGGGTCGCCGAGCGCCTCGACGGGTACGACCTGGCCGTCCTGGAAGACCTGGTCCCCGACGACGACGTCGACGGGTGGTCGCGCGTCACAGACGCCGTCGCGACGCCGACGATCACCGGCGAGGATCTCTACACGGTCGACGGCTTCCGCCCCCTGATAGCCAACGAGGCGGTCGACGCGGTCGGGCCGGACCTCCTGACCGCGGGCGGGATCCGCGAGACGACCCGGACCTGCACGTTCGCCAACCACCACGGCATGAGCGCCAACCTCCACTTCGCCGGGTCGCCCATCGGCTTCGCCGCGAGCGTCCACGCGGCGGCGGCCGTCGAGGACCTGCTCGGCCTGGAGTTCCACGCCGTCGGCGTCCCGTGGTGGGCCGACCTCGTCGCGGAATCGCTGTTCGAGGGCGGGCGCGCACCGGTCCCCGACGCGCCCGGCCTCGGCGTCACGCTCGACGAGGACGCCGTGTTCGAGCACGCCCGCGAGGACGACTGGGTCACGAACTGAGCGCGGATCGCCCGTCGGACGGCGGTCGACGCGGGACGCAACTGCCGCCGCGACCGCGACGAGGCGGCGACGCCGCACTGAGAGAGCGTAACACAATTATATCGGAAGGTCGTGTATTGCCCACATGGTCGCTTCAGTCGCAGTAGCGCGGCGGATAGCCGTTCGTCCCAGCGCGGGGTGTGGGGCGTAATGGCGCACGCAGCGAACGACGGGCGCGCGGCCCGGGGGCGGGACGCCATCCTCGAAGTCGAGGACGCGAGCGTCACGTTCGACATGTCCCGCGGGGTGTCGCGCGTCCTCGACGACGTGACGATGGACGTCGAGCGCGGCGAGATCCTCGGCGTCGTCGGCGAGTCGGGGTCGGGCAAGTCGATGTTCGCCTCCGCGCTCATGGACGCCGTCGTCGAACCGGGACAGCTCACCGGCGAGGTCAGGTTCAACCCCGAGGGCGGCGAGTCGGTCGACGTCCTCGACCTCTCCGACGAGGAGCTTCGTCGCCTGCGCTGGGAGAAGATCTCGATGGTGTTCCAGGGCGCGATGAGTTCGTTCGACCCGACGATGCGAGTCGGCGCGCAGTTCCGCGAGACGCTCCAGGCCCACGACGAGGACGAGGAGGAGGGAATGGAACGCGCCCGGCGACTCCTCTCGGACCTGTATCTCGATCCCGAGCGCGTCCTCGGGTCGTTCCCCCACGAGCTCTCCGGCGGGATGCAACAGCGCGCGCTCATCGCCCTGTCGCTGCTCCTCGAACCGGACGTGCTCGTCATGGACGAGCCGACGGCCGCGCTCGACCTGCTGATGCAGCGCTCTATCGTGGCCCTGCTCGACCGGCTCAAGGAGAGCTACGACCTGACGATGGTGTTCATCTCCCACGACCTCGAGCTCGTCTCGGAGCTCGCGGACCGCATCGCGGTGATGTACGCCTTCGAGATGGTCGAGATCGCCGAGGCGAACGAGATCATCACGGCGTCGAATCACCCGTACACGCGCTCGCTGATCAACGCCACGCCGAACCTCGACACGCCGGTCGAGTCGATGCGCCCAATCGAGGGCGAGAGCCCCGACCCGGTGGACGTCCCCGAGGGCTGTAGCTACCACCCGCGGTGCCCGATGGCCGACGACCAGTGTCGGAGCGTCGACCCTGACCTGCTGGACGCCGGCGACGACCACCGCTCGGCCTGTCACTACTGGGACGACGTCGCGGACACGATCCCGCTCAGCCTCCAGGAGTACCGCGCGGGCGACGAACCGGAGACGGGGGAGACGGCTTCGACCTCGGTCTCGGTCGACCGGTCGCGGACGGACCCGGTCGTGTCGCTCCGGGACGTCGAGGTCCACTTCGAGGAGGAACAGGGCTTCATCGAGGGGATCCGCGAGGATCCCGGCGTCGTGAGCGCGGTCGACGGCGTCTCGCTGGACATCTACGAGAACGACGTCGTCGCCCTCGTGGGCGAGTCGGGGTGTGGCAAGACCACGCTGGGCAAGGTCGCCATCGGGGCCGAGGAGGCGACCGGCGGGAGCGTTCGGTATCGCGGCCAGGACATCTGGGAAGCGAAGGCGGGCGACGACGTCGACGTCCCCTGGGAGGAGATCCGCCGCGCCCTCCAGATCATCCACCAGGACCCGGGGAGCGCGCTCACGCCGCACAAGACCGTCCAGTCGACGCTGGAGCGCCCGCTGAAGATCTGGGAACCGGACCTGAGCGCACAGGACCGCGAGGCGCGGATCTACGGCATGCTCGAACGCGTCGGGATGACGCCGCCGGACGACTACGCGAACCGCTATCCACACCAGCTCTCCGGCGGCGAACAGCAACGCGTCGCGCTGGTCCGGGCGCTGCTGATGAACCCCGACCTCATCCTCGCCGACGAGGCGGTCTCCGCGCTGGACGTCTCGCTGCGTGTGGACATGATGGACCTGCTGCTCGACCTGCAGGAGCAGTTCGACACCTCCTACCTGTTCATCAGTCACAACCTCTCGAACGCCCGCTATCTCACGAAGAAGACCGACGGCCGCATCGGGATCATGTACCTCGGCGAACTCGTCGAGATAGGTCCCGCCGACGAGGTGCTCGACGACCCGAAACATCCCTACACGAAGGTCCTGCGGTGGGCGACGGCGAACCTCGATCCCGAGGAGTCCAACGTCGAGGAGCCGCCGCTCCGGGAGATCGACGTGCCCGACCCGCTTGACCCGCCGAGCGGCTGTCGGTTCCACACCCGCTGTCCGGAGGCCCGCGAGGCCTGCGCGGAGGAGAGCCCGTCGCTGGAAGGGGCCGGCGACGAATCGCGAGTCGCCTGCTTTCGCGTCCTCGACGACCACCCCTACTGGGACAGCGAACCGCTGAGCGACGAGGAGTTCACGGCGCTCGACGACGGCGCGCGCCCCTCCGAGTCTTCGAGCGATTAATACGGCCGGCCCCGAATGCTCGACGCATGTCGAGTGCGCCCGACCGCGACGACCGGCCCGTCTCCGAGGGGCTCTGGGACTACGTCTGCCCGTTCCGGAAGTACCTGCTCGTCGCCGCGGTCGTGGAGGTGACCCTGCTCTCGCTCCTGGGGTTCGCGCTGGTCGTCGGCGTCGACTCCGACTCGCCGTCGCACGCCATCCTCCTCGTCGACTTCGCCGTGGTCGTCCCGACGCTTCTGGCCGTCACGTACGCCTATCGGCGCTGCAATCGACGGGACCGGATCTGACGGGCGGACAGGCGGTCACGGCGAACGGCGGAGGGGAATCCGCGTCCGAGGGGAGTCGCCGGGGAACGGAGAACAGGACGAGAAGATGCCACCACAGAGGGGTCGCGAGCGTTAGTTCGTCGGGTAGAGGTCGCCGGTGCGGACCCACCACTCGGTCGGGTACAGCGGGTCGTAGTGTTTGCTGTCCTCGGGGACGCTGTGCCAGTCCTCGGTGCCGATGTAGGACGTGGTGATGCCCTGGGTCATCGGCAGCGTCGGGAGGTAGTTGTTGTACGTCCAGGCGATCTGCTGGACGGCCTCCTTCGCCGCGGCCTGGTCGGTCTCCGTGTAGAGCTGGTCGAGCTTCGCCTGCACGTCGATGGTGGTCGACCCGGACCCGCTCATCGAGGGGACCTCGATCTCGGTATCGTTGTTGATCTGCTCCTGTCGGTTGATGAAGTCGCGCTGGTAGCCGCTGTATGGGTGGGGTGCCCACCAGTAGAACAGCGTCATGTCGAAGTCGCCGTTCGACCGGCGGTTCGAGAACTGCGTCCCGGGCTGGCTGGATATCTCGGCCTGCAGCCCGAAGTCGTCGAAGATGGTCTTGGCCGTCTCGGTGACTCGACTGGGGTTCTCCCAGGTCGGGGTGAGCATCTCGAAGGTGACCGGCTCGCCGTCCGAGTCGACGACCGTGCCGTCCTCCTTGGGATACCCGGCCTCTTCGAGGAGCGCCGCGGCCTTCTCGGTGTTGTTGCCCTGGTAGGTCTCGTACTGTCCGAGCGCGTCGCCGAGCCAGTTCGGGGCCATCTTGTTCGTCAGCCCGACCATGTTCTCGACGTAGCCGTGCGACGGGAGCGTGTTGTCGGCCATCCGTTGGCGGTCGATGAGATGGGCGATGGCCTGGCGGACCTTCCGGTTGCCGAGGAACGAGTGCTCCATGTTGACCGAGAGGTTCCACCCGCCCGAGGCGGTACCCGCGCGGATCTTGACGATGTGGTCGGGAAGCTGTTTCTGCGTCGACTTCGGGGCCGACATGTGGGCCTGGCCGTCGAGGTCACCGCCCAGGAACGCCGAGACGACCGAGTTGAGGTCCGGGAGATAGTGGTACTTGTACTCGGTGAACGGCACCGGCCGGTGGTAGTCCTCGAAGTTCGTGAGCACGAGCTCCTGGGAGCCCGCGCGGTCGTACTTGAACGGGCCGTTGCCGACCGGTTGCTCGATGGTCCACCCCTGCAAGTTGGTGAGCACCTGGTCGCGCTCCTCGTCGGTCGAGGCGTCCTGGAGCTTCTGGAGCCACTCGGAGAACTCGCTGTGTTTGACGGTGCCCTCCATCTGGAGGCTGTTCCAGAGGATGTCCGGGTTGACAGCCTCGGACAGCGAGATCTCGACCGTCTTGTCGTCGGCGATAGAGAACGACTCGACGTTCCCGAGCGCGTCGTTGACGAACTGCTCCATCTTGTAGTGGGTCACCAGGTCCCGGGCAGTGTAGTCGTCGCCGTTGTGCCACACCGAGTCCTCGCGGATGTGCAGCGTCGCCGACGCGTTGTCGGGGTCGTAGCTCCGGTCGGTGAGCAGCGTCCCCTGCTCCATGTAGTCCTCGCCGGTCTTCGGGAGCGGCTGCCACAGCTCGTCGTACAACACCATGTTCGGCGAGTTGTTGTCCCCGATGAGCAGTCGCTTCGAGTTGTACGGGTTGTACTGCCCCTCGTCGGGCACCGTCCCCATGCCGATGTCGAACGTCCCCTCCCGCGGGAACGTGTTCGCCACCGACGTCTCCGTCGGCGTCGGTTCCTCGGTGCCACCGTCGCCGGTCGTCCCGCCGTCACCACCGGTCGCTCCACCGTCACCGCCGTCGCCACCGTCACCCGATCCGTCTGTCGGCGATCCGCTCCCGCCACCGTCCGAACAGCCGGCCAGCGCGACCGTTCCGCCGACGGCGGCAGTCCCTGCGATCCATTCGAGATAGTCTCGACGGCCAATATCGTTACTCATGGTTGGCTACGTGAGCCCTCGTTGGTACCTTACCAAGCACCTACTTAAAATTTTTCCTAAACGACCGTGAACGACGGCCCTACTGCACGTCAGTCGGGTCTTCCTCGACGGTGTCGGCGTGACGGGCGCGGATCCGCGGGTTGAACAGGCGGTCGGTCCCCTGGGCGATCAGCACGAGGCCGACCGAGTAGAGGACGATGGCGAGCATCGGGAAGAACAGCCAGTGGAACGCCGAGGGGACGAACAGCGCCGTACTGTTGTAGGCCTTGTTCAGCATGATCCCCCAGTTCTGCAGCGAGTAGGGGAGCGCGCCGATGAAGTAGAGCCCGACGGCCGCGAAGATGATGTTCCGGGCCGTGTTCATGAAGTTGATCCCGATGAAAGGGAGGAGGTTCGGGAGCACGTCCGTTCGCATGATGTTCGCCCGGGAGTCACCCATGATGCGGGCGGCCTCGACGTAGCTCGTGTTTTTCACCGACAGCACCTCCGAACGGAGCGCGCGAGCGAGCCCCGGCCAGCCGTCGATGGAGAGGATCAGCCCGATGACCAGGGGATTGCTCGGCTCCATGAAGATGGCCAGCAGGATGACCAGCGGGAGCCCCGGGATGGCGATCTGGCTGTCGATGAGCGTCGAGAGGACGCGGTCGGTGAGCCCGCCGACGTAGCCCGCCGTGACGCCGACCACGATGGCCACGAGGACCGCGAACGTCGCTCCCGTCAGACTCATCAGCAACACTTCGGGCGTCGCGTGGACGATCTTCGCGAAGATGTCCTCGCCGACGGCGTTCGTCCCGAGGGGGAACTCCGCGGTCTGGAACGGGCCGACGAGGTCCGCACCTTCGTTGGGAGCAGTGGGCTCGACGAGCGCGACGCCGACGGTCCCCATGAGGATGTACCCGAAGATGATGCTCCAGCCGACGACCGTCCGCCAGTCGTTGGCCGCGATCCGAAGCGGCGCGAGCACCGCGCGGTCGAACCACCGCCGGTAGCGCTCGGCGGTCGTGATCTCGACGTCGCTGCGGACGTCGAACGGCGAGTCGTCCTCGGCGGTGGGTTCGGGGTTGCTCATTCGTCACCTCCGGTCGTGACCCGCGGGTCTATCTTCCCGTACGAGAGGTCGGCGACGTACACCGAGACGACGACGGCGACGGTGATCACCAGGAACCCGCCCATCATCAGCGGGTAGTCCCGGGACTGGATCGCCTGGTACATGTAGAAGCCGACGCCGTGGTACTTGAAGATCTGTTCGAGGATGATAGAGCCGCCGAACAGGAAGCCGATGGAGATCAGGAGCTGCGTCCAGATCGGCAGGATGGCGTTCCGGACGACGTGTCGCAGGGCGATGTTGCGCGTCTTGATGCCGCGCAGGCGCGCGACGCGGATGTAGTCCTCGCCGAGGACGCTGATGCTGTTGGCCCGCATGCTGATAGCGAGGCCGGCGAACCCGGTCACGAGCGAGAGAACCGGCAACACGGCGTGATAGAGCGCGCTCCGGACGAACGTGAGCGTGAGTCCCACATCCACGTCCGAGGCGATGCGTCCGCCCGTCGGGAACCAGCCGAGCTGGTAGCCGAAGCCGTAGACCAGGAGAATGGCGACGATGTAGTAGGGGACGGAGGTCGAGAGGATGGCGAACAGCGTCGCGCCGATATCGAAGCGGCTCCCCTCGAAGTAGGCCATCAGCGCGCCCAGTCCGATCCCGAGCGCGAAGTTGATAGCGAGCGAGACGCCGAGGACGAACACCGTCCACGGGATGGCCCCGGCGAGGATGTCCGCGACGGCCCGGTCGTACCAGACCGACTGCCCCAGGTCCAGCTGCGCGAGCGCGACGAGGTAGTCGACGTACTGACGCCACATCGGTTTGTCCGGCTGGACGTTGGTGTACGCCTCGACGAGTTCGTTGATCCGCGCCATGTCCACCGAGTCGCCCCCGCCCTGGGCCTGCTGCATGAGCTGGGCGCGCATGAAGTCCATCGGACCCCCGGGAATGAGCCGGATCATCACGAACGTCACCGTCACCACGATGAAGACGGTGACGAACGCCTGCAAGGTCCGCTCTACGTAATACCTCATGTCCAGAGCGTTTCGCCTTTCCACTAAAAATAGTTTCCCATGCCAGTCCGTATCAGGGCGAGCGGCCCCCGCGTTGTGACCGGACGACGCGTCCGCGACCACCGGCGACATACCTCCGGTTCTCGCTCGGGACCGACCGCGGTTCGACCCCGGCCATTTTTGTAGTATGACCCGCGACTTACGGTGAGTACCCGTGTCGCGAGAGCCAGCACAACTGGCGGGACTGTCGGATTACATCGAGAATCCGGGACGGCTCGGCGAGAACGTCGAGCCGGCGCACGTCCCGTCGGTCCCGTACGAGTCGACCGCGTCGGCCAGGGCCGCCGCCGAGCGCCTGACGGAGCCCGAGGACCGGTGGGCGAGATCGGAGTACTGCCGCCTCCTGAACGGCGAGTGGTCCTTTCGCTGGGCCGAGCGGCCCGCCGACCTCCCGGAGCGCCTCGGCCCGTCGGCGGACTGGGACGCCCTGTCGGTCCCGAGCGTGTGGCAACTAGAGGGGTACGACAGGCCCATCTACCGCAACCACGCCCTGACCTGGGAGCGGATCCCCGAAGTCGACGACGAGCCCGACCCCCCCGAAGTTCCCGACGAGTTCAACCCCGTCGGCACCTACCGCCGGACCGTCGAGGTCCCGGCGTCCTGGCGCGGCGACCGGCGCAGTTACCTCCACTTCGAGGGCGTCAAGTCCGCCTTCTTCGTCTGGATCGACGGCGAGTACGTCGGCTACGACCAGGGGTCGATGACCCCCTCGGAGTTCGACGTGAGCGACCACCTCGAAGCGGGGGGCGAGCACACGCTCACCGTCCAGGTGTTTCGCTTCTCGGACGGCAGCTACCTGGAGACCCAGGACATGCTGCGCTTCAGCGGCATCTTCCGCAGCGTGTACCTCTATTCGAAGCCCGCCGTCCACCTCCGGGACTGGTTCGTCCGCACGACCCTCGACGACGCCTCCGGCGACGCGACGCTCGCCGTCGACGCCGAACTGGGCGTTCCCGGCGAGCGCGACGGGACCCCGGCGGACGGCGACGACTCGGCGCAGTGGACCGTCGCCGGGACGCTTTACGACGAGGACGGGGAGGCGGTCGCGGCGTTCGACGCGCCCGTCGTCCCCGAAGACGGCAGCGAGACCACGCTCCGGACCGAGGTCGACTCGCCGGCGGAGTGGTCGGCCGAACACCCCGATCTATACGACCTCGTGCTGGCGCTCCGCGGGCCGGACGGGGCCGTCCGCGAGGCGGTGCCCGAACGCGTCGGGTTCCGCGAGTTGACCGTCGAGGACGGACGGGTCCTCGTCAACGGCGACCCGGTGACCTTCCGCGGCGTCAACCGCCACGAGCACGACCCCGAGACGGGGCGGACGGTCTCGTTCGAGCGCACGCTGGAGGAGTTCAGGGAGTTGAAACGGCAGAACGTCAACGCCGTGCGGGCCTCGCACTACCCGAACGACCTGCCGGTGTACGAACTGGCGAGCGAGCTGGGCCTGTACGTCGTCGACGAGGCGAACGTCGAGACGCACTTCAACATGAACTTCGTCAACGAGCGGCCGGCCTTTCACCGGGCGTTCGTCCGGCGGTTCGAGCGGATGGTCGAACACCACAAGAACGTCCCCGCCGTCGTCGGCTGGAGCACGAGCAACGAGGCCGGGCAGGGGTCGGCCCACGAGGAGATGGCCGCATTCGCCCGCGAGCGCGACGGCACCCGTTTCGTCTACCACCAGGGCGACGGCGACGCCCCCTACGAGGCGTTCCACGAGAGCATGACCGGAACCGCGCCGTTCACGGACGTCTCGGGGCCGCGCTACCCGGTTCCGCACACGCTCGTCCAGCACAGCGCCGTCGAGGACCGCCCGCTCGTGATGGGCGAGTACGCCCACGCGCTGTGTAACAGCCTCGGCCTCCAGGACGCGTTCTGGGAGCTGATCCGCGCGGTCGACGGCCTCCAGGGCGGGTTCGTCTGGGAGTGGGTCAACCAGACGCTCGCCGGCGACGTCGTCCCCGGTGCCGACGACGGCGAGTGGTGGTTCGACGACGACCCGTTCCTGCTCGACGGCGCCGCCTTCTCGGACCTGACGCTCCAGCCCGAACTCCGCCAGCTCAAGAAGTCCCACCAGCCGTTCAGTTTCGACGCCGTCGCTCTCCGCGCGGGCGCGCTCACCGTCACGAACCACCACGACTGCACGAACCTCGCGGCCTACGAGACGACCTGGGAAGTGACCGTCGACGGCGACGTCGTCCAGTCGGGCACGCTCGACCTGGACGTCCCGCCGTCGCACACGCGCGGCGTCTACGTCCCGTTCGACCGCCCCGACCTCGGGCCCGGCTCGGAGAGTCACCTCACGGTCCGGGTCCGGCTGGCCGCGGACACCGACTGGGCGCAGGCGAGTCACGAAGTCGGCTTCGAGCAGTTCTCGCTCCCGTTCGAGAGCGAGAGTCCGCCGTCGCTCGCGGAGACGGTCGAATCACCGGTCACCGTCGAACAGACTGGGAACGCCGTCGAACTCGCCGGCGAGCGGTTCGCCTACCGCTTCGACGCCGAGCGCGGGACGTTCGACGAACTGCGTTACGACGGGGAGACCGTCGCGACGGACGGCCCGCTGTTCGGCGCGTTCCGCGCGCCCATCGCCAACGAGGCCGACATCGGCAGCGAGACCGAGTGGGGCTACGACAACGCCAGCGAGTGGGCGGCGCTCGGTCTCGGCGCGCTCGCCCACGAGGCCGTCGAGTGCGACGTCGAGCGTCGCGCCTCCGAGTGGGTCCGAGTCGCCGTCGAGGCCCTCGTCCGGAATCCCGACGGCGACGCGCTGTTCGCCGTGACGTACAGCCACGACGTCTTCGGGAACGGTGCCGTGGCGACCGCGGTCGACGCGGAGCCGACGGACGCGCTCCGCGAGTCGCTGTCGACCTGGCTCCCGCGGATCGGCGTGCAGTACGACCTCCCGGCGTCGCTGACGACCGTCGAGTGGTTCGGTCGCGGTCCCGAGGAGACGTATCCCGACCGCAAGACCGGGAGCGAGGTCGGCCGGTACGCCGGCGCCGTTGACGAGCAGTTCGTCCCCTACCGACTCCCGTCGGACAACGGCAACAAGACCGACGTCCGCTGGGCGAGCGTGCGCGGTGACGACGCCGGTCTGCTGGCGTACGGCGACCGTCCGCTGAACGTCCGCCTCGACCAGTACGAGAACCTGGCCGAGGCGACCCGCCTCGCCGACCTCGACCCGAGCGACGGCGCGACGCTGTTTCTCGACCGCGACGTCGCCGGCGTCGGCGGCACGCCGGTCGAGCCGCTCCCCGAGCACCGAGTCGACCCCGAACCGACCTCCTACAGCGTCGTTCTCCGGCCGTTCGATCCCGCGGCGTCCGACCCCGCTGCACTCGCCGGTCGGTTGCCGCCGGCCGACAGTCGGTGACCGCCGGTTGTCGCGTTCCCGTCCCCTTCTCGTCCGTTCGGTCCGACTCGACGCCGACGGTGCCACGGGCCGACCGTGACGTGTACTAACAGTGGACCGGATAGCCGGTTCGAGGGCGGCGTTACGCTGATATGGCTGTAATTCAGAGAACGTATCCACTGTTAGTACACAGAGCGGGCGGGGGTCGCCCCGGGTCACCCGGGAAAACGAGGAGAACAAAAGAGCGTCTGGTGTCGCGCCGCGTCGGCGCGAGAGACGGGGGTCGGCGTCGCGGACAGAGGCGTCCGGCGGAGGACCGAGCGGCGTCTCGGTCTCCGGTCCCGTTTCAGTCGCCCCCGCCGTTTCCGCGGCCCTTCGCGTTCCCTTTGCCGCGACCGTGTCCATTCCCCGCGTCGCGGTCGTCACCGTGGTCCCGGGCGTCGTAGGGCGACGGCACCCCTCCGACGACCCCGAGCGTGACCGACCCGCTGAGCGTCTCGCCGGCGTCGAGCGCGGGATCGACGTCGAGGACCCGGTGGCGGTTCAACCAGGCGTCGGCGTTCGTCCCGGAGAGCGAGCGGTCGAGTGCGAGGACGTCCACGCGGTCCGATTCGACGCTGACGCGGACGTGCTGTGACCCGTCGGAGAGGACGTGGACCCCGGTGTCGCCGTCGGAGACGGTCGCGGCGCGGACGTTTCGCTTCGTGCTACGGAAGTCGTTCGAGCCGTGGCTCGTCGCGTCGTCCTTCCAGGGCCGGCCCGACCGCGTATCGATAGCCTCGCTGTCGGGGCGCGTCCCGTCGGGAAAGGCTTCGGCCGTCCCGCGCTGTCGCCCGACGTGGTCGTCGGGATAGGTAGACAGGCGGCCGTCGCGCTCCCACGAGAGCGACTCGAACGATCCGGTGGCCGGGAGCGCGACGCCGACCTCGCGGGCGGACACCGCCTCGGCGAGTTCGAAGTCGTAGCCGACGTCGAGTCCGCCTTCGAGCGGGCGGAGCGTGACCGTCCCGGTGGCCAGGTCGTAGGAGAGGTCGACGGCGACCCCGCGCTCGTCGTCTGTCAGCGACACGTCGGAGACCGTTCGGCCGGCCGGCCGATGGTCGATGGCCGACGCGTACTCGCGGCCGGTCAATCCCTGGGTCGGGGTGAGCGCGAGGTCGACCGCCCCGTCGACGAGCACGTCGCCGTCGTCCGACTCGAACGCGACTGTGCCGTCGCTCTCGTCCACAGAGAGGAGAGACCCGCCCGCGTCGAGTTGGATACCGGCGTCGGTCGTCGTCGCGTCCGGGTCGCCCGCTGACGGCGTCTCCGGGGCGTCGGCGTCACGGGGCGAGAGCGTCATCTCGTTGATCACGTACCCGAGCGGGTGCGTGACTGTGATTCGGACGTCGCGGCCGCCGGCCACGACGGCGGTGGTCGTCGACTCGCCGGGCGCGGCCCGGAGCGTGCGCTCCTCGGTTCTGCCTTTGGCCTCGACGGCGACCGTCCGCTCGGCCAGGTCGACGAACTCGTGTCGGTTCTCGACGGTGACCTCGACGCGGCCCTTCCCGCGCCACTCGACGTCGGTGATCTGGACCGGTGCGTAGGTCGTCTTGACGTGCCAGTACTCCGGGCGCTGGCGGCGGTCGCGGTCGAGCATCCCCCAGTAGTACTCGCCCCACTGTTCGAGGTGGTCGCCGCCGGCCCACAGCGCGGCACCCGCGACCGAGTCGCCGGCGCGACACCGCTCCCAGACGGCCTCGAACAGCCGTCCCCACTCGTCGCGGAGACCGGGGTCAGTGACGAGTTCGCTGTCGTTGTAGCAGTAGAGGTGCCCGTACTCGTCGAAGAGGATCGGCTCGTCGGTGTCGTCGTACGCGTCGACGGACGACCCGGTCCTGAACGCGGGGTAGTGGTGGGTCGCGAAGTCGTACGTGTCGCGGTAGGGGGCCTCCGGCCAGTACTCCGCGCCGTTGAAGATTATCGGACGCGTCGGATCGATCTCGTCGACGCGTCGCGCGGCCGTCTCGAAGACGTCGTACCACGAGGACTCGTTGGCGAGCGACCAGATGCAGACCGACGGCCGGTTCTTGTCGCGTTCGACCATCTCGACGGTCTGCTGGACGACGACCTCGGGAGAGGGGGCGCTCCGGTGGACGCCGAGGAACGTGTGGGGCGCTTCCACCTCGACGACGATGCCGAGTTCGTCGCAGGCGTCGAGGAACGCCTCCGACGTCGGGTGGTGAGCCGTCCGCACGTAGTTGACGTTGGCCTCTTTCAGCCTGCGGGCGTCCTCGCGGGTGACCGCCGGCGGGACCGCGTGGCCGTACTCGGGGAGGTGGATCTCCTCCCAGTTGACGCCGCGCAGCGTGACTTCCCGCCCGTTGATCAGCAGGGAGTTGCCCTCGACGGCGACGGTTCGGAGACCGACCCGTTCGGTCGCCCGATGGGTCGTCCCGTCCGCGCTCAGTTCCGCCGCCAGGTCGTGCAGTCTGGGCTGCTCGGGGTTCCAGGTCCGGGGTTCGTCTATCTCGAACTCGACGGTGACCGTCTCGGACTCGCCGGCGGGGAGCGACGGGACCGCGGCGTCTGTCGAGCCCACGGGGTCCCCGTCCGGATCGGTCAGCGAGACGGACACGGTGCCGTCGTCGAGCGCGGCGTCGCCGTCGTTCCGCACGGTCGCGTCGACAGTGACGGTCGCGGTCGACCCGCCTTCGGCGAGGTCGGTCTCGACGAACAGGTCGGCGAGGTGGCGGTCGGGGAGCGCGAGTAGCGCGACGCTCCGCGGAATGCCGCCCGTCACGTTCTGCCAGGCCATGTCGTCGGCCTTCGAGGACTGGGAGACGCCGACCGCGACGGTGTTCGACTCGCCGGCGGTCACTGCGTCTGTGACGTCGACCTCGAACGGGGTGTAGCCGCCGACGTGTTCGCCGACTTCCGTCCCATTCACGTACACGCGCGCCTCGCTGTAGACGGCGTCGAACCGGAGGCGGAGGCGGCGTCCGTCCCAGTCCGCGGGCACGTCGAACTCGCGGCGGTACCACCCGAGCTGTCCCTCGGGCGGGTACCAGTCCGACGCCCCGTCGGGAACGAAGTACCCGTCGTAGGCCCACTGCCCGGGGACGGACTCGTCGCGCCACTCGACGCCCAGATCGCGGATCTCGTTGAACGGGAGCCAGAGGACCGCGCTGGCGGGCGGCGACGCGAACCCGTCCGCGACCTGTGCAGCGTCGAGCGCCGTCTCGAACGCCGATGCGGACTTGACGGCCGCGTCGAGGTCGTTGCCGCCGACGACGAATCGGGCGTCGCTTCCCACCAGCCCGTCGGCCTCGTGGCCCGTCGACGCGACTTCGCTGCCGTCGACGTAGAGTCTCGCCTCGTCCGCCGCGACGACGGCCGTGAGCGTGTGCCACTCGCCCGTCGAGAGGGACCCGCCGCTGACCGTCGGCCAGTCGCCGCCCGCGGTCTGGAACCAGAAACTCGGCGTCCCGCCGTAGACGCCGAGCCCGAACTGTTCGGTGCCGCCCGCGACGGCGCTACTCCCCCTGTCGAGGACGAGACCACCGCCGCCGTCGTACCGGACCGTCGCCCGCACCGCGAACCCGGGCGACGTAAAGGCCAGGCTCTCGGCCGACGGAACGGCGACGTACCCGTCGCCGGCGAGGTCGAGTCCGCTGCCGTAGCGTCCGGGGACGAACGGCGGATCGCCGCTGAGCGTGCCGTCGTTACCGTTCCCCGACTCGTCGGGCGTGACGCCGTCCGTCGCGTCGTCAATTGGAAGCCAGGCGACGGCGCTGTCGGGGACCTCTGCGGCGTCGGCGTCGGCGGCGACTTCCGCCGCCGACAGCGCGGTGTCGTGGACGCGCAGCGAGTCGGCGACCGGCGAGCCGTAGTCGTCGTTGCCCGAGTCGTAGCCGACGTGGAGCGGCGAGTCGGTGCTCGGGAGCGACGAGGCGTCGTGGCTCGCGGACCCGACCTCGGTCCCGTCGACGTAGAGGCGGATCTCGCCCTCGTCGACGACGACCGTCGCCGTGTACCACCGCCCGGTCGTGAGGTCGCCGGCGTCCACGCCGGGCCAGGAGCCGTCGCCCTCGGTCCAAAAGGACAGCGTCCCGGCCCAGACGCCGAGCGAGTACTGGTCGCCGCCCTTCGAGAACAGGGGACCGTCCCCATCGTATCTGAATGTCACGCTCACCGTAAAGCCCGGCGACGTGAAATCGAGGCTGTCCGCGTCGCCGACCGCCACGAAGCGCTCGCCGGAGAGACCCAGCGCGCGCTCCGAGTCGTCCGTGACGACCGGGGGATCGCCGCCGAGGGTCCCGTCGTTGCCCGCGCCCGAGCGGTCGGGCGTGACTCGTCGGTCCGAGTCCGACGGCGGGTCCTCGCTCCCCGACAGCGCGAAGTCCCACGTCCCGTCGAGGGACGCGACGCCGCCCGAGCCAGATTCAGCCGGTTCGGGAACGAGCGCCGCCGACGCCGCGTCTCCGGACGCCGATGGCGTCGCTCCGCCCGCGCTCCCCATCGGTAGCGTCGTACCGAGCGTCACCCCCGCGACCCCCGCGAGGACGTTACGGCGACTGAGAGACGGTCCGCTCCCTTGTCGAGTACTGCTATCGTCTGTCATGCGAATGACTCCACCTCCGGTTGCCGACCAACCACACATAATAGTTGTGGAACGTGTTCTATCTGAGAGATGATCGGCGACCAGCGCTCGACCGTCACTACCGAGAGGCGTCGACACGGGGCGCTTGGATCCACGCACCCAGCCGGCGGTCGCTCCGATCTACGCACCCCCGACAGGCGGGCGCTGTTTCGAACGCTGCGTCGCCCGGTGTGCACTATTAGTAGACCGATCTCGAACAAATTACACTATTACGAGTGTAATCTACGATCAATGTGTACTTTCGGTACACACCGGCGGAGACAGGCGAGGGGGGCCGGACCGCCGATGGACTGCGAAACGCGCAGAGTCACTCCCCGGTCAGTCGGACGTCGAAGGTCCCGGTGACCGTCGCACCGGTCGAGAGGTCCGGGTCCTCGTCGACGGTGGCGTTCCGGTCGAACCACTCGCCCCCGCTGCCCGCGAGCGAACGCGCGAGCGCGAACAGTCTGACGCCGTCGGGGAGAACCGCCGCGCGGACGTGCGCGTCGCCGCCCGCCCGCAGTTCGATCCCGCGGCCGTCGTCGGTCGTCAGACCGGCCGTCCTGACGTTTCGTCTCGCGGCTCGGAAGTCGTTCGAGCCGCGCGCGGTGCCGTCTCGCGACCAGGGACGCGAGAAGTCCCGGTCCCCGCCGGACGACCCTCCGGCGTCTGCGGGAGAGGGGCTGCTCGACCGACGCTCGCCGACGGGGAAGGCCCGCGCGACGCCCTCGGTTCGGCCGACGTGGCCGTCGGGATAGACGCTCCAGTACGCGTCTCGCGTCCACGAGAGCGTCTCGTGTCCGGGAGTCAGGTCGAGGGCGAGACCGACCTCGCGGGCGGTCGCCTCTGCCGTCACCGTCAGGTCGTACGCGAGACGCACCCACCCGTTCGCCAGCGGTTCGAACGTGACCGCGGCGTCGACGCCGTCACCGCTGCCGTCGAGGCGCACCGCGTCGCCGACAGCGGTGACGTCCGTGACCGTCCAGTCGTCGACGCATCCCTCGAACGGTTCGGCGTCCCGGTGTTCGCCCGTCCGGCCGCTCTCCAGCGGCGTCACTACCGGCGTCGGAACGCCGTCGAGCGTCGGCCCCCGGTCAGTCGCCGCGAGGAGGCGGCCCGTTCCGCGGTCGACCGCCCACCGACCCGCCGGTTCGTCCGCCGCGAGGACGAGGGCGGGACCGTCCTCGCTCACTGATCCGGTCGCCGGCTCCTCCGGGATCGAACCGCTCTCTCCGTCGGTTTCCTCGAACCGATAGGCGTCGAGGAGGAGCCCCGTCTCGTCGAACACGCGGAGCGTGACCGCCGCGTCGCGACCGGCAGCGGAGGGGAGCGGTATCAGCACGGTGTCGCGCTCTCCCGGTGGGACGTCGGCGCTGATCGTCCCGGACGCCGAGTCGGACTCGCTCTCCTCGTCGCCGACCCGCCAGGCGATCCGGCAGGACCCCAGCGATTCGAACTCCCGGCGATTGCGCAGTTCGACCGCGACCGCGTCGTCGGTTCGGTCCACCTCGCGAGCGCGGACGGGCGCGTAGACCTTCTTCGTGTGCCAGTACTCCGGTCGCTCGCGGCGGTGAGAGTCGAGGGTCCCCCACCGGAACTCGGGGTGGACGTGGTCGATCCCGGAGAAGACGGCCGCGCCCGCCGCCGCGTCGACGCCGCGGACCGTCTCCCAGATGGTGTCCAGAAAGCGCCCCCAGTCGTCGCGCAGGCCGGGGTCGGTAGCGAGTTCCCGGTGGTTGTAACAGTAGACGTGGGCGTACTCGTCGAAGAGGACGGGCCTGTCGAACCCCGCGAAGTCCGTCGCCGTGTCGGCCCCGGGAACCCGCATCTCGGGGTAGTGGTGGTTCCCCACCTCGCAGTGGTCGGCGTCGGCGTCGTCGTACTCGGCCCAGTTGAACGTCTTCGGCCGCGTCGGGTCCGCCTCGGCGACGGCGTCGGCGACCGCCGCGAAGTTGCGTCCCCACACGGACTCGTTGGCGAGCGACCAGACGGCGACCGACGGGCGGCTCCGGTCGCGCGAGACGGTCTCCAGCGCGCCGCGGCGGAACGTCTCGCGGTACGCGTCGTCGTCCGCGAGATCCGCGGTCTCCTCCCGGACGAACGTGAACGGGAACTCGACCTGGACGAGGATCCCGAGCTCGTCGCAGGCGTCGAGGAACGCCTCGGTCGGCGGGTACGTGTGCGGACGGACGTAGTTGACGTTCGCCGCCCGGAGTCGCTCGGCGTCCCGGCGGGTCTGCGCCGCCGAGAGTACCCCTTCGCGCTCGGGGTCGACCTCCTCCCAGTTGACGCCCCGGAGCGTGACGGCCGTCCCGTTCACTCGTAGTTCGTTCCCGGCGACCGCGATATCGCGGATACCGGTCCGTCGGGTGGCCGTCATCCCCTCGCCGTCGGCGGCGAGCGTGCACTCGACGTCGTAGAGCGCGGGGGATTCGGGGTTCCAGCGCTCCGAGTCGTCGACGGTGAGATCGACCGCCAGATCGCGGGACGCTCCGTCGGGGATAGCGCCGAGCGTCGCCGTGCGCGTGGCGACTGTCTCGCCGTCGGGACCAGTCAATCGCAGTTCGGCTTCGGCGGCGTCGACGGCGGCGTCGCCGTCGTTGGTGGCGGTCAGGAGCGCGCGGACGGTGTCGGCGTCGTCGCCGAGTTCCGTCTCGACGTGGAATTGCGAGAGCGCGCAGTCGGGGACGGTGAACAGCGTCACGTCGCGGAGAACGCCGCCCGTGACGTTCCCCCAGTCGAGTTCGGCGGCGCGGGAGGACTCGCGGACGGCCACCGCGAGTCGGTTCGCGCCCGGCGAGACGGCGTCGGTGACGTCGACTTCGAACGGCGTGTAGCCGCCCTCGTGCTCGCCGACGCGCTCGTGTTCCCCGGTGGACTCGCCGACGCGCTCGTGTTCCCCGGTGCACCCGCCGTCTACCCACACCGTCGCGTGGCTGTAGACCGCGCCGAAGCGCAGCTTCACTCGACCGGCCCAGTCGGTCGGGACGCGGAACTCGCGGCTGTACCACCCGACGTCGCCGGCGCTCTCGTCGACGGCGTACCCTTCGGTCGCCCACTGGCCGGGGACGTCGTGGGTCCGCCAGTCGGCGTCCGCTCCCGGCGGTTCGTCGGGCGGCGCGGCGGTGAACCACCAGTCGCCCGCCAGCGACCGGCGGGGCGTGGTGACGTCGGCGACAGCGTCGGGTCGCGGCGTCAGGCGCGGGAGCGCCGTCGGCACGCGAGGCTCAGTGGTCATGATCTCCCGGTGGGCCAGCGGCGTCTTAAATGTGGGTTTCCCGGCCCGGCGTCGGGGGTTTCGTTCGCCGGCCCGGCGTCGGGGGTTTTCGTCCGGCGGGCTGCCGGCAACCCAACGCTTAATCGGCCGTGACCGCCTGGCCTACGTATGGCAGAGTACGAGTACCCGCTGTCGACGGAGGAGCGCGAGGAACTGATCGATCTCTACGAGGGGCTGCGCGTGACGGACGTCGTGGACGGCCTCGACTACAACGGCTACCACGACATCGGCCAGGTGAGCCAGGAGATCCGCCCGCTGTACCGCGACATCGAGGAGTTCTCGCATCGCTGCGTCGGGTTCGCCAACACGGTGCGGTACATGCCGACCCAGACGCCGCGGCACCTCTCCCGGCCCGAGGAACTGACGAACGACGAGTTCGCCGAGTGGGAGGGCGAGTGGTACGGCGACAGGGCCGGCGGGCCCGGAGATTCCCCCGAAGGAATCCGGGAGCACGACGTCGTCGTCCTGGAGGCGACGGGCATCGACGTCGGGAACATCGGCTCGGCCAACGCGTTCGGGTGGAACCTCGAAGGCGCTGCGGGCGTCGTCACCAACGGCGGCGTGCGCGACACCGACGAGCTGATCAAACAGGACATTCCCACCTACTACAAGACGATCAGCCAGCCGATCATCCCCGGCCGCGACGAGTTCGAGGCCGCGGAAGTCCCCGTCAACATCGACGGGACGAAAGTGAAACCCGGCGACGTCGTCGTCGCGGACGGCGACGGCGTCGTGGTCGTCCCGCTGGAAGTCGCGCGCTCCGTCGGTGAGGCCGCCGACCGCATCCAGTCCGAAGACCAGGAAGACCGCCGCGAGTACTACGAGGAGGCCGGTCTCGAACCCGACTTCACGCTGGAGTGACGGCGACCGCCGGTCGCCGTGGGGGTTCGGATCGCGCGTCTGGTCGCGCGCCCACTGTATAGATTTTTTATACTACCTTACACCAGTATGAAGTTTTATAATTTTAGTTCGGATCGATAGCTGTCTCTCTCTTCGGACGACGAGGTCGTCGGTCGGACCACGCCGTCTATTTCCATTATCGCTCTTACTCTCCGATTTTCACGGTTTACAGGCGTATCTGACCGCCGCGACGTGGCGGTGACCGGACTTCGCCGAAATCTCGCCATCTATCGAATACTCCATTCTCGAGGCGTAATTCGGCCCAACTGCATCGCTCTCACGGAACTCCGCCTGACGACCCGTGTGCGACAGATACCGAACGACACGGAGTAGAGAAGGGATCAAAACAGCAAGAAACAGAGTAACATATCTAATTGATATAATCGACTGGCTGATATATCTCGGGGCCACGGACGGAGTTCGGAGACTGGGGTGCGTCTGGACCAGCAGACAGACCTCCCGTCGCGCCGGAGCCGAGTCCGGCATCGGCGTTCGACGGGTCCGACAGTTCCGGCGGTCGACCGCGCGCCCGCGACGGTGAAAGCTTAACACCGCCGGCGAACGTGTGCCAGACATGGCTCAGATCGTCGATTACGAACTGTTCAAGGTGCCCCCGCGGTGGCTCTTTCTGCGGATAGAGACCAGCGACGGGACGACGGGGTGGGGAGAGCCGATCCTCGAAGGGCGCGCCGACACGGTCAAGACGGCGGTCGAGGAGCTGATGAACGGGTACCTCCTCGGCGAGGACCCGAGCCGGATCGAGGACCACTGGCAGCGGATGTACCGCGGCGGCTTCTATCGGGGCGGGCCGGTCCTCATGTCGGCCATCGCCGGCATCGACCAGGCGCTCTGGGACGTCAAGGGCAAGTACTCCGAGGAGCCGGTGTACGACCTCCTCGGCGGGTGTACCCGCGACCGCGTGCAGGTCTACAAGAAGATCGTGACCGACGACGTCGAGGAGGTCCCGGAACTGGTGACCGACGCCGTCGACGACGGATTCACCGCGATCAAGCTCCTGACCGCCTACCAGACCTCCTCGATAGAGTCCACCGCGGACCTCGACGCTATCTGCGAGTACCTCGAAGTCGCCAGAGAGGCGGTCGGGCGCGACATCGACGTCGGGATCGACCTGCACGGGCACATCTCCGCGGCGATGGCCCCGCGCCTGCTCTCGCGGCTGGAGCCCTACGACCCGATGTTCGTCGAGGAGCCCGTCCGCCCCGAGCACCTCCAGACAATCGAGTCCTCCTCGCATCACGACTTCCCGCTCGCGTTCGGAGAGCGACTCTACTCGCGCTGGGAGTTCAAACCTCACCTCGAAGGGGGTCGGCTCGACATCGCCCAGCCGGACATCTCTCACGCCGGCGGCATCACGGAGATCAAAAACATCGCGACGATGGCCGAGACCTACGGCGCGCAGCTGATGATGAGCTGTTCGGTCGGTCCAATCGCCTACGCCGCGAGCACGCAACTCAGCCGCCACGCCACCAACGCCGTCCAGCAGCCCTCGCTCGGCGAACGCTACGTCGACGCCTACGTCGAGAACGTCGACGACCTCCGACACGAGGACGGCTACGTGACCCTCTCGGAGAAACCCGGACTCGGCGTCGAGATAGACGAAGCGGGCGTCCGCGAGCACGCCGGGAAGGCCAGCGACTGGCGGACGCCGATCCGCCGCCACGACGACGGCAGTATCGTCGAGTGGTGACCTCCGCCCCGGAGGGCGGTCCGGGCCGACGCGGCGTCAGTGTGTACCATCAGTGGACTTATTGCGAGCGACGGCGTGGTCTCTGGAGATGGAAGGGGAGAACCGGATCGCGGCGACCGAGACCGCGTTCGGGATTCTGGACGTCGTCCACGAGCGCCAGGGGGCGACAGCAGGGGAGATAACGGACGCGACGGGCCTCTCGCGGGCCGGCGTCTACAAGCACCTCCGGACGCTCGTCGCCGTCGACGCGCTCGACAACCGGGACGGCGTGTACGTGCTGGGGCCGAAGTTCACCGAGTACGGTCTGGGCAACTCGGAGTCGCGGTTCGTCCTCGATCAGACGGACAAGATCGACCAGCTGTCCCGGTCGCTCGACGCCCCCATCGACCTCTGGATCGCCGAGGACAGCGACTGTCGATGCGTCTACACCACCGGATCGGACGGCCGCGACGACTACCCCCGCCGTCGCGGCGACAGCGAGTTGCTCACCGAGAGCCCGCCCGGGAAAGCGATCCTCGCTCACCTCCCCGCCGACCGTCGCGACGAACTGATCGACGGGCGAGACCCGTCGCTCCCCGGCCAACTCGACGGGCTCAGAGAACGCCAGTTCCTGGAGGAACCGCTCGCCGACGCCCCCGAGTGGGTCGCCATCGCGACGCCCGTCCTCGACCCGGACGACCGCCCGGTCGCCGCCATCGAGATCGTCATCCCCGCCGAGCGAGCCACCGGCATCGACGTGAAGAACAACATCCGCGGCCTGCTGACCGAGACCGCACACACGATCCGCGTCGAGATGCTCTGAGCGGCGTCGGTGCGTCACGGGTGGCGCACCGATGGCCACCGGACTCTCGTCAGACCGAGAGCAACGCCGTGTCCACGTCGTTGAGTCGGCCGGTGGAGTCGAAGTACTCGTAAAAGTCCCGATAGAGGTCGGTGCATTTGCCGTCGGCGTCGTATCGGAGCGTGTGGAAGTCGCCGACGACGGCGCAGTAGCGTTTGGCGCGGGTGAGCGCGACGTTCAGCCGCCGGGGGCCGTCCGCCGGACGCCCGAGAAAGCCGATCTCGCCGTCGCCGTTGCTCCTGACGAGCGAGAGGACGACCGCCGTCTTCTCGCCGCCCTGGAAGGAGTCTATCGTGTCGACGGCGAGGTCGTCGGCGTCGGCGATGCGGTCGCGACAGAGGTCTCGAACGAGCGAAACTTGCGCCGCATAGGGCGTGATGACGCCGATGTCGCTCGCGGGAAGGGTTCCCCGGAGTTCGCGGAGGAGGTGGACGACGAGGCGCGCTTCGGTCTCGTTCGCGTACGAGTGGTCGACCGTCTCGACGGGGCCACCGACGTTGAACCCCTCGATGGCCGGCCGGTCGGGGAGCGGGTCGACGGTCCGGCCGCTGCGCAGCGACCGGTCGTAGAACTCGCGGTTCGGGAAGTACGCCACGTCGCGGTGCATCCGGTACTGGGTCTTGAGCTGGAGGCCGACGCCGTCGTAGACGCCGCCGTCGGCGTAGAGGTGTTCGAACAGGGAGAGCCCGTAACTCGTGTCCGGCGGGTCTTCCGTCGCGCTGAACGGCGGGAGCTGCTGGTGGTCGCCGGCGAGGACGACCCGGTCAGCGCGCGTGACGGGGATACAGGCAGCGGTACAGGTGGCCTGGGTCGCCTCGTCGACGACGGCGAGGTCGAACTCCCGTGCGAGCGTCGCGGCGCTGCTGTTGGTGGCGGCGACGACGTCCCCGCGCTCGGCAGTCTCGCCGTAGCGTCGTCGGACGACGCCGTTCGTCGAGCGCTCGGCGTTGACGCGTTCGAGCGCGAACTCGCCCGCGCCGTGTTGGCCGTAGGCGTGCAGCGACGTGTCGTCCGGGGCGTCGCCGGCGGACGAGCCGACCACGACGTTGTCGACGGCCTGGTTCGAGTCGGCGCAGACGAGGACGTCGTCCCCCGCCTGAACGGCCCGGCGGACGATCTCGACCAGGGTCCGCGTCTTGCCGGTGCCGGGCGGCCCGTGGACGCAGAAGAAGTCGTCGGCGAGCAGCGCGTGCTCCGCGGCGAGTTGCTGTTCCTGGTTGAGTTCCTCGTCGAGTTGGACGCTCTGAGCCGCCGCGCCGTTCGAGAACGTAACCGGGCGCTCGCCGGCGAGGACGGCGAGGAGTGGGTGGTCGACGAGGTCGTCGACGGCTTCGGTCGTCCGGTCGAACGGAACGGGGTTCAGCAGTTGCGAGAGGCCGAACCCGTCGCCGCCCGAGAGCGCCGCGCCGACGGCGGCCGACGAGTCGATGGACTCCCACTCGACCGAGAGCCAGAGATTCAGGCCGCGGATCCGCTCGATCTCGGCTGGAACGGGGAAGTCGTCGGCGGTCGACCCGGGTCGGCCCCCTGCGCCGTTGCCGCCGGGCGCGTGCAAGAGGACTTCGTTGCCCTCGTAGAGCCCGCAATCGGACTCGACGACGTAGGCCCAGTCGCCGTCGCGTGTCGCGTCGAGCGCGCCCGCGTCGACGCGGAAGCGGTACTCGCCGCGGTCGTCTTCACCCAGGCAGTCCAGTACGGGGACCGCGTCGCCGCCCTGATCGTATATCTCGCGGGCCGACGAGGAGCGGGCGCGCTCGCGATTGGACTCGCGGGTGGCGCGCCGCTCGGCCCGGACGAAGTCGCGGAACCCGTCCAGGAGTGCGTCCGCGTCGACCGGATTCCGGGGCGGTTCGCTGTCGTCGATGGGCGAGTCGTACTCGGGCGGGTACGTCTCGGGGAGGTAGTCGGAGTGCCAGAACCGGACCCTGTCCGCGAGCGCGGTGTCGGCGAACTCGTCGACGGGGAGGAAGTCGCGGTCGCCGTCGCGGTCGAAGACGACGATAGGTCCGCGAAGGTCGTCGTCGGTGAACGCGACGAACTCGTCGACGGGGCTCGCTTTCTCGGATCCGTGGAGCGGGATACACGTCCAGTCCTCGTCGGGAGGTGCAAGTGACTCGTGGTACCCGGCGAACTCGGCTATCGCGCGGACGGGGACCGTCTCGGCGGTCGGCTCGCAGTCCCGGTCGGTGACGGAGCGCAGCGTCGCCGCCGACAGGTCGAACCGCTCGACCGCGTGCTCGAACAACAGCGACATTCGTTCCACGTTCCACCGAACTGACGTAAATCGGTTTCGGCCCGCGGGTCCCGGCGGCGACGCAGTCCGCTGGCCGCGTCTCGAGTCAGATCTCGGCCAGGAGGAGGCTGACCGAGAGAGCGGGACCGTGCCCGAGACGACAACGTCGAACTGTCCGCCCGCATCGGAAATTCGTTCGTTCAGTTCCCACGCAGTGGCCGACCGTATCCGCCCGAGTATCCACTTATCACATCGCCGTTCTCGTCGACGACGCCCCGATCCGCGTTGAGAAACCTGCTCAACCACTTGTGAATACTCCCGCGCGCTACAGCGCCTGTTGGACTGTGATCCTGCGAACTACTGGGATCGCGTTCTTGTGACTCACCCGTTCTATCGTCACCCGTTCTATCGTCTCCCGTTCTATCGTCTCCCGTTCCATCGGTAAACGGATGGGAGAGCGTCTTGAGTGGGATGAGACCCCACTGTGTCCGCAGTAATTCATAATTCGAGAGGAACGAACGGGATTACTGCGGACACAGTGGGGTGTTTTATATACCCATCTCTGGAGCTACTCGCTTAGAGAGCACAGGATCGTCAGAGATCGAATCTCCCCGAGGATTTCGGGTCCCAGATTGTTCGCCTGGACACGAACACCCCACCGTGTCCGCTGTTCTCGGTCGAGCCCCGTCGAGAACAGCAGACAGAGTGGTGTGCCCCATTCCAGACTCAACAGAACGAGTGGGTCTGAACGAGTCGGATCGACAACGGATCAGAGTGACGTTCTGACAGAGGTATTGTTCAGCTGAAGTGCGTTGTGTGGACGAGAGACGAGGCAGAACCCCGATTGTTCGGTTCGAGACGGTAGTACGAGTGTGACAACCAAGAGGGGTGAACGATTATCGAATAGCCAAAAAACGGGCGAGACGGAGTGAACGAGGAGGAACACACACCCACCCCACTATGTCCGCAGTTCTGGAGAAAAAACAAGGGAGTCTACGCAGTGGAGTTTCCGGTGAGATTATCCCACCGGGAAACCGACGGAAATTAATCTAGCCCCATATTTTATTTCGTCTATCTAAACCATGAAATTTATATTCTCCTATACTTTGTTGAGGGTGCCACAGAAACATTCACACACCTCAGCTGATTCTCGGATCACAGGTTAAGATCGGCGTGCACTCGATGCACGGAGATTTAATCGCGTTTGAGCGATGTCAAAAGAGAAATTTGGAATCGCTGTCGCCGATGAAATTAGCGACGAACTGGACGAATTGGTTGATAAATGCGACGACCTCAACGCCAGCCGGTCTGAAGTCGTCGAAGCAATTCTCACAGCGTATCTGCGGGCTGATACTGACCACGTTGAACGTGTTCGGGAGTTAGTTATTCGACGCAGGAAGGGAACACTCTAACGTCATCAAAACTCCGTGCACCCGGTGCACGGCATTTTGAAGTCGTCTCATCAAACCATGTGAACCATTCTGTGGGAGCCTCACAGCACACCGGCAACCAGAGGTGGATTTTCTCGGGCTTTCTCGTGTAGCGGCATCTCCTCGTACTCGGCGCGGAACGTCTCCAGATTCTCCTCGTCGTAG